>JADGQR010000037.1 GCA_017881685.1 Gemmatimonadaceae bacterium
AACCCCAGCCCGGCACGCCGCACCACATCGTCGTTAGGAAAACCGGACTCGCTCACGACTGGCAGACCTGCTCGCAGATAGTGATAGATCTTCGTGCTCTCGTTGTTGTGCATGAAAGAACCGGCAGATACGACGATCCCGACTTGCGCGTGGCCGAAGTAGTTCCACGCATCGTCGTGCGAAACGAAGCCGAGGTACGTCACACACTCGGGATCGAGCCGGCTCACGTCTCCGACGCCGATCATGTAGAGCCGGCATCCGCGATCGCGCAGCAGCTCACCGAGGCTGTTGAGCTTCGCCACCAGGACGTCGTTCGCTTCTCCCTGGTCATCGCGACTGTACACATTGCCGGCGAACAGAATGCGGGCCTGGTCGCCTGGAGGGAACGGATCTTCCGCGAGCGACGGAATGTCCCGGTCCGCGGCGCCGGGAACGAGCAGGACATTCTGCTTCTGACCGAACAGTTCCATCCAGAGCTGTCTGGCGCTTTCGCTGAGAACGGTGACATAGCGGCTGGTTGCGTTGATCCTTTCCTGTATCGCATAAAGCTGTTCGCGGTACGCTCCATAGAAGTAGATGCCTTCGCGGTCACGTGCATCGACGACGGAGCCGAGCTTCGAGATGATGAACGGGTGTCCGGCTCCCCCGTACGCTTCGAGAGTCTGAAAGCCCAGATCGAACAGCGTTTTCACGACGTCGTAATCCGACCAGCGGACATCGCGCAGAGCAACGCGGCGTAATTGCAATCCGTTTCGGGCAGCGGCTTTCTCCATCGCGATTGGCAACGTCTCGTTGGTCGCGATGTCAACAGTATGACCGCGGCGGGCTAGCGCCTCGGAGATCTTCAGCCAGCGGATGGCGCCCATCTCGACTGGTTGAAAGATCCCTCGCGAATCCCGATAGACGGTTACGATCCTTGCCATGACATCTGCGCCGAGGGCTGTCGGGTAGCATTCGGCGGCGTAACGCCGAAAAGCCGGAGCCGCTCCAGGACATTCTTGTCTGAGTCGAAACGACTCTCGATTCGCTGTCGCGCGTTCTCGCCTAGTTTCGTTGCCAGCGCTGGGTCGCGAGCGAGCCGTTCGATTTCGTCAGCCAGCGCGACCGAGTCCTCCGGAGGGACGAGTAGCCCGCTCGTTCCATGCTCAACGATTTCCGCGAGCCCGGCGATAGGGGTGGAGATCACGGGGAGCTTCATGGCCATCGCCTCGATGACAGCATTAGGCGTGACGTCCCTGCGGCCGTCCCGAGCCACAACACAGGGGAGGACGAAGACGTCCGCCTCGCGATAGGCGTTCATGACCGCCGCGAAGGGCTGTGCGCCCCGAAAGAACACGCAACTCTCGAGCTCGAGACGATCGTGCTTTTCCTTCAGGCGCTGCCAGTACGCTGTGTACAAAGGCTCCTCGGTACCCCCGATCACGTCACAGGTGAAGGAAAAGTTACGGTCGCGCAAGAGAGCGCAGGCGTCGAGCAGATACGTCAGTCCTTTCTGCTCCACAAGGCGGGCGACGCACAAGATTCGAGTCGGGACGCCGGTCGCCGCCAATCGCTCTCGCGGATCGAATTCCGCGAGGTTGATACCGTTGTAGATCGTGTGAATCTCGGTTCCACTACCCATCATCAGCGCCTGGATGAACGGACGATTGTACTGCGTGTTGGTGATGACGAAGTCCGTGCTTGGGAGCATCTCGCGAAGTGCTTGATGGTACGATGGATCATGAAGATCGTGTGCCCTGATCTGCAGCGAGAATGGAATGTCCAACAGCTTTGCGGCCAGCATCAACGCGAATCCAGCGCGATCGCCCCAGGGAGAATGGACCCGATTTATGCCGGCATCGCGAAGATGACCCGCGAGGTACACTGCCTGCCTGAAAAGCCCGCGATCCCGCCTCAATTTCTTGCTGAGGCCATATCTGCGCGACATGACGAACAGATAGAGATTGTAATACGCGAGTCCGCGATCGCGACGGAACTCTCGCCGGTAACGGGCGAGACGCATCCGGTCTAGAGGAAGCAGATAACCCGTCGTTTTCAACAGGCCTCGATCTCGATCGTCCAGCAGCTCCACGTCTTCCGCGGCATCGGCGAAAACTTCGAGCGAAAGGCCCTGCTTCCTCAGCGCCTCGATCTCGCGACGAACGAAGGTTTGGCTGAGTACGGGGAAGTGCCAGATATAGTATCCGACCCGTGGGTTCGCGCCCTGCGCCGGGCGTCGCCGCTGTTTCAGAATACCGGGAACATCAGCGGGCCACCAATCCCACCGCGAGATCGTCGTCGCGTGCAAGCCCTCGAGCGTGAACCGGGACATCCGCCTGATCCACACTCGAATTCGCCGCCGCCTCCAAATGCGCATCCGTGTCCCGATCGATCGCCGGCTTTGTGTGACGGTCAACCCGTCGCCTCGCGCCCTAGCTCGACGATCTTCTCGATCTGCTCCACCTGCGCAAGGCTGGTCGTATCAATGAGAATAGCGTCCGGCGCCTGTCCACTCTGCTTCGCATCCATTTCATCCCGAAGCAGAATCTTCTTCGTCTCTTCGTCGATATCCGCAGCAGACGGCTCCCCGCCAGACCGTTCCAGCAGCCTCCGGCGCGCCCGCTCGGCCGGATCGGCAGTGAGAAAGACCTTCAACGAAGCATTCGGAAAGACCACGGTTCCTATGTCCCGGCCATCGACCACTACGTCGTACTCGCTGCCCGCCTGGCGAACGATCGAGTTAACCCAGTCCCGAACACGTGGCATTTTCGCGACTAAAGAGACATTTCCGGTCACCGCCTCGCTGCGCATCTCTGATTCAACCTCGTGCCCGTCGAGCAACGGCTTGAATCCGAATTCGGTCGGAGCAAGCGAGACGATCGCGGCTGCATCGAGCACCGATTGCTCAGTCCACGTGGACGGCTCTCCACCGGCACGCGCCCGGGCCGTCGTCGCCGCGCGATAGAGCGAACCTGAATCGACGTGATGAAATCCGAGCGTCTTGGCTACTGCCTTGGCCGTCGATGATTTTCCTGAAGCTGCGGGCCCATCGATCGCGATGGCCATTTTCTGATTGGGCATCAGCTCTTTCGGTGCTCGTCCATTTTGAGCTGTTCGATGTCGCTCCGCAGCAGCGCGATCATCTCCGCTGTAAATCCAAACCCGAAAAGCGTGATACCGACGACGACAAGCAGCAACACCAGGCCGAGAAGTGGTCGGTATCCAATCGACGGTGGCCCGATCTCAAACGCCCGGAGGACGACGAGAACGAGCCCTATCAACAGACCGAGTACCGTCAGCGCGACTCCCGCCCCGCCAAACAACTGCATCGGCTTTCGGCTGAACCGAAGATAGAACCACACCACGAGCAGATCGCCGACGCTCGAGAAAATTCGTTTCGATCCCGAATACTTTGAAATACCAGCAGTTCTTGGATACAGCTCGATGTCGATCTCGGTGACCGAATAACCCTTCGCGTAAGCGAGAACGACGAAGAACCGATGCCAATCGTGACGCAGCGCAATTCCATGAAGAATCTCCGCACGGAACGCCTTCATCGAGTTGAGATCTCGAACAGGCACGTCGAACAGCGATCGCGACAGCCGATTGTATACAGAGCTCACCGTCTGCTTTTCGTAAGCTCCGACTTTGCGACCCGTGACGATATCCCAACCGGAGTCGATCTGCGCCATGAAGCGCGGAATATCTTCGGTCGAATGTTGAAGATCGGCATCGAACACGATCAAGACAGGAGCCGTCGCGACGCGCGACCCGGTGACCATCGCCTCGGTCTTCCCAAGATTCCGCCGATGCCGCGCAACGTGAGCGCGCGGCCCAAATCGCGCCGCCTCGGCCACCGCAAGCTCGAACGTCCGGTCAGTCGATCCGTCGTCGACAATGACGACTTCTCCATCGAGCGAATGGTCGTCGAGAGTCTTCCGCAACGCCGCAAACAACGCCGGAATATTTTCCGCCTCGTTGTAGGCTGGAACGATTACCGCAAAAGAAGCAAGTGGAGTCACGCTACCGCGGGTTCATCCGGGGAGCTGCGCCGTGTTCTCATGACTATATAGACGATCGTGTAGATCATCAGCAGCGCAAACAATATCGAGCTGATCCAGAGGCCGGTGATCAGCTGGTCGGGATCGAACACGAAGCGAACATCATGATCACCTGCCGGCACTACAACTCCGCGGAACGCGACATTGGCGATGACGATGTTCGCCGGCTTGTCGTCGACCCATGCTTTCCAGCCGTGCGCGTACACGTCGGCGAGCACGAGCAGCGCCGGTCGATTGGTGCTCGTGTGCACCACCACTCGATCCGGCTCCTTCACCTTGATGGTCGACGACTGAACCAGAATCGACGTCGGTAGCGTTGTTCCAATCGACCGGTCAACTACGGCAACGCTCCGCGGATTGAATGCCGGTGACTTCATGAACTTGAGCGCGCTGTCGGTCTCTGAAATCACCTGGACGTTCGGCACGATGTACGACCGCTGCAGCGCATCATCGTTTCGGTACACGATTGCAGTCTGACCCCGATAAACTTCCTTCAGTCCCATCGGCGTCGAAGCAGTGTCGGTCTTGTTCATCTTCAGCTCGAGACCGCTGATGATGTAGCGGATGTTCGCTGCGCTCATGAACACCGGGAAGCCGGTGAAGTTGTGCCAGTCGACGTAGATCTTGTCGCCCGCACCCGCATACTGATTGAAGCGCTCGAGCTGATTGCCGTGCTCACCGCCCGCCTGCTCGATGCCGAAGTGCATCAGATAGTTGCGAAGCGGAATGGTGTTGGTCCCGACTCTCTCGAAGCCGTGATAAACGGCCTGCCCACCGAACGGAAACACCCACACGCGACCGTCATCCTTCTGCGACTTCAGGTACGTGACGACGTCGTCCGGAGCATAAACCTGATCCGGCGGCGGAACAGTCTGAAAGAAATTGCGATCGATGATCCAGAGGTCACTGAGCGTGAGGACCGCCAGAGCAAGCGCAAGCGTGCGAGTCTGCAAGCCCCCGCGAATCCATCGTGACAGGAGAAAGCTCGTCACGCCGAGGAACAGGCCGAATCGAATCCATCCGACGGCTTCTCCATACTGATTCGGAATCGCCAGCGACATCAGGAGCATCAGCACCGCCACTCCCATCAAACCGGCGACAGCGTATTCGGCGAAGGTGCTCTGCGTTCTTGCCTTGCCCGTCGACTTCGTTGTTCGTCGCGCCGCTTTCTCTTCGTCGGGCGCTCCATCGCGAATTGTCGCTAGCCTTTCCAGCGTCAGCGCCGCCATGATCACGAGCGACATCGCCACGAGGAAGAAAGAAATCGACGGCGCTCGAAACTTGTTGGTGCCCGGCAGGAAGTTGAAATACAGCTTGTAGATCGGTGTGTATCCGCCGAGCGACACGCTCAGTGCGACGAGTGCAACTCCGCCGAAGAAGATCCAGTAGCGATTGCGCCTCGAGAAAATTGCGCCGAGCAGCAGCAGTCCCATCACGAGAGCGCCGACGTACTCGGTGTGCTGCTTGAAGAAGCTCTTGCCGTGATACGTCTGTAGAAATCCCTGCTGCTCAGGAACGGCAAGCCCGGCAATCTCGGCTGGCGGCATCGAGAATGACGTCGCGTATTCGTAACCGCGGCCCCCGACAGCTCCTCGCGGAGACTCCGCTACGTAATCGACAAACGGGAGGAAGTTGACCGCGGCAAGAGCGAAAGCGAAAAACACGGCCAGCAAACTCTTGCCAAGTCTCGCACCAACGACCGGCCACGTCGCTTCGCGAAATCGCCAGGCGCAAAACAGCGCCCAGCCCCCGGCCGCAAGAAGCAGGTAGTACGCACTCTGAATCTGAAACGAGAGCATCGCGAAGCCGAGTGATGCTGCGAGGCCAACAAATGCGGCGATCGACCCGGTTCGCATGCCGCGGTGCAGCATGAAGAAAACCATCGGGGCAAATGTCGCGACGATGATTCGGCCATCGTGACCGCTGTAGACACCGGCCATCATGATACCCGTGAACTGAAACGCGAGGCCGGCGATGAAGGCGATCCATGTGCGGGTTCCGAGCTCGACGGCAAGCAGGTACATCCCGATGCCAGCGATGGCGAACTGCGTCAACAGGACTGCCGGCAACACGCGTGAGTCAGGCAGGAGGAACATGAACAGAAGTCGCGGCGGATAGTACGTCCCGCCCGGATTCGCGTGAAGCGGAACTCCTCCGTACACGTAGGGAACCCACTTTGGAATATGTCCGGAGCGCATTATCCCCGACAGGAATTCCATGAACTGATATCCGCCGGCGAAATAGTCGGTGCCGAAGATGCTGCGACCCGGCATGAACGCTGGCGCGAAGTAAATGCAGGAGATCGCGAAATAGATGGCCGCGGCGATCTTCCACGGAACTATGAGATCGACGTCGAGCGGCTCGCTGATGAGCGAAGGCCGTGGCTTTGGAGTCGAGCGCTGCTTACGCGTGTTCTGGCGGGGTGGAGTCATGGTGCCACAATACTCTTTAGATGGGCGTTCTCGCGCCAGTACGATGATACACTGCCATGTGGTACGTATCGATGAGACGACTCACGATTGTATCCCAACCGAATTCCCGCTCGGCATGCAC
>JADGQR010000251.1 GCA_017881685.1 Gemmatimonadaceae bacterium
CCGCGCGACTTCCACCTTGAGCTGAAGCGTGTTTCCGAAGCCGTGCATCGGCGCTTCGCCGAGGAGCGCAACGCGCTTGTCGCACAGCTCATTAACAACCAGGTCTGCAATCGAGGTCGCTCGTGCTTCGGCCGCCGCTGGTTGATTCGGCCGACGCTGTTCCAGCGCAAAGCTGGATTGAACAACCAGAAGGAGCAGACAAAGCGCGCCGCTCGTAACGGATCTCAAGGGAATCCTCGTCGACTTGATGTTTCTACGTGAAGAGCAGTGACCTTCATCATGTCCCGCACTCATAGCCGGGATGAGCTGCACACGCCAGAGCCGCGCAACCTCATTCCGGCGCAGACACTGCCGACCTCATTCTATTCTCGTCTCACGACATTCGCCCGTTCTTGGGGACGTTTTGAGAAATTCATGCGTTGACCCACTTCTATCCGCCCAACGAGGGGGACATTTGGGTCAACGCAGCAATTTCGTAAAACGGAGACTTCGCCAAGTCTTCGGCTGGCAAGCACATCCGTTTCTGGACCTCCGCTCCCCAACTACCTAATTCCGTAAAACGGAGACGAGTTCAGTCGCGATCGGATTGGCTGTTATCAAGCCAATTTCGTAAGACGACTGCGCCGCATAACGCCGCAGCAGCTAAGTCATTGCCCTGCAACTACTCAGATACCCAGCGTTCGTAGCGAGTGTGAACGTTTTGGAGGTTCTCTTCTGCGGTGAGATGCACGCTGAAGTTCTCTGGGCGGTCCGACGCGTCGCGGACTCCTTCCATTTCGAGCAACGTTTCCTCAGTCGCTCGAAAGTTGGTTAGTGTGACTTCTGAAGGTCCGAGATGAATACGGGATCCAAAGACGTCGACCGGCGGTGTGTCGCGAAACTGCGCCTGCAACATTCCCTCAGTTCGAAGGGCGTCGATTAGGGCTTGAAGGTTTTCGGACGGTATCGAAAACGTACACGCGCTCGATGACGCCGTCAGCGTTCCCGTCTCCACAATGGTGGCGGTCGACAGCACACTTTCTACATCGAGTTCCGTGAGTTCCCTCGTCGGGACCGTGAGTACAACGCCGGTCTTCTCCTGGATCATCAATGCGCGTTCCAAGAGATGGATCGTGCATGGGTCAGGCGCCGGTGCCTTGCCGGACTCGATATCGAACCCAAGAATCGTTTGGCCGGTGTCGGCGCGGGTAAACTCTAGACGTCCTCCGATTGCGAGCGCACGGGCAAACCGCACCGCGTCCAGGGCACGGCGGACAGGAGCCCCAAGCAGATCATAGCTCCAGTTCAGATCGATTCGCTGGCCATTCCATTGCAGCTTGAAGGTCCACCGCCATGGCACTGAGCTCGCGTCGGCGACGATCGTCGCTTCCTCACTTCCGACTTGTGTCATTTCAAACTTGAGTGACTCTTGAATGGTCACCATTCCGTCAGGACTGACAAGACGAACCGAGGCTAGAACAGGAACCGCCGAACGTCTCGGCCCAAGCACGAGCGTTTGCCCTTCCTCCGGAAACTCGCCGACGATATCCTGTATCCCTTGCGGCAGCGCGAGACGCACGGCCGCGCCACGAATGGTCGCTCCCTCTCCCGTCGAGAGATGTCGCTGCAACGCAGCGATGGCATCTCGACCTTCTGGTGTGTCTCCCCCGACCCTAATCGTCCCGTGAATCATGGCCTGCGCCGGATCGACTCCGTCGCGAAGCTTCAAAGACAGTTTGACGCCGGCACCTTCGGTGCTCGCGTGAACATGATACACATCGCTCGCGGTATCCAGCACCTGTTTTGCCTTCCGCAGCGAGTCTACAACCGTTCGACGGGGCTGGTGCTGCTGGATCAACTCCCATAGCACCTCGATGTCGATGAATTGGCGCACGCGAGGTGCCGCGCCGGTCGGCAACGCGTTGTTGATCGACTCGATCGCCTCCTTCGTGATCTCATGATTCGACACCACGATGCAACAGTCGGCCGTTCGCTTCTCACCGGTGCGGGGATCGTTGTAGGAACTGCCGAGTGCCTGCTGCAACTGGAAACAGATTTCGTTCGCACTTCCTTTGCCCGTAGCTTGTCCGGTCACTTTGGTCGCCTTGACCACGACAGCGTAGTTCGTGCGTTCGCCGAACTCACCAGCCTTCCACATGACGATATCCTTGCCCTGCTCAAGGACTCCGCCGTGATACTCGAAAACATCGCCGAACCCCATCGCCCGGAAGAGCGGAAGGAGCACGTCGCGCCGAAGCGCGGCCTCGTCGAGTTCGCGGAGCTGGTCTTTGGAGAGCGTCATACTGGTTGGCCGGCAGTGGGGTGTGCTGAGGTGTTCGTTAGTGGCCCGGCCCCTAGTCAAGACGATATGTGCGCATGGCACTTCGCCAATCGGGCGGATCGTCACCGTCGCCTACGTCGGAATCCACGACGTCGTCGACGTCCGGCAAGTCAGGCGCATGCAAGACCGTCAGAACACGTCCAAACGATCCGAGTCCGACGGCATCCTCTTGCACCTCGACAGCCGGCGGCGCGTCCGCGAACCATTCACACATCAAGCACGAGGTTGTCGCAGTCTCGCCGGCGTGGACTCGCGGAATATCGTTGGCCAGTTGCTTCGTCGCGGAACCGCGCGGTGCCCAATCCTTCTTCCGGTTGGCCCGCGCCCACGGATGCTGCCACAACGCGCCCGAACGAGCGACCCATTCAATCACGCCGTTGTTCGTAAGGAGAACCGCGATCGGATCGTCGGTCAACGCAGCATAACGCACTGCCGCCGACGACAACGACGTCTCGCACGCATCGGCCAATGCGTACACCGCGGGTAATCCAGCAGCTGAAGACTTCATGATAGGCCGCGCCAACTTCTCGGGCATCAGTAGCTCGTTCGCAAAGATGTCCGCCTCGATTTCGAACGGATCCTTGCTTGACCGGAAATTGCCGGCCAGCGAGACGGCAATGTCACAACCGTGCGGCAGCAATCGCTCGAGATGGTCAGGTAAGTGATAGTGCCCGAGTTCGTGCGCGATGGTAAACCGGCGATGATGGTCGCTGAAACAGTCCTTTGAGACCATCAGGCCGAACGTATCGCCCCCTCGAAACACCGCGCCAAATACCATTGGCGGGAAGTTTGCGTTTTCCTCGAAAAGCAACGATCGACGAGCGACAATGTCCATCACATTCACCGGCAGCGAAACGATCGCGAGTTCTTCGAGCACCCCTCGTGCTGTCTTGCGTGCCAAGAACTCGCGAGCCGTCACTCGCGCCCCTTCGACCGCTCACGCTCCTGCTTCATAAGCGTTTCAGCGATCCGCACGACTGAGTCCATGACGTCTTGCGGCGCATCATGGAGCGTGCGAAGCAGCGCGGCTTGCACCGGGCCATCGCGGGGCGTTGGGTCGTCGCTTCTATTAAGCAGGTAATCGAGCGACACATTGAGCGCGTTCGCCAGCTTCTTAAGGTTGTCCGCCGACGCATTGGCGCGGACGCCAGTCTCGAAGTGAGAGATCATCGCTACGGGAACCTTCGAGCGCTCGGAAAGTTCGAGTTGAGACAGCTTGCGCAGAGTGCGCGCTACTTTAAGTCGGACACCGAACTGCGAAGCTTTCGGATCGGGAGGCATTGACAGAGTATACGAGATGATATATAGTAGTAATACCGCAATGCGGCGGCATTTTCTTTCACTCAGAAGTATACGAAATGCTACACCGAAAAGCTAGCATAGGACGCACTTCATTCTGGTAGTCGGGCCAAATCGGCCAAGGAGATGCACCATGACCAGTACAGCAGAGAGCCCCAACGAAGGGGGCAACGCGGAGACCGAGCACCGCGGCGGTGACGGTGTGTTTTTTGTGAACGAGCGGAAAGGATCAGTGGCCGCACACGGCGAAGATCTGTTCGGTCGTGAGATCCTGGCTCGTGTCGGGCTCTCCGCCGAGAAGTACGAACTGTTCGAACTCATCAACGGCAAGGCTGGGCCGGAGATCCCGCCCGACGCGAAGCACATGGTGAAACCCGGTGATCACTTCCGCGCCACCATTCGCGGTACGGATTACTCGGTCTCGATGCGGGCGTTCCGATGAGTCGCCAACTCGTGCGCGATCATGCTGCGCTGCTCAGTCGACCGGGGTCGACCGTGCGATGTGTCGACGTCGGCGAGACGGTTGTGGTAGTGCTGGAGCCATACCACCCGTCGAACGGACAGGCGTACGCGCCGGCGGTGCTCGAGGCGCTCGCGTTCATCGTTCCGGCGACGTATCCGGACGCCGCGCCAGATCCGAGCGGATTCTACGTCAAACCGGACACCATCAAGTTGTCCGCGACATCGGAAGCGCCCGCGAGTACGAGTACGGCGTCCCTTCTCGACGAATCGTGGCGCAAGTTCTCGTGGTCTTCGAAGATACATCCTTGGGCCCCGGCGGTCGACACGCTCGAGACGCACGTCGCGACCATCGATCGCCGATTTGAGAAGGGCAATTGATATGGTGCCACTCGCCGGGATCCGTGATTCGATCTTTTCAATCGCCGCGCGCATCGTGCGTGCCGTGCGTACCTGGTGGACGCCAGTGCGGCGCCATCCGCGCCGCCTAGAATTGGCGTGGACGGAGTCAGATCGCGCAGCGGTTGAGGGACTCGCGCTGGCGGCCGCGCCGCGCGAAGGAGGCATCGTCGCGTTCTGCCATCGAAGCACTGGAACAACGCGGGAGACCGTGATCGTCGGAACACCGCTCATTCCGATTCCGGGAGATCTCGGATATGCGCGAGGCGCCGTCGTCACGATCACCAGCAAGTATTGGAACCGTGTCATCGACGCTCTGCGCGATCAGCCTGAAGGGACGGGGGTGGTGGTCTTGCACACACACCCTGGCGCCGGCACTCCGGAATGGAGCTCGGACGACCAGAAGGCGGACAGATCGTTAGCCTCGTTTCTCTTCGGTGAGGGATTCGTTCCCGCACACGCGCCGCTCGTGTCGCTCGTCGCGAGCCACACTGACCTGCGCGGCCGGATGTTGACGTATGACGCTACGTCCGGTTCCGTCACGATGACGCCGATCCAGCGTGTCCGCACGATCAGCTTGTCGCAGATCTCACTCGTATCGACGGGGGACCGCGCCGAGTTCGGACCTGAATCCGCAGTGCCCGCCGCAGCGGATCGTTCGGTACGGGTGTTCGGAAAGGCGGGTCAGCGCCAACTCGCCGACTTGCACGTGGCGCTGGTCGGCACCGGGGGAGTTGGTTCTATCTGCGGCGAGCATCTCGCTCGATGGGGCGTTGGTACCGTGAGCACGTGGGATCCGGACCACATCGAGGACGTCAACATCAATCGGTCTGGCGTGTACACATGGGCGGACGCCAGAAAGAGACTTCTCAAAGCCCGCACGCTCGCTGAGGCGCTCGAGGCATTCTCTCTGGTGCGCACGATTCGAACGTTTTGGAGCGCGAGCGACATTCGCCAAACCCGAGAGCTGCCGCGTCTCCTTGATGCAGACATCATCGTGTCGCTCGTCGACGACGCACGGCCCCGGCACTTCCTGAATCAACTCGCCGGGGCGCATTACATTCCGGTCATTGATGCCGGAAACGTCGTGCGGTCGACCGCTGAAGACGACGCGGCAGCCGAGACCGCCGAAGTCGAAGGAGCTGCCGTGCGCATCAGCGTGATCGTGCCCGGTGGTCCG
>JADGQR010000038.1 GCA_017881685.1 Gemmatimonadaceae bacterium
ATCTGGGGCATGCTCGAAAAGCTCGCCCCCACGTTCCTCGGCGGCATGCCCGCGATCGTGAAGCCTGCCACCGTGACTTCATATCTGACTGAAGGAATGGTCAGAGCGATGATCGAGTCGGGGATCATGCCGGAAGGCGCGCTTCAGCTGATCGTTGGAAGCACTGGCGACCTTCTCGATCACGTCACCGGTCAGGACGTGGTGACTTTCACCGGATCGGCAACAACGGGCAGAAAGCTCAAAGCCGGCAAGGCGATGATCGAGAACTCCACTCGATTCAACCAGGAAGCCGACTCGCTCAACTTCTCGATGCTCGGCCCCGAATCAATTCCCGGCACCGAAGAGTTCGATCTCTTCGTGAAGGAAGTCGTTCGCGAGATGACTGTGAAAGCCGGACAGAAGTGCACGGCGATTCGCAGAACGATCGTCCACGAATCGATGGTCGGAGACGTAATCAAGGCGATCAGCAGGCGGCTTGGCGGCGTTAAAGTCGGCGATCCGCAGGTCGAGGGAATCAGGATGGGGCCGCTCGTCGGCAAGTCGCAGGTGAGCGACGTGAAAGCAAACGTCGATTTGTTGAAGAAAGGATCGGAGCTCGTCTTCGGCGATCCTGACAACTTCGATGTCGCTGCTGGCGACAAGAGCAAGGGCGCGTTCTTCCCCGCTACCCTTCTCTATTGCGACTCGCCGTTCACCACCGACGCCCCTCACAACATCGAAGCGTTCGGTCCAGTGAACACCGTGATGCCTTATAAGACAATCGAAGGAGCGATCGAGCTTGCAAAGCTCGGACGCGGCAGCCTCGTCGGCTCGCTCTTCACATCAGACGATCGCGTCGCACGCGACGTCATTCTCGGCACCGCGTCGCATCACGGCCGTATCATGGTGATCGACAAGACGAGCGCGAAGTCTTCGACGGGTCACGGCTCGCCACTTCCCGGTCTCGTTCACGGGGGACCAGGGCGTGCCGGCGGTGGCGAGGAATTGGGCGGCGCTCGCAGCGTACTGCATTACATGCAGCGCACTGCACTCCAAGGCTCGCCAACGACACTGACAAGCGTGTCGCACGAATGGATCAAGGGCGCAGCGACACTGACAGATCGCATCCACCCGTTCAGAAAGTATTTCGACGAGCTGGAGATCGGTGAGACGCTGATCACGCATCGTCGCACCGTTACTGAAGCCGACATCGTCAACTTCGCGGGAATCAGTGGCGATTTCTTCTACGCTCACATGGACGACATCGCGGCGAAGGATTCGTTCTTCGAGAAGCGTGTCGCGCATGGATATTTCGTGTTGTCAGCCGCTGCGGGATTGTTCGTCGATCCAGCGCCTGGTCCGGTGCTCGCGAACTATGGTCTCGACAACCTTCGCTTCGTTAAGCCGGTGTACGTCGGCGACACGATTCAGGTTCGACTGACCTGCAAGCAGAAGACAGCGAAGGACACGCAGCCCGACACCGTGCCCCAGGGCGTCGTTGCGTGGGACGTCGAAGTCACGAATCAGGATTCAGAACCCGTCGCGGTCTACACGATCCTCACACTCGTGAAGCGCAAGGAAATTAGTAGCGCGGAGTTCCCACGCGCGGAATGATCGGAATGCTCTGAGTCACCATCGGCGAGACGTCACCTTCTGGCCGCCTCTCCGTCGCCGGAGTTTCGCGCGGCGGCGCACCCGATTGGAGACGAGCCATGAAGCGCTGCTTTTCCTTGATGCTGCTGATGTCCACCAGAAGACTGCTGGTCGCGGTTTCGATCTTTCTGAGACGCTCCTCCATTTCGGCCAGCCGGTCGTTGGAGGTTCGTGGTTCGGTGCCTTTGCTGAGGCGGTAAACTGCGAATAAGACGTTCTTGACGACGTATCCAGTCACACCGACCAGAACCACCAGCATGAACAAGCCGCGAGGATCGAGGAACATGCTAACCGGACGGATTCACGAGGTCGATTGTTTCAGCTTTTTGGGGCGGCATTTCCTGCGCTGAAGGCTCAGCCGACCTCACCGAGTAGAGCCCGAAGCCGCGGAAACATCTCGTGAATCTCGTCCATCGAGACCGCCCCGGCTGAAAGCCTGAACCATCCGGTCTCTTCGCGAACCCCAAACGCCTGAAATGGCACCACCGCGACTCCCGCACGCTCCAGGAGCAGCATCCGGATGTCCTCATCTGTCACGATCGAACGGCCGTCGACCGTCTTTCCATGAAGCCGGAATTGGGCCGAAAAGTAGATCGCGCCCTGGGGATTGATCGAGTCGACGGGGAGGCCGGCCGACTTCAGCGCCAAAAAACCTTCCTGCATCGCGTTCAACCGATCATGGAGACGCGCGTCCATCTGCACGCGGAATTCGGCGATCGCGGCTTCATCCTTCAGGAACGCCGCTACTGCGCTTTGCTCCGGCTTCGGAGCCCAGGCACCAGCGTGAGAAAGGATATCCCGGATTCGTGCCCCAATAGCTGGTGCCACCAGCATCCATCCCAACCGCAGGCCCGTTCCCGCATATGCCTTCGACACACCGTCGGCGGAGATGACATAACGCGCCGACTCGGGAACCACTGCCGCGGGATACACGTGCCGCTGTCCCTTTGTCACCAGAGCGCCGTACATCTGATCGTGAAGAACGAACAACGGCCGCCGGCCCTCCGCCTCGCGCTCACGATTCTCAGCAACCACCGCACGAAGAATGTCGCCGAGCTGCTGCTCTGACATCACGGTGCCGGTGGGATTTCCGGGCGAGCAGAGGCAAAGCATCGCTGCCCCGGAAAGATGCGGCGCGAATTCCTCGGCCGTCGGTTGAAATCCGGAGGCTCGACTCGACTCGACGACGATCGACTCGCCGCCGGTGAGCCACGAATAAGAGTCGTTCTGCCACGACGGAACCGAGAACAGAACCTTGTCGCCCGGATTTACGATCGCGCGATAAGCACCGTAAAGCACGGGCCGGCCACCGCTGCAAACAACGATCGAGTCGAGCGGATAACGCACACCCGCGGTGCGGGCGACGTAATCGGAGATCGACTGCCGAAGCGCAGGAATTCCTTCGGGATTCGGATAATTCGTCTCGCCACGCGCGACAGCGTCCTGAATTCCGCGCGCGAGCTTCTCGGGAATCGGGAAGTAACGAGGATCGAAATCTCCGACGGTCAGATTCACGACACTCTCGCCACGCGCGATCATCGCACGAACCTGTCGTGTGATTTTCAGGATTCCTGATTCCTGCAGGCCGCGCGCGGCGATTGAAAGTGCAGCGTCGAGCGACTGCTGATCGCCGAAGTCGAGCTCCCGGACGGCTGGCTGATTCATGCGCGGATTCTACTCCGATGGAGTAGGCGAGTCCAGCACGTTATACTTGCGATCTGCATTTGTCTCTCAAGCCCCGGAACGAGTCCATGAGATGGTTAATAGCATTGACCGCGCTCGCCACGATCCCGAATACGATGTCAGCCCAAGCTACTGAGAAAGATTTCGCGCGCGCGCGAAAAGTCCTCGAATCCACACCGCTTATCGACGGACACAACGATCTGGCGTGGGCCATCCGCGAGAGCAAGACCGCGCCGATGGACGTCGCAGCCTACGATCTCCGCAAGACGACACCCGGAATGACTGACCTCGCCCGCCTCAGACAGGGCATGGTCGGCGGCCAGTTCTGGTCGATTTACGTCCCGGGTGAAGTCAAAGACTCAGGGTATGCCCGCATACAACTGGAGGAGTTCGACATCGCGCGCCGCTTCATCGCGATGTATCCCGACCAGCTCCAGCTCGCCCTCTCGTCCCAGGACATCCGCGACGCATTCAAGCACAAGAAGATCGCGTCGCTCCTCGGCATGGAAGGCGGTCACGCAATCGAGAACTCACTCGGCGCACTCCGTTCGTATTACGCTCTCGGCGCCCGCTACATGACGCTGACACACAACGTGACGCTCGACTGGGCCGATGCAGCACTCGATTCGGCGCGGCACAATGGACTCACGCCATTCGGAAAGGAAGTAATCCACGAAATGAACCGGCTCGGAATGCTCGTCGATCTTGCGCACGTATCACCCGGCGTGATGAGCGATGCTCTTAGCGTCTCGGAGGCACCGGTGATCTTCTCTCACTCGAATTCACGCGCACTCGTCGACGTCGCCCGCAACATTCCTGATTCGATCCTGAAGCGGCTGCCTGCCAACGGCGGTGTCGCGATGATCACCTTCGTGCCAAGCTTCACGTCGCAGGCATCTCTCGACCACGGGAAGCTTTTCAGTGATGCCGAGAAGGAAATACGTAAGCGGCTGGGCACTGATACGGCCGCGATTCACAAGGAGACCGAAGCGTGGAAAGCGGCGCATCCAGCTCCTGTGGTCACCATGTCCCAGGTGATCGACCACATCGAGCACGCGCGGCAGATCGCCGGCATCGATCACATCGGCCTCGGCGGCGATTTCGACGGAATCACCGAGACCGTGCAGGGACTGGAAGACGTGTCGAAGTACCCGAATCTCTTCGCCGAGCTGGCGCATCGCGGCTGGTCGGATGAGGACATGAGGAAGCTCGCCGGCGGGAACATTCTTCGCGTGTTCGAGCAGGCCGAGCAGGTCGCTGCACGTCTGCAGAAGTCGCGACAGCCGTCGACGAAGACAATCCAGGAGCTAGACGGTAAGAAATGACGGCGCACAAGCAGCACTCGCCCGGATTCCTCGCGATTGTCGATGACGCAAAGTCTCGCATTCAGGAGATTAGCGTTCATGACACCCTGAGCGCGATTGCGGGCGATGCGCGGTTGATCGACGTCCGCGAAGACAACGAATGGACGGCGTGTCATGCGCTCGGTGCAGAACACATTGGAAAGGGGATCATCGAGCGTGACATCGAGACGCTCGTCCCCGACAAGGACGATTATCTGATACTGTACTGTGGCGGAGGATACCGCGCGGCTCTCGCAGCGGATTCTCTGAGGAAGATGGGGTATACCAACGTGCGCTCGATGGCCGGCGGATGGCGCGCCTGGCTTGAAGAGGGCGCTCCTATTGAAGAGGGAGAGGGGGAAGCAACATGATCGAGATGAAGAAGCATCAGCGCTCGGCCCTGATCATCGCGGCCGTATTCGGAATTGTCGGATGCTCCAAAGCATCGACTCCTGATCAGTCAGCAAGCACGGCGGCGGTTCCTGCCGCTGCGGCTGCCGCGAGTGATGCGAACGCTGCGACCCTCGCATCGAACACCGGCGAACCGATTGCTATCAAGGTCTACAAGGATTCCCAGTGCGGCTGCTGCAAGGAATGGGTGAAGAACCTCGAAGCGAATGGCTTCAAGGTCGAGACGATGGACATGCCGGATCTCTCCATGATCAAGGAGAAATACGGAGTGAAGCCGGAGCTTCAGGCGTGTCACACGGCGATCGTCAACGGATA
The DNA here is from genome assembly GCA_017881685.1 of Gemmatimonadaceae bacterium. Classification (GTDB taxonomy): domain Bacteria; phylum Gemmatimonadota; class Gemmatimonadetes; order Gemmatimonadales; family Gemmatimonadaceae; genus UBA4720. Next base: position 5,385 of record JADGQR010000038.1, read on the forward strand.
CGTCGTCGAAGGACACGTCCCCCCCGATTTGATCAAGAAAATGTTGAAGGAGAAGCCGGCGATTGCGGGACTCGCCGTGCCTGGGATGCCTCAAGGCTCGCCCGGCATGGAGGGTGCAACGAAGGAGAGATACAACGTTCTCACTTTTGACCGCGCTGGCCACACGACGGTGTACGCGCAGAGATAAACAGCAATGAAGCAGCTCGGGCGCAGGACAACCCGGAAAGTCAC
>JADGQR010000252.1 GCA_017881685.1 Gemmatimonadaceae bacterium
CACGCTCGACGATGAGCGAGAGCAGCGAGTAGCCGGTGTTGCTGTATCGATAGCTAGTGCCGGGAGCGAAATAGAGACTGTCCTTGCTCTCGACCAGCTTGAGCACATCGGCGTCGTGGATCTGTCTCGTCGCCGTGTCGGCCATCAGGTCTTCGTAGTCGATGAGACCCGATGTGTGCGTGAGAAGCTGATGGATTGTGATCGACGCGGCGGACTTCGGCAGCGACGGCAGATACTGTGACGCCCTGTCACTCAGCTCGAGCTTGTTATCCTGAGCGAGCAGAAGAATCGCCGCGGCAGTGAACTGCTTCGTCACTGATGCGAGGCGGTAATTGGTCGCCGGATTTGCAGCGACGTTTCCTTCGACGTCGGCCAATCCCCATGAGCGTCGGACAACGGACTTCGTGTCGCGAATGACCAGGAGCGATGCACCAGGCACGGCTCCGTCGTACCGCTTCATCAGAACGTCGATATCACCGTTGATGGGATGGCCTCCGGTTGCGCAGGCGACTGGAACGAGAAGAAGAGCAACACATCGTATCAGAAGCCTGATTCGGTTCATGTTCGTACTCATTCACCGGGATAGAGACACCTGATTCACGAGAGGCATCACCTCCGCCGCGAATCGCTCCATTTCTTCCAGCTGTGGACTGAACTGAAGCAAAAGTAGCCCAACTCCTGCCTCTTCGAGAGCAATGATTTTCTCCGCCACCTGCTCGGCCGTGCCGACAAGGCCTGCACGAAGACCGCGATTCGAAACTGAATAATCTTCGAGGCTTATCTGCTGCTCGAGACGGGTGTGTGATATCCAATCCTGATAATTCCCATATCCTGGAGATCCCGGCGAGACGTTCGTGATTCGCTGGAGCTCACGTTGAGCATCTGCCTCATTATCACGCACAATGGCATATGCCGCCATTCCGTAGAGCATCGGGTCGAGACCATGTGCAGCCCGGCGCGACTGGATGTTGAGGACTTTCGGTGCAACGCGTTCGATTGGATCGCCATGCGTGACGTACGCATCGCAGTCGCGCGTGATCAGCTTCTTTGCGGCTTCGGACTCGCCGCCGGCGTAGATCGGCGGACGAGGAGAGCGAACAGGCTTTGGCTCCGCGACGGTCTCATCGACGGAGTAGTACTTCCCCACGAAGCTGAATGACTCCTCGGTCCAGACTCCATTCACTATCTGAAGCCACTCTTCGGTGCGCGCGTACCGGTTGTCGTGCTCATCGAACTGGATTCCGTACCGCCGTGCTTCGTCTGCCCACCATGACGATACGACGTTCAGTGCGAGGCGGCCGTTCGAGATCTGGTCGATGTTCGCCGCCTGCTTGGCAAGAATCGCCGGATTATGGAAGGTCGGCCGGACTGCGACCATCAACTCCAGTCGTTCTGTCACTGCTGCGAGAGCCGCGGCAGTGCTCCATGCATCGAGCGAAGGTGCACGAATTCCCTTTATGTCATTGAGGAACAGCTCCGCGATCAGGGCGATGTCATATCCGATCTGTTCGCTTCGCTGAGCGAGGCGCTTCACGTCATTCCACGTCGCGTGCATTCCTTCATCGGGAACGTTGCGAAGCCATCCGCCGAAAACAGGTAGCCAGTATCCAAATCGCATCAGGCCACCCCCGCCGTTTCTTTCCCGGCGACAGTGATGCCTGCTCGGCCGAGGAGGTAATCAACCAGTCGTTCGAATGGATCGAACCCGATCACGTTATTCGCGTCTGCCACGAAGTTCGACAGTGCGTTGATATCGTAGAAATACGGCTTGCCATCGCGTGAGTCGATCATGTATTCGATTCCGCCGACATCGAGCTTCACCCGCTCGGCGATTCGCTCGACCTGCTCGAGGATCTCGCGGGGAGGAGTGAACGCTTCGACGCGCATTCCATTTTTCGGAGCGTCGAGTGCGCACGCAGAACGACTGAGCGCCTGGCCTTCGGTCGTCTGGCAGGCATCGGCGGGGCAGAGATTGAATGAATCCTCCGCAGGGAAGACGTTGATTGCGTAAAGGAATTTGCCGCCCAGTGTTTCGACACGGGTGATGTGTCCGTCGGCGTAGGGCACGAACTCCTGTACAAGCGCGGTGTGATCGATGCCAAGCGTGATCGATGCGTTGATTGCTGCGCGCTCGAGCTCTTCGAGCGAATCGTAGCGGGTGATTCCTGCGCCGCTTCCGCCGACATTCGCTTTTACGACCACCGGGAAACGCAGTCCTTTCGCGGCTTCCGGTGCGACGCGTCCGTTGTTGATGACACGGGCGCGCGGGTAGGGAAGGCCGAGTTCCTGGAGAACTGCGAGCTGAAGCGCTTTCGATATCTCCATGGTGTATGGAGTCGAACCGTTCACGACAGGCACGCCGAGTTTCTCAAGATGACGAATCCAGTCGAGCGTGAAGTACGTCGACTCCGCTTCGCTGCGGAGGTATGCCGACGGACTCGCCCGATTGAAAACCAGCGAATACGGAATGTCCGTCTCGGCCGGGTCGTATACGTGCGCATTCGCGTGGATCTTCACGTACTCGATGTCTCTCCGGTCGAGCTCGGCGAATAGCGGCCGGAACCAGTCGGGGTGTTCGTATAAAATCGCGATCGGCTTGTTTTCGAACTCTGTCATTGGAGCTGGGTTGTTGGGGAAAACAAAAAAGCCGCACTCCAGTGGAGTCGCGGCCTGCTTCGGCATTGCGAGGGCTTTTGGCCCGGGTGGTCAGATCATGCGGATGTGCGCGAGATCGCCAGCCCTCCGTGGAGAAGAGATGGGTGCCAATAACACATGCACATGCTGAATCGGATCTGGCTCACGTCCGCAACATATAGAGAGGACCAGGCAACCGGAACCCGCGTGCTGGGTCATCCCCAGCCCCATAGCCGATCCGGGCGCGATTCCGGTCTCCGGTTACTTGTTCGGAGGCGCCCACTTCTTGATCACCGGACGCACTGCTCGGAGAACGGCGCTATCACCGTCGATCGTCCAGTCAACTTTCTGGTATGTGACCGTCTGGTCGTCTTTCACGTTGAAGAAGAGCAGAGCATGAACGGCTGGATATTTCGATGTGAGACCACCAAGGGCGTCCCGGTACCATGCTGCCCGATTTCCTCCGACGGCAAGCGAGCCAAACTCCGCCACCATCACCGGCTTTCCAAACGCGGCAAGCATCGGATACTTCTGGCCGAAAATTTCCTTGAAACTCCACCACTGTGACCACTGCGCAATTGGGCCGAAGTTGAGCGCGCCGGTCGCAACCCAGTCAACGTATTCGTTGCCGGGATAGTACGTCTCCCAATACTTGTATGCGACGTGGGGAGACCACACCCAGAGAATGTTCGTGGCATTCGCATGTCGAAATCGATCGACGACATGTCTCCATGCTGCGATGTATTCCGTGTTCGTATTGTTCTGCGGTCCCCACGGATACCGGTAGGGATCGTTCATCTCGTGACCAAGACGAACCAGAATCGGCTTGTGAAATTTCGCCGCAGCTGCGGCCCACGCGTCGATATAGAAGTCATATTCGCCCGACGCGACAGCGGCCATTCCGTGTCTGTCTCGTTGATCTCGAAGCGGTATCTGCGGATGGAGATCGCTCGCAAAATCACTGAGCCAGGGCTCCCACGTCACAACGGGTACGGATCCCATGTCCGAGATTGCTGTGACGAGCTCGAGCGGAAAATCCTGATCGGGTCTGTCACCCCACGCCGTGTAAATCTGTATGAGAGGCAGAGTCGTTGAGAGCGAGTGCTCGAGTCCGATGACGCCGTCCAGCGTTCCCGGAATTCCCGAGTCAAACGCACCGAGCAGCACTACGTCGGGGTGTCTCAGTTTCTCCGGATCATTGCGATAAGCGTCGAACCACGTGAGATCAGCAGCTCGACCTGGTCCCTGCAACTGTCCGCGCATCCTGTGCTCGAAAGACCCGAACATGGTGCCGAGCCGATCGAGCGCGTGTGACATAGGGCCTTCGGACGATGACGATAGTGACGTCAGCGCGACAGATCCGATCAATACAGCACCAATGACGATCGTTACCAGGAGTACGCGATGACGTATTCTCATGCTTCGCCTGATCGAGTGACGTCTACTTCATCCCATGGAGGGCGCTTCGGAAGCGATCGCGCCTGCCACGCCGCGCGGATCGCTCCACCGGACATCAAAACCGGCAACGTCGCAAAGAGAAGCATTCCCCACACGGCCCCGCTGCTCAGCTCGAGCGAACCCTCCGAAGCGCGAAGCCTGACATTGATTACGTGAAGGAGCGTCACGACGTAAATGAAAATCAGCAACAGTGACGGCCAGGCGAGATTCAGGAAACGACCGCGGACGGATTCCTTTGCTGTCGGGATGTACGGAATGTCAGCTCTCACAATGGCCAGAAGCGTCCCGGCAAGAAAAATTGGCCAACACGCGATCTTCAGAGCCAGTCCCTTGAGATGCAACCCAGTCTCCGTATCGCGATCGCACATCCAGCGCTGTACGAACAGGTAGAGAACGACTCCGACCAATGCGACCGGACCAGTTTCCGCGATAAACTCTGCAAAGCGCATCGAGGTCGGCTGAAATCCCGTCCATAGATACAGATAAGGAAAAATCAGATAGAGAAGGGTCGTGGCGCCGAAGAAGTAGTACGTGCCAATCGTCAGGTAGGAAAGTCGTTGTCTCCACCCCAAGGCCCCGATCGCATGCGGCAGCTCTGCAAACACAACCTCATACACTCCACGCGACCATTTCATCTGCTGCCGGAAAAACGATCCGAGGTCCTCTGGAACGAGCCCGCGGCTGACAATCTCCGGCACGTAGACGGACTTCCATTCTGCTGCATGAAGGCGGATCGCGGTGACGAGATCTTCAGCCAGGCCTATTCCATGTCCGCCGATTGACTCGAGTGCCTTTCTCCTGAACGTACAATTTGCTCCGATAGCGACAGCGGCCCCGTGGCCATAAAGTCCCATCTGACCAGGTCCGTAAAAAGCGTAAGTCTGCTGCGCCGCTGCCGCAGCAGTGAACGATCGCGACTGATTGTAATACGCCTGCGAAACCTGAACGAACCCAACGCTGTCGTCATCGAAGTGACCTAGCACCCGGTCGAGAAACTCCGGAAAAGGGATGTGATCCGGGTCGAGCACGAGGATGAAGTCTTCGTTCGTCAGCGAGAGGGCACGATTGATCTTGCCTGCCTTCGCTCCAGGCAGCCCGATCAGCTCCAGGTGCCTTGCCCCGAACCGTTCCGCGACTGCGCCAAATCGTGCGTCCTGAGTGTCATCGAGCAGGTAGGTAGTGTGCGGATATCGAATTTCAGCGCATGCAGCGAGCGTCTTCTCGAACATCGATAGAGGCTCACCGGGCGAGCTCGTCGTAAAGATTGCGACGCTGTGGCCAGCGGGCGCAGGTCGGTGTGCTGGTTTGGCAATGGCCGCGTAATTGATCCAGCCGAGCACGACACGGCTGATGCCATACCAGAATGCAAGAGACAGGAGAGCGAACAAGACAGGTTCCGCGATGTGATCCGCCCGAAACCACCAGTCGGCTAACCGGAGAACCGCCGCAATGCCTACTCCTGTGAGTACGCTGACAACGACTCTGTCTCGAAGCCTCACATCGGCCGCAGTCTTATGCCGCCAGAGTCCGGCAGAATGCGGTTCCGCGGCGTTCAGTATCCGCCCGCCGCTTTTATTGCGTGATCCGCGAAATGATAGATCAACCCTACCGACGCGCCGGTTGCTGCATAAAATCCGGTCCGGAAAGTCTCACCGCTCGCGACCAGGCTGAAAGACGCCGACGGATTGAGCTCCAGAGAAGCGTGCGCATTCCACGGGTTGAAATTTCGTGTGTAGGTGCGTCGCTGGACGGTGATTGCCGGGGGCGTCGTGGTTGTAATTGCGAGAAAGACTGGCGCTGTCTCGGTCGCATAGAATGCATACGATCCGCCGGCATTGAAGATTACTGAATTGCTGCTGCGGGCCGTCATTGCAGCGATCGCTGAATGGCTTTGAAGATCGATGGGCGTGTAGTACGGACTGTATACTCCACTCATGTCGAAACGCGGGTCGCTTGGCAGATATGGCTGAGACGGATGCGCGAGGGTGAATCTGCTCTCTGAGGAATTCTGCAGAGAAGCGGCATAACCCGCGCGAATGTCCAGCGTGCTCGAGTGAATGAGGGGCGCGAGGAGCCAGGCGTAACCGGTCATCACCGTATTGGCGTCTTCATAACGCTGCGCCTGATATGCCGTTTCGCCCAGCCAGCCTCGAGGATCATCAAGACTCAGAAACCCGATCACCGTATTGGTCACCACGTTCTGCGAAAGGCTCGCTTCCGTGTTGAAATAGGGCGATCTCTCTCCGCGAGCACCTAGCTTGAAGTGTGCTGGCAGGCGGAAACTCACTGCAGCTCTTGCCGTGTAGCCGACCGACGAGCCAAATGAGCGCGCTACCGCACCACCGCCGAGCTCCAGCTCAGTGTGCGCGGCGGCTGCATAGTGAGAGAGGGCGACATCAGCTAGCGAGACATTGCGATTGGCAGTGTCGCCAAGTGCGAAACGAAGCCCGCGTGCGGTGACTTTGATTGAAGTCGATGAAGACGGAAACCAGCCTGCTTCGGCTCCGATCTCCGACCGCGTGATCGGCTGATCGTCATGCTGATATGCGGGAGTCATCCCAGCCCATGGAGCGGTCATGACGGCGATGTCCGTATGAATGCGACGTATCGCAGGATCTGTGTCGCCAGAAGCAATCGCCGAGCTGAGGAGGTCCTCAGCGCGGGCAAGGTCACCTTCCCAGTATGCGAGGGTGCCAAGTATCGCATCTACCCGGCCGTGAGTCTCCTGTGATCCAAGTCCCGCCAGCACGTCGCGGGCCCGGTTTCCATCGCCGGTCTCGATGAGCATCTGTGCATACTGAAGACGCAGCTCGGTATCCTCAGGATGAATGCTCAGCGCGTTCTCGTATGCTGCTCGCGATTCGGAGAAATCCTGTAGCCAGTAAAGAGTCTGGGCCAGGAGGCGAAGGGCATCACCGTCGTCCGGATACGACGCCAGATGGGAACGAAGAGCTTTGACGGCTCCGGCAAAATCGCCTGCGTTCCTCAGACGCACTGCCACCTCACGCTGATTTGTGCCGGACTGGACCTGGGCGGTAACTGTAGCCGGCAGCGAAGTGATGAAGCCGGTTGCGCACACAAGTGCGAACGTGATCAGGCGCGTACCGTAGCGCAGTCGAAAAATCAAATTTCTTAAGGCCAAGTCGTGTAAGCTCGGACAAGGATTCGAACGGCGCCAATACATAGGCTAAGGACGATTGGGATGCAACAGACGGCTCGGTGCGAAACAGGTTGGTTTTGGTACCCCGAAGCTGAGACATCGCCAACCTAGCCAGGTGGCCATTTACCGTGCGACATTCCCCGAATGGACGAAGAGGACCTTTCACTGGACGACGAATTTCCACTCGGGGATGGTGTCGCCGATATGGAAACTGCCGTTCGCTGTCCGTACTGTGGGGAAGAAGTCGAAATGAGTGTCGACCCGGGCGGCGGTTCGAGCCAATCATATGTCGAAGACTGCCCGGTCTGTTGCTCGCCGTGGATGGTTCAGGTTCAGTACGACGCTGGAGACGTGCGCGTCACTCTCACCCAACTCAACGCCTGATGAAGAAATATCGATTGTGTCGCGGATGGCCGCTCGCTCTTTTGCTGCTGCTCGTCAACGGCAGCATCGCGTGCGGGCAGAGCAACAGACTCGGGACCATTTATTTCCCGACATCAGGCTCGAGCGCAGCCCAACCTCATTTTGTTCGCGGCGTTCTCTTTCTTCACAGCTTCGAATACGACTCGGCCGCGGCAGAGTTCAGAAATGCACAACACGAAGATCCGAACTTCGCAATGGCATACTGGGGTGAAGCGATGACTTACACTCACCCGGTATGGGACGAACAGAATCTGAATGCAGCGAAGGCAGCACTCGCCAGGCTCGGGCCATCTGCGCAAGTCCGTAGAGCGAAGGCAAAGACTGCACGCGAAGCCGCGTATCTGAACGCGGTCGAAATCCTCTATGGCAACGGAACGAAGCAGCATCGCGATACCGTATACTCCGCCGCGATGCAGCGCTTGTCGGCTCATTATCCCTCCGACGTCGAAGCGCGTGCTTTCTATGCATTATCGCTGCTCGGCTTGAACCAGGGCGTTCGCGATGTCCCGACGTATTTGCGTGCAGGCAAAATCGCAGCGGACATCTTCAGCAAGTATCCGGATCACCCAGGCGCTGCGCACTATCTCATCCACTCATACGACGATCCCGCACACGCCGCGCTTGGACTGAAAGCGGCACGCGCGTACTCGAAGATCGCGCCGGGCGCCGCACACGCTCAGCACATGACGACTCACATCTTCATGGCGCTTGGAATGTGGGATGAAGTGGCGTCGCAGAACGAGATTGCATCCGGACACTATCACGACATGTGGCGGCCCGGTCACTATACGATGTGGCTGAACTACGTCTACCTCCAGCAGGGCCGGTATGACGAAGCACTCCACATGCTCCAGACGCTTCGACGAGGACCGGCAGGTGCGGTGAGACAGAACTGGACCTTCAAGGGACAGTATCTCATCGACACCGATCAGTGGAACGGCGAAGTCGCGAAGTGGGACGCCGGCTCGCAACCAACCGATCCAGGCGACAGAGGCTACTGGACTTTCATTCAGGGTTACGGTGCCGCGAAGATCGGCGATCAGGATGGCGCGGCCAAAGAGCTGATCGAGCTTTCACGAATGAACGCCGCCGCTGGGACAAAGGTTGACCCCATTGATGCCATTCATGAGATGGAGCTGAAGGCGCTGATCAAGCTTGCACAGGGGTCGAATGACGAAGCCGTTTCTCTGATGCGTGCCGCGACCGCTCGCGAAGACGCGATGCCGTTCGACTTCGGCCCGCCCGTCGTGACAAAGCCATCACACGAGATGTTCGGAGAGATACTTCTTCAAATCAAGCGACCAAAGGAAGCACGCGATGAATTCGAGCGGGCACTCAGGCTCGCGCCTCGTCGAACGCGTTCCATGCTGGGGCTTGCTCGTGCCTCCTCGGCGATGGGCGACAAGGCCAAGGCACGCGAGACATACTCGACGATCCAGTCGATATGGCACTCGGCCGATCCGGCTCAGAAGAACCTGCCGGAGTTGAAAGCCTCAGTGCAGTAGGCGGGGGAAGGAGGAGTCTTGACGCAGAAGGACCACAGTGCAAAATCAACGATCTCTCTTGCAAGTCGATTCCAACCCCTGACAGGAGCTGTAATGCGCAAATCGCTATCTCTGCTTTCGCTTCTTCTAGTCGCTACGGCGTGCAATGCGGGCAACAAGGCGTCATCGGATTCGACGAACATGGCGTCGGACTCGATGAAAGCGGCAATGCCTGCCGATGACAACACCGCCAAGGATGCAATCGGAAAGACCCGCGACGCATGGAAGGCTGGTTCCGACAAGAAGGATTCAGCCGCGGTAGCTGCACTGTATACGGACGACGCAGTGATGGTCGGCGACCAGACACCGGTTGCAACCGGGAAGGCGGAGATCCAGACGCGACTTGCTCAGGGCTTCGCCGGAACCACGCTCAAGAGCATTGATTCAAAAGAGACAGTCGTAAGCGGCGACCTCGGCTACGACTACGGAACGTTCGATCAGACGATCAACCCTCCGAACGGCAAGCCGATCGATGATCACGGCTATTACCTCGTGACGCTGCGAAAACAAGCCGATGGATCGTGGAAGATCTCGCGCCACATGACTACCAGCGGCAAGGCACCAGCAATGCCTCCCGCGCCGGCCAGGAAATAGATCGATTGCGGAACTGACGCTGCGGCCGGCGTCAGTTCCGCTTTCTTTTCCATCCCAGCTCCTGCAGGACTGCCCGCGTAAGCGCTCTTGGGAGTAGTGCCACTGGCGACTGTGACGCAGACGCTCCGGCAATCGCGTATAG
>JADGQR010000253.1 GCA_017881685.1 Gemmatimonadaceae bacterium
ACCCTTCCTCCAATCCCACCTCGGCCAGCCAACCAAGTCTCGCCGCCGCATGAGTGGTCGAAGAAATGAGGTCCCGAGGATCCGAAACCGACGGAGGCCGCGCCCCACGCTTGATCTGAATCGAGCTGCCGGTCAGTTCGCGAACGAGGCTGGCAACATTCGCGAGCGCATGACCTTCGCCCGTGGCAAGATTCAAAATCTCCCCGCCGAGTCCATCGCAGGATGCCGCCAAGAGCAGACCTTTGACCACATCGCCGACGTACACGAAATCTCTTTTCTGACTCCCTTCCGTCATCTCGAAGTCGGTTCCTTCGAGACAGCTTCTTATCAGCTGAGGAATGAAAAAGCCCTGGCCTTGACCCGGTCCATAAACGAGAGCTGGACGCACTGTCACCAAGTCGAACTGAACCTGCAGCTGAAGCGCCTGGCAAAATTGCGTGGCCGCTACCTGGCTCGCTGAATAAGGCGAAATGGGACGCTCGCGATCGAGCTCGTCAAACGGAACGGATGCGGTTCCATATTCCCCGATGCTCCCGGCGCGGATAAACTTTCTCACTCGGCTTTTTGCGCGGGCGCCCGCGCGAACCACGTTGAGCGTCCCGCGCAGATTCACCTCGATGCTTCTGTCGATTCCTTCGAGACCACCATCCGCGTGCCGCGCTGTCGTATCAGCCGCAAGGTGAAACACTATCTCGGGCTCGGCAGCGTTGAAGCACTGCTCGACTTCGGCAGAGTCAGTGACATCCCCCACATGGATGTGAATTGAGTCCTTGCAGTCCTCGAGAGCTTCGAGCGATGCGGATTTGCGGACAAGCGCGTGAACATTCCGGCCGGAGGCGACCAGGGCCCTCACGACATGGGAACCGATGAAGCCCGTCGCCCCCGTCACAAGCACGCTCATCGCTGTAAGGTCGATCGACCGCAACGCCTAACCGCGGCGAAGTTTGACAAAACCGCTGAACACTTCGTGCACGTAATCGATCTGCGCGTCGCTGAGGCCGTGATGACATCCGATCAGCATTCCGCCTCGCATCACTCGGTCGGCGTTAGGGTATCCCTCCGGAGACTCTCGCCTCAGGATATCGGCAAACGCCGGCTGGCGGAGGATGTTTCCGGTGAACACGGTGCGAGTCTGAATATCGGCGCGTTCGAAACAGATCTGCAAATCACGCCGCGTGAACGGTGCGTCGTCACGGACGATGAGTGGAAACGCGAGCCAGCCCGTCACGCTGTCATCGATCTGCCGCGGAAGGATGAACCACTCCTCGAAGTTCGAGAAGAACGCCGTCTGCGCGGCAAAATTTCGCTGGCGCGCAGCGATGTTGCTTTCGAGCCGCGAGAGCTGCACGAGGCCGAACGCAGCGCCGACTTCCGACGGCTCGAGATTGTAGCCGAGCCGGGTGAAGACGAACTTGGCGTCGTAAGGGATGCCGCCGACATCCACGCTGAAGCGAGCGTCGATGTCTTCCGAATCCGTGAACAGCGACGAAGACCTTCCCCAGCTTCGAAGCAGCCGGGCCTCCTCGTTCCAGCGATCGTCGTTGACGCAGAGCATGCCGCCGTTTCCGGCGCAGTTGATCACGTGGGACCCGTAGAAGCTCGTCGTGCTGATGTCGGAATACTGCCCGGTACTCGCGCCGCGAAGAGTCGCACCGAGCGTATCGGCGGAATCTTCGATGACGAGCAGGTTGCTCGATCGGGCAATTGCCGAGATGCGGTCCCAGTCAGGCAGGTTTCCGATGAGCGACGGAATTATCATCGCGCGAGTCGCGGGTGTAATTGCGGCTTCGATCATTTCGACATCGATGTTGAAAGTGTCCCGCTCGACGTCTACGAACGATGGCACCAGTCCCGCATGAACAAGCGGCGCGACGGTCGTCGAGAAAGTGAGCGCCGGCGTGATGACCTCTGCGCCCGGCGCGAGCCCGAGAAGCTCGACGGCAAGATAGTTCGCGCTAGATCCGGAATTCACCATGATTCCGTGCCGCTTGGCGAACAACGATGCGATGCGCGACTCGAATTGCTTTACATTCGGGCCCATCTGTGTCGAGCTGCGAAGGACGCGAACCACGGCTTCTATTTCTTCTTCTCCGTGAACGGTCTGCCCGTAGGGTACGCGCATGCGGCGCGCAGGTGAGACCAGCGCCTGGGGCGAGCTGTCAGGTCGCGGCGTCAACGTCGCTCCAGTAAGCCTCGAGTATGGACGTCATTGTGGCGCTGGCCTCGGATGGTGCTCGGTGAATCTGCTGGTAACCGCGAACCGTTATCTCCATGACCCGTGGGAGTGAAAGAACCGGCCTCCAGCCAAGACGTTGTTTTGCTTTGCTGGAATCGAGTCGTAGTACGTGAGCTTCGTGCGGAGCCCGGTCCTGCTTCTCGTGAACCACTTCCAGCTTCCCCAGAATCCCTCGGACTCCGTCAGCCAGTCTGGCCACGGAGATCGCATCTTTGTCCGCTGGTCCAAAGTTCCACGCGGAGGCGAATTCAGTGCCTCCATTCGCGAGCGCACTTCCGAGCATCAGATAGCCGCGGAGCGGTTCCAGTACGAACTGCCAAGGGCGAACTGCAGTGGGATTCCGAACGAATGCCTGCGTTCCATTTTCCGCCGCTGTCATCAGATCCGGCATTATCCGGTGCGGCGCCCAGTCACCCGGTCCGATGACATTGCCTGCCCGCGCCGACGCGATCCCTGGGCGCGGCGGCGAAGTCGGCTCGCCCGCGAAGAAGGAGCTGCGAAACGCCGCGGTCACGAGCTCAGCGCAACCTTTGCTCGAGCTGTATGGGTCGTGTCCGCCCATCGCGTCTGCCTCTGTGTACCGGTGACTGGTATCGTCGTTCTCGTAGCATTTGTCGCTCGTGACTATGACAACGGCTCTCACCGAAGGAGCTCTGCGCACGACATCGAGAAGCTGCGCGGTCCCCAACACGTTGGTCCTGTATGTCTCGACGGGATCGAGATATGACTGCCTGACGAGTGATTGCGCGGCTAGGTGGAACACCACGTCGGCGTTGCTTTGCCGCAATGCACCTTCCAGCGCGTCCCGGTCACAAATGTCGGCCAGGTGCGAAGTTATGCCGGATTCGAGTCCCGCCAGCTCAAAAAGATTTCGGCGGCCGGGCGGCGCAGGAAGCGCATATCCAGTGACGACAGCGCCGGCAGCACGGAGCCACGCAACGAGCCACGCGCCCTTGAAGCCCGTGTGCCCCGTTACAAAGACTTTTCTTGCCGAGTACCAGTGGTTGAGCCGCGAGGTCAAGTGGTCATCCACGGCGCCTTGCCACTCTGCCACAGCCCCTGAAGCAGAAGCTTCTCTCGAAGCGTATCCATCGGCTGCCAGAAGCCGTCATGTTTGAACGCCATCAGCTCGCCGCTTTTCGACAGCTCTTCGAGCGCGCCCCTTTCGAGCGATGCCTCGAAGCCTTCGATAAGATCGAGCACGCGCGGCTCGAACACGAAAAAGCCGCCATTTATCCAGCCGACCCGCGTCTGCGGCTTTTCGGAAAATTGCGTCACTTTGTCTCCGTCGATCTCGATCTCTCCAAAGCGAGCCGGCGGATGGACGGCAGTCACGGTTGCGAGCTTTCCATGCGACCTGTGAAACGCGACGAGAGTCTTGATATCGACGTTGCTCAATCCGTCCCCATACGTGACCATGAAAGTTTCGTCCTTCAGCATGTCGCGGAGGTGAAGAAGCCGTCCGCCGGTAAGCGTGTCGGCTCCG
>JADGQR010000254.1 GCA_017881685.1 Gemmatimonadaceae bacterium
ACCCGTAGTAGTCGATCCCAAATACAAGAACTTCTTTGCCTTCCGCGGAGCGACGATCTTCAAACCGAATCGGCGCGAGCTCGAGTCAGCGCTTGGAGCAGCGGTAGATCTCGATCATCCCGAAGCCCTTCCCTCTACCTTCGAGAAACTCGGCGTCGACCATCTCCTCCTCACGCTCGGCGAACAGGGTATGGCCCTACTGTCGGCCGACGGTGAGATCGGAAGAATTCCCACGACAGCGCGAGAGGTTTACGACGTCGTTGGTGCCGGGGACACCGTTACGGCGTATCTAGCCACGATTCTTGCCGCAGGGGGTACACCGGTAGAGGCCGCGGTCATCGCGAACTTTGCTGCCGGCGTCGAGGTAGGAAAGCTCGGAGCGGCGACGGTAAGAACCGAAGAGGTGCTGGAAGCGTACGACGAGTTCAGCCAGCACAATGCAAACCAGAGATGATTGACCTCGCACAGGCAAATTAAACGGTCGGCTGTCGCGAACGGAGACCAATTGCAAAAGTTGAAAGAGAAGAGAAACCGCGCGGCGATTGTCGCGCTTTTGATTGTTGCGTCAGTCGCCTCCGCCGGTGCGCAGTCGCCTGACACACTTCGCGTCGGCGACAGCACGCATGCCGCCGACGGTCTTCGGACGAGAACGGACAGCCTTCCGATTTCGATCGGTGGCCCGGTGATGGTAAAGGTCCACCCGGGGCCGACGTGTGGTAACGGCACCGGTGACGTCGCCACGAGACGAACTGCGGTCGGAGCAGTATTCGTCGGTGGCAACGCGGCACTCTACAGCTATTTCAAGAGAGCATGGTGGTCGGGCGAGCGCGCTCCGCACTTCTTCTTTCGCGCTGACTGGGACGAGAATTTTCGCGATCAGGACAAGTTCGGGCACATGACCGGTGGATATCACCTGGCGCGAACTGGTGACGCGCTTCTCAAAAGCGCCTGCATGTCTCCGAAAAAGGCGCTGATCTGGAGCGCCGCTTATGCCTGGACGTTCCAGCTCCAGATCGAAATCTGGGATGGTCTGTACAAGAAATATGGATTCTCCTACGCCGATATGATCGCGAATACCACGGGCATGTCGCTGGCCGTTCTGCACGAGCTGCATCCGAAAACGCTTGCGATCAAGCCGACTTTCTCATACTGGCCGTCACCGGCAATGAGAAACGCCAACAATATTCCTGGTGAGGTTCGACCGTCGCTCGACTATACCGGCCAGACCTACTGGTTCTCGGCGGACGTGAACGCGCTTCTTCCGGAAAGCGCAAAGCCATACTGGCCGTCTTTTCTGCGAATCTCGGCCGGTCATGGAATCACTGACTGGATTGATCCACGAACCGGAGCCAACATTCGCGCGAGACGCAAGATTCTCCTGAGCCTCGATTTCGATGCAGAAAAACTCCCTGGTGACAACCGGATATGGAAAACAGTGAAGCACAATCTGAGTTACATCCACTTCCCCGCTCCGACGTTGCAGCTCACGCCGAAATTTCTCGGCGTCGGCTTCTATAAGTGAAGCTGCTTCGCATCGCAGTATTCGCCGCGTTTCTCGCGCCACGGATGATGGCGGCGCAGGCCGCGCCATATCTGCCGATGGATGACATCTCATACAGCTACGTCGACGCATTGATGTCGAGAGGGCTGCTCCAGGGGCTGTCGGTGATGGAGCGCCCTTATCTCGTGAGCCGGGTGCGCGCATCGGTGGACAGCGCTTCGGCGGCCGAACACAGCAAGGTGATCAAGAGCTATCTCACGGCGCTCTCAACATCGCTTCGGCGTTACGAGCTGACGCGTCCGGGCGATGATCCGGCTGCGAAGATGCCGTTTCGTGCGCACGCAACGTTCGACGTCTTTGGAACAGCACAGTCGTCCGCTCGGAGAGAGCTGATGCTTGCCGACACACTTCACGCGTTCGAGCCCGGAACGACCGGATATTTCGTGATGGGAGGCGGGCATCTCGCCGGCGCGGTGCGCGTTGCACTGGACAACAGGCTCAACACGGATCCGGAATTCGCCGGGCGAAAGGACAGGAAGATCGCGGGCCGTACCGAAGACGCGTATCTCAGCGGCCAGTGGAAATACGCGCAGCTCGACTTTGGCAGAGTCGGTCGGTCGTGGGGGCCGATTGGGCTTTCCGGATTGCAGCTTGGCAACGACGCGTACACCTACGACCATGTCTATGGTCGCGTTGGCACTGACAGGTTTCACGTCACGACCGTTCTCGCGAGACTCGAGAACTACGTTCTGTCACCCGGCGTCGAGTCGTCCCGATATTTCTCTGTCCATCGCCTTGGTGTCAGACGTGGACGATTCGAAGGCGGACTGAGCGAGGGATACCTCTACACCGGCGTGCATCGCGGACTCGAGTTTTCGCTACTCAATCCTCTTAACGTCTTTGGACTCAGCTGGCGCAACGAAAGGACGGACGGAAATCTGAATTTCGGAGCCGACGCCGCCTGGCATACCAATCATACGGGGACGTACAGCGCGGAAGTTCTGCTCGATGACATTCAGATCGACAAGTGCGACAGCATTTGTCATGAGCCTTCGTCATACGGACTCACGCTGACGGCAGAAGGCATTCCACTCGTCGGCGATCAGCGGATTTTCGGATCCTACACGCGGGTATCGAACCTCACGTATCGCACACCTAATGTGGCAGAGCGTTACGCGAGCTATGGAGTCGGGCTCGGCCGCGGGTACAGCGACTATGACGAGATTCGCGCGGGACTTGATGTTGCGATGATTCCTCGCGTTCCACTTCGCGTCTACTTCGCGCACCGAAGACAGGGAGAGGGTGACTATCGAAATCCTTATCCGGCGGTCGCCGATTACGGAACAACTCCGGGGATTCTATCAGGAACGGTCTGGACGATCGATCGTGCTGCAGTGACGGGCGCGGTGATGATCGGCCGTGATTTCCAGATCGACGGAGAAGGCGGAATCAATCGCAACTCGAACCGGATGCACATCGTGGGCTACGATCTCAACGAGTTCGAAGGCAGGGTGCGATTGACGTGGGTACCGAGGTGGCTGGTCAAGTTTGAGTGAGAGGCGAGGTGCCGCAGCCATTCCAACGTGTAGTAGCCATCGCTACATTGCACGGGGTTGCCGGGCCCTTAGCTCAGTCGGTTAGAGCAGCGGACTCATAATCCGACGGTCGCAGGTTCGAGTCCTGCAGGGCCCATTTGCGGGAAACCAACGAATGCAGCGGCCTTCCATGCTTCAACCATGCCAAGTACTTTGTCATACAGAGGGTGTATGCCAGGGCCCTGTCATGGCGTTAATTTTGGGATTGCCTTTGTTTCGGTTGTCTGCTCTGGAAAGAGCGACTCTCCGGACCCTGGCGAGGACCGAGGGTCGCGTAGCTCAGCTGGTTAGAGCGCTGCTTTCACACAGCAGAGGTCCGGGGTTCGAGTCCCTGCGCGACCATGCATTTCGTTTCGTCACGAACGGCGAAATATCTACTCCAATTCCATCAACTCGATGAATTCATCCAAGCTGCGGATTCTGTCAGTCGCCGCATTCCTTTTCATCGCGCCGGCAATCGGCAGAGCGCAGTCTGCGTCTCAGGCGCAGCAGATGCTCCAGTCAAACCCGGAGCTTCTCAACCAGCTTCGCGCGCGAATCATGTCGAGCGGGCTCACTCCCGATCAGGTTCGGGCGCGACTGCAGGCCGAGGGGTATCCGCCTGATCTTCTCGATGCATACCTGTCGGGAGGGGACAACGCTGCAACGCAGACCGGCACGCCCGGCATGCCCGGCACCGGCACTCAGGAAGATGTCTTCAGCGCGATCAGCGCGCTGGGGATCGTCGATACAGTCGATGTCACCAACTTGCGGTGCAGCCAGCTCGTTTTCGGCAACGACAGCATCTTCACGATGGCCGACACCCTTCGCATAGGAAAAGCTCAGGCGCAGCGAAACCGCCAGGCCCTTCGCGACGCATGCGCCAATCGACAGAAAGCACTGCAACCCCTCGACAGTGCGTCGAAGGCCGCGCGCGACAGCGGGTTCACAATCTTCGGGCTGAGCACTTTCAGAGGAGTGACGACGCAGTTCGATCCAAACCTCAACGGACCTGTTGACGCGAACTATCGCCTTGGACCCGGCGACCGTCTCGCACTGATCCTCACAGGAGACGTGTCGCAGTCATACACCCTGGATGTCACGCGGGAAGGATTCATCGTCGTGCCTCAGGCGGGCCAGATCTACGTCAACAACCTCACGATGGGAGAGCTCGAAGACATTCTCTACCAGCGGCTTGGACGAGTGTATTCGGGCGTTCGTCGCGGACCTGGTGCAACGACGCGCTTCTCGATCAGCCCGGTACGACTTCGCAGCAATCAGGTCTTCGTTCTCGGAGAGGTGTTGAATCCGGGAAGCTATCGTGTCTCGAGCGCTGCAACCGCGCTCGCGGCGCTGTACGCAGCGCAGGGCCCGACTGACAACGGTTCGATGCGCAATGTGCAGGTCAAACGGGGCGGCAAGACTGTCGACGTTCTCGACGTCTACGACTATCTGATCAACGGTGATGCGAGTCACGACGTCAGACTGCTGAACGGGGACGTGATTTTTGTGCCGATTCATGAGCCACGCGTTCGGGTCGTCGGTGAGGTGACGCGTCCTGCGACCTACGAAATGTCGAAAGGCGAGACTCTGGCAGACGCAATACGGTTTGCCGGCGGATTCACTTCAATGGCATCAACCCGGCGCGTTCAGATCGATCGAATTCTTTCGCCTGCCGAAAGAGCCGCGGGTGGACGCGACAGAGTCACGCTCGACATCTCGCCCGTGACGCTCGTCAAGGGAGCGGCAGGCGATGTCATGGTTCGTGACGGTGACGTTATTCGGGTATTCCCGGTCAGTGAGCGCGTTCGCAACCGTATCTCGGTCGAAGGAAATGTCTGGCAGCCGGGCACTTTCGGGCTTACACCGGGCATGACCGTTTCGCAGGCGCTCAAGGCGGCCGGTGGACTGAAGCCTGATTCCTATCTGGGCCAGGTTCTTGTTTCGAGACTGAACTCTGACTCGACGCGGGTGCAGCTTCACGCGATCCTCGCCGACACAACGGGTCGGGTAATCGGCGATTTCCCGCTGCACGAAGACGACGAGCTTCGCGTCTTCTCGACGACTGAGTTCCGTCCGACGCGTTACGTCGCAATCACTGGTGCCGTTCGCCGCAGTGGACAGGTTCCGTACCGCGAAGGCATGACCGTTCGCGATCTCGTTCTTCTCGCCGGCGGACTCGAACAGAGCGCAGATCTCACCGCCGCCGAAATTGCCCGCCTTCCGCAGAACCGTCTTAACGGAACCACCGCAGTGACGTTCCGCGCGCCACTCGACTCGAGCTACATCTTCGAGCGCGGGCCCGATGGAAAATATTTTGGCCCGCCAGGACTCCCTGCCGCGTCGGGAAATGAGCCGGAAGTGAAGCTCCAGCCGTACGACAACGTTCTCATTCTTCGCCAGCCGAACTGGGAGCTACAGCGGACCGTCGTAATTGCCGGCGAGGTTCGTTATCCCGGGACGTACTCGCTGCGCACCAAGACGGAGAAAGTCTCTGACGTCATTGCGCGCGCTGGCG
>JADGQR010000255.1 GCA_017881685.1 Gemmatimonadaceae bacterium
CGCTTTGTATCTCGCCAGCCGTGGATCGTACTTCAGATTTATCGCCCGGATGCGCTCGCCAGCCTCTCCTCCGAGCTCGGCAATCATGAAAATGCCGTTCGGCTGCACCTACTGTCTTGGTCCAACAGAAAGCAGTGGCATCCATCCCGTGCCAGGCGACATCTGTACTCCGGCTCTCAGGAAATATTTGTCCACTCGATTGTTCGGATGTGAGTGCGTGTAACGATAAACCTTGATGCCCGTCAGCGTTCCGATCGCGGCGCCGGTTACGACATCGGAAGCCCAGTGAGCCTGATTGTAGATTCGTGAGACACCCGTTAGCGCCGCCCCACCGTAGAAAATCGGTCCGATCACCCACCTCGAGTTAGGCCACCAATGACTCGTCTCGGCCGAAATGATGGACGCAAAAGCAAAAGCAGCGGTGGTGTGTCCAGAGGGAAATGATTCATAATCGCCGTTCCTGAAGCCCCTCATGAGTCCGAAGTTCCGCGAATTTGCCGTGTCCTTGTACGGCCGCGCCCGGCCGGCAATCACCTTCGTCGCGCCGGTAATCGCACCGGACAGAAGAATCGACTCGACAGAGTGAAGACCGATATCCTCAGCTCGACGACTCCCCCTCGCTCGGCCCACAGCGTAAGTCAGACCGCCCACTACGAGACTTCCCGGATCGCCGAGCAGGCGAAAGAACGTCGCACCCGTATGGAAATACTTGTTCGATTGTCTTGCGGGATCCTGGAGCCTCTGCGTGAAATACTTGTCTGCCGGTGATACTGCGGCTACGGCTGCTACAAATCCGACGATCAAAAGAGCGTCCGCCCCTTTTAGCACGGGCTTCGGAGCATAGAGCGTGTCGGTCGTCTGACCCTGGACCGAAGTGCCAAGCGTCAAAGAGAACAGAAGAGCTATCAGGCTATTCTTTAGCAAGCGAATCTCCACCGTAGTGATTGTTCTGATGCAATCCCTATAGCAAATACCGTCCCGCTGTCCCCTTGCCTCTCCATAGGGATTGGGACATATCCCCTTAATGCTCAACATCGACCTTTCAGGCCGGCGCGCTCTTGTTGCCGGCGTTGCAGATGACGGCGGTTTCGGCTTTGCCATCGCCAAAGCTCTGGCTGAGGCCGGGGCGTCCGTGTCAGTTGCCACCTGGCCGCCGGCTCTGAACATCTTCATGAATCTGCTCGAACGCGGGAAGATGGACGAATCCCGCCGATTGTCCAACGGCGAGCTTCTCCAGTTCGAGCGTATTTACCCGCTCGACGCCGCGTACGACAGCCTGGCAGATGCACCAGAGGATATTCGTTCGAGTAGACGCTATAAGGAAACAGGTGATTTTTCCCTCGACGGCCTGGCGACACAGATCAAGAAGGATTTCGGCGATAAGTCGCTCGACGTCGTCGTCCATTCTCTCGCCAATAGTCCTGAGGTCAAGAAGCCGCTTCTCGAGACCAGCCGAAACGGCTACCTGACGGCCATAAGCGTTAGTGCCTACTCCCTCATTGGAATGGTCGCCCGCCTCGGGCCACTCATGCGCCCCGGGGGTTCATTCCTCTCGCTGACTTACATGGCAAGCGAAAAAGTAATTCCTGGTTACGGGGGCGGCATGTCGTCAGCCAAGGCTGCTCTCGAAAGCGATACCCGGACATTGGCTTTTGAAGCCGGACGCAAGTACGGCGTTCGCGTCAACACTATTTCGGCTGGGCCATACGCATCGCGCGCAGCGAGCGCGATCGGAATCATCGAGCGGATGGTTGAATATTGCGCCGCAAATTCGCCCATCACCGATCCATTGACGGCCGAGGAAGTCGGATCAGCCGCCGCGTTTCTCGCGAGTCCCCTCGGAAGCGGAATCACCGGCACCACTGTTTACGTGGACAAGGGGTATCACACAATGGGAATGGCCGCCGCTGCAATGAGCGGAAAAGGGCCAAAGTAGACCTTCAACAGCGTTGACCCTGAGATCGATTCGCCATTCGCTGGCCGCGCTCACGCTGCTCGCCGGCACACAAGCGTGTTTCATCATTCATCGCGGAGGACCTCCGGTTGTTCCAAAAACACCGGCTGAGCTTCGCGCTGACAGTATTGAAAAAGCCGAGGCCGATCAGGGACTGAGACCGTACGACAAGGTTGTGACAAAGGCAGCGATCTCTCGCGCCGGAATGTTCACGACCCATCGAGTTGGAGACACGCTTCTCTTCGAGATTCCACGGAAGGAGCTCGGCGTGAAGATGCTTCTCGTCGGACGATTTGCGCGCGCGTCAGGCGGAAGCTCCTTTGGCGGCGACGAATTCACCGAGCGCGTTCTCCGATGGGAGCGCGAAGGAAATCGCGTTCTTCTTCGCAGCCTCAGCTTCGAGATCACCGCTGATTCAACCCTTCCAGTTCATCGAGCGGTTTCTGAAGCGTCGTATCCGCCTGTCGTCGCTGCCTTCAAGGTCGAGGCAAACGGGCCTGACAGCTCGACCATAATCGATGCCACTCCTCTCTACACGACGAACATTCCCGAGTTTGTCGGAGCCCGGGGCTCATTCGACGAAAAGCGCTCGTTCATCGAGAAGGTCTCGGCGTTTCCGGACAACGTTGAAGTCGAAGCGATACAGACATTCACTCCCGAAAATCCGCCGGACTCTCAGCACGGACTCGGACCGATTCCCGCGCAAAGCGTGCTTGCTCACTGGAGCATGATACGACTTCCAAAGAATCCGATGATGCCGCGACTCGCCGACAAGCGGCTCAGCTTCAACGAGGTACGGCAGACGGATTTTGGAACCGACGAGCATCGTTCGGTAACGCACTCATTCATCACGCGGTGGCGTCTGGAGAAGAAGTTTCCCGATTCTGCCTTGTCGGATCCGGTCAGGCCGATTGTCTACTACATCGATCCCGCAACTCCAAAGCAATGGATTCCATGGATCAAGAAAGGAATCGAGGACTGGCAGCCTGCATTTGCCGCAGCAGGATTTCGCAGGGCGATCATCGCGCGCGAGGCACCATCTGCTTCTGCAGATCCGGATTGGTCGCCGGACGACATGAGATACACGGTCGTTAGATGGCTTCCATCAACATCCGAGAACGCGGAAGGCCCGCAGGTTCACGATCCTCGAAACGGAGAGATCCTCAACGGATCGATTCGTCTCTTTCACAACGTTCTGAATCTCGCGCGTGACTGGTATTTCACTCAGGCTGCCCCTCTCGATCCTCGCGCAGAGAAATTGCCGCTGCCCGATTCGTTAATGGGCCGGCTACTCGAGTACGTCGTCGCCCACGAAGTCGGACACACGCTTGGCTTTCAGCACAACATGAAGGCGAGCTCGACATATCCGGTGGATAGCCTGAGACGCATCTCCTGGCTGAGTCGCATGGGTCATACGCCCTCGCTTATGGATTACGCGCGATTCAACTACGTCGCACAGCCCGAAGACCACATTCCGCCAGAGTATCTCATTCCCCGCGTTGGCCCCTACGATTTGTTCGCCACGAAGTGGGGTTACGCTCCCATTCCAGGCGCAGGCACGCCCGAGGCAGAACGGCCCACTCTCAACAGATGGGCTCAGATGCAGGATACGATTCCGTGGCTCAGATACACTGTCTCAGGAAATCATGAAGCAGATCCAGGTGACGAGACAGAAGCCGTCGGTGATGCCGATCCGGTCAAATCAACGACACTGGGACTTCGCAACATTCGCCGCACTGTTCCCCTGCTGCTCAGCGCAACGCAGCGATATGACGAAGACAATTCGCAATTGTCCGAGCTTTATGATCGGCTGCTCGATCAATGGAGCGACGAGATGGAGACCGTCGTGAATCTTGTCGGCGGCTCCGATTCGCAGGAGAAGTACGGCAGTCAGCCAGGACCCAGGTTTACGCCGGTATCTGGGGAGCGGCAGCGCGCTGCCGTTCAGTTCATCGCTGACAATGCGTTCCGCACGCCCGATTATTTCATCGACACGCGCATTCTGAGTCGCATCGAGCCCGAAGGAACGCTGAAAAGGATCAGCAGTGCGCAAAATCGTATTCTTACGGACCTGCTCGATTCGGATCGGCTGGACAGGCTTTCCGAATATCAGGCGCTCGCGAAGAGTGGTTCGAATGTCTATTCGCTGGGCGAATTGCTATCGGACGTTCGAAATGCCGTCTGGAGCGAGCTTGGCTCAGGACGTGTGACGATCGATCCATTTCGGCGCTCGCTGCAGCGTGCATACCTGGCGCAAGCCGATGCAAAACTCAACGCATCCCCAGCCATCATCATTTCGAGCGGGAGACCGCGACGCGGCGGCGGTCCGAACTCCGACGTTCGTGCATTGGTCCGTGGCGAGCTTCATGAGCTCGACGCGTCACTTGGCTCTGCACTGAGTCGTACGGCTGATCGGAACACGCGTCTTCACATCCTCGACTCGAGAGCCGAGATAAAACGGATTCTCGATCCGAACGCTTAAGAGTTTCGCGTCAGCGTTTCTCTTGTAAGAGACGCGCCTTGATCGCTTCGAGCTCTTCAACAGTCACACGCCCGGACAACGAATAGCGGTGTCGCGTCACAGGATCCACCCAGCTTATGCTGTGGTAAGCCGCAACTGGTGAAGTGTCAGCTACGGCAGGAGCAGCCGGCAGATTGGAAGCGAAAGGCGCACTTTGCGCTGCCCCCACGCGACGTTCCATCGTCTGGGCCATTGCCTTCGACATGAGAGCAGCAGGACTCTCCTCCACGAGAATCACCTGGCCTCCCGATAACGACTGATAAACTGTCCTTACGGCCGTTGCCGTTGTGTCAGTCCGAATGACTTTCAGATCCACTCCGGCTCCTGCTACGGTAGCCGAACGAAGGCTCATCGCGTCAGCGACCATAGGCGCGGGCTCAGCAGCCTTCGCAGCTTCACCCCGTGCAGGGACACCAGCAACCCTTTTTCCACTGAAATCCTGTTCCGCGACTGCTCTTTGTGCCGCTTGTGCTCGCGGGGCTGCCGCTTGAACGGCCTGCGACGGAGCAATCTTCGTTGTTGCCACGGCAGCCTGCGGTTTGGTCGCGACAGGCATGCCGGCCTTTTGACTTCCGCTTCTCATCACCAGAAGCGATGCACCGGCCACCACGGCTACCGCGGCAGCCGCACGAAACTGTGCGCTCGAGTACCACATCCGCTTTGCCGGCTTCACAGCCGGGATCACGCCGCCGGGAACAGCATCCAGTGAGCTCACGATCCGCGATGACGCAGCGATAAGTCCGCGCGCTTCGGCAATCGCCGCGGTGCACTGCTCGCACTGCGCAGCATGCGCTTCGAGTGCCGCCGATTCCTCCGGTGACAGTTCTCCATCGAGCCATGCGTGAATCATTCCTTCGTCAGGATGCTGCATTCTTTTCCCTCGCTTCTCTGTCACGCTGCAACTCTTCATAACTCTCGACAAGCCTTCTTCTCGCTCGCGATAAGGTCGTCCCTACCGATCCCGGCGAAAGCTCCAGTGCCTCGGCGATCTCCGAGTAGTCCAGACCTTCCTCTCGCATCAGCAGAGCGAGCCTGTCTCGCTCCGCCAATGCGTCGATCGCTTTTCGCGCCAACGCCGCTTCCTGAGCTCGTTCGAGTGACGTTTGTTCTGACTCGACGACGTTGTCCCGCTCCTCCTCCGCCAGCAGCGAGAGATGTCTCCTGCGCCGTGCATCCTTCCGCGCTTCGTCCCGCACGAGATTGGTCGCGACTGCGAACAACCAGGCTCTCTCGTTGACGATCGTGTCCTGTCGCAACGCCCGCACGAATGTCTCCTGCGCAACTTCTTCCGCCCAGTCGCGGTCGCCGAGCCGGCGGGTGAGGTATCTCACCAGCTGCGCGTTGTAAGTGCGAAACAGCCGCTCTACGTCGCTCAATCTTCTACCAGCCTGATTCGATCGTTTTCACGTCGGTCTCGCTGATTGTCGCCGATCCGTCATCTGAGAGCTCGATCGTAACCGTCCGCGTTGCTATCACGACCTTGTTGCCGAGGGCAAACATCTCACGAAGATCAGGAACCGCGTCGATCAGTTTGAAGTAAGCATCTGAGAATGGCTTGATTCGCACAATGCGAGCTGTGTCCGATTTCGCGGCATCGACCCATGCATCGCCGCGTCGAACGAACACTTTTGAGCCGATGCGTCGTGCATCACTGAGCTTGGCGAGAGTCATCTCATCAGCCGCTGTGAGGTTTGTTGCTGCGCGTTGTTCAGACGCTGCACGCGCGGCTTCGAATGCCTTTGCACTCTGGGCCATCGGTGCCGGCGCGTTTCCAGCGGACAAAGTGCCGACGTCTTGAATGACCCTCAATCCCTTTCCACTGAAACCAGGCTGCGACGTGGACATGCCGGGCTCGACAACGAGATAGGAAGTGAATTCCGTCGGAATCGCATATCGCTCTCCAAGATCACGAATCTCGTCATCGATCTCCCGTGATCCTCCATTCTTTCGCTTCTCTGCGCTTAGATAGCCGATTCGCTGCGTTGCCCACAGACGTGCGACGAACGAGTTCTCGCGTGCAGACTCTGGAAATACCACGCGTGACGTCCACGAGAT
This sequence comes from Gemmatimonadaceae bacterium, assembly GCA_017881685.1. Taxonomy (GTDB): domain Bacteria; phylum Gemmatimonadota; class Gemmatimonadetes; order Gemmatimonadales; family Gemmatimonadaceae; genus UBA4720. The sequence continues at coordinate 6,531 of JADGQR010000255.1, forward strand.
AGGCCCTTTCGTCGTCTGGCCCTCGAAGCGAAGTCGGGCCGGTCCGCTGCCGGAGTACCTGGCAAGAAGAACGTAGTCCTGGCCGGCAAAGATGTCCGCCGTTTCTGATGGAAGCCTTTTCATCAATCGAACGCCGTCGACATACACTCGCATGTCGGTCACGACCGGATTCGTGAGTCTGCTCGCGACGATCGATACCGCACGCTCGACGGACTCATCGGGACGAACGAATTGCGCGGTACCTCTGCCTTCAACCGCAAGTCGCTCCACGAGTGCAGCATTCAGGTCAGCTCCAACTCCGAATGAAAAAATCCGCCGGTTGCCACGGAGCCGGGCTGTACGTACCGCAATTGCTTCGGGATCACTCTCACCAATCGTCGGCTCGCCATCCGTAACGAAGAGAACCAAGCCCAGCCGGCCGGATGATTCACGATCCTCGAGCGCTGCGTCGAGCGCACCGGAGATGTTGGTCGAGCCCGATGCTTCGAGTGATTCGAGATATCGCGCGCCCGCTTCGACATTATCACGCGTTGCGCGGACAAAGCCATCTCTGAAAGTTCTTACGTCGGTCGAGAAATCAATGAGCTTGAATCGATCGGCCGGACTGAGTGTCGCGAGTAACTGCTTACCCGCGGCACGTGCCTGTTGAATCTTCACGCCGGACATCGAGCCCGACACATCGAGCACGAGCGTGACGTCACGCGGCGTGACATCTGGCGCAATCGCCGGCGGCGACAGCGTTACGAGAACGAACCCATCTTCATTCCTTGGCGCATACGTGAGTACCGAGATCGACGGCTCGGCGCTTCGTCTCATCGGTACGAGCAACGTTATCTCGCTCGCGCTGCCAGTGACTTTAACTTCTCGCCGATCACCTCGCCGAGTGGTGACGAGTGAATGAGTTGGCGAATAGGCACTGCCGTATGCCGGGTCAGCCGGATAGGTGAGCACGAATGAGCCACGCGGCAGATCGGGTCCTCTTGTATCCGCGACCATGGCAACTCCGCCGGGTGCCTGGTGTCCCTTCGCATAATCGATCCGCAGCGCATCACCCTCTCGCTCGGCTACCATCTGAAAGCGGACAACGACCTTCTTCACTTCGCCTGGCGCGATAGGAAATATTCTCGCACGCAGCATTCCGTATCCCATCCATTCAACCAGAGCCGGATCGCGCTGCTGCCTGACGATTTGCTCGTAGATCCCGCGAGCCCTGTCGGCTGACATGGTCTCTCCCGCAACCATCTCTCCATTGATCGACAGCTTCAGGTCCTGAAACGCAGCCCCCTTGGGCAACGGAAAGATATAGTCGGCCTCGCCAATTCCACTTCCGCGGTTCACAAACGTCTCGGTGACCTCGTAATGAAGTACGCGATCGCTTAGATCGACGCGGACGTCACTCGATTGTCGAACAACGGTTGGTCCCGATGGGAAACACGGAGGACACGGCTTGTTGGGTGGACACGCAATTGGCCGACACGGTCTTGGAAGAATCAGACCTTGGCCGTTCACTGCTGAAGGCAGAGATAAAATCACGATTATTCCGATGATGGAGCGCATTGTTGTCTCGGGTTAGGCTACCCGTAAGACGCGCCCCGCTTCCGGCCTTGCACATCGGCCGAAAAATCCCTGCTAGCTAGGCCGACTCTGCACGAAGATTGGGAGGAGTCCTTCGCGTATAGCTGCCCGGCCGCCCTACAACACGAACCTGAATAAGCTGTCGATCGGCGCGATTCACGGTCTCTTCGAGCGTCTCGGCGTCCATGCGTGTTACCCAACCGAGCGAGAATGAAACCGGTCCTCGTTCGAGCCCCGCCATCTCGAGGCGCCGCGCGATCGCTTCGGTCTGTTCCGGTCCCGTGTCGAAGAGAACAATGAGGAACTCATCGCCTCCCATTCTCACCACTGCTTCCTCGGCTCTCACGTGCCGCATCAGAAAGCGACTCATTCTCACAAGGACTGTATCGCCGGCAGAATGTCCGTGGATGTCGTTGTAATGCTTGAAGTGGTCTATGTCGACATAAATGCAGCCCCAGACGGCATTGGGATCGGTATGCGAGGTGTAGAGACCCGAGAGATGACGACGGTTGTAGCAGCCGGTGAGTGGGTCTCTCACGCTTTGCTCGATGAGCTGCTCTTCGAGAGCCTTGCGTCCGGTGATATCGACAAGAATACCGTGGAAAACCTGCTCGCCGGTTTCCGGATCGCGGTTGATGTACCACGTGTCCAGCACCGTTCTCACGACACCATCCGGTCGAGTGATCTGCAGCTCCCTGTCGCGTACTGATCCCTCGCGCTCCAGCAATGCGATCTCTTCCTTTCTGGCTTCCCAGTCGACAAAGTCACTCACGCGATAATTCTTGAGCTCATCAAGCGTGGAGACACCAAGAATTCTCAAGAACGCAGGATTTGCGTCGAGAATCTCCCCTGACTCATTCGTTATGTATATACCTTCGCCCAGATTCTGTGCGAACTTCGCCAGTGTTTCTGGGTCGCTCAGACTTCGAAAACGTGACCTGCTGGACATTGGCTGCTTCTTATTCGAAATGAGTTTGCCTGGATCCCGGCATGTGCATTGCCCATAGGGTGATGACCGCAACCGAGGCACAATCTATGTCACACAACGACTCTAAGGAACAGATGAAAAACGCCGGGGACAAAGCGTCCACCCGATCCAGAGAAACCCACTCCGGAACTCCGAACGCCGAGAACCCGAACGAGAGCCGCTCAAACGAGCACAAGAGCGGGTACGGTGGCGAGCTCGGAGAACCGCGAACGAGCTCAGACCCCGAGAAGACCAAACAGTAGCTGGTCGAGGATACCAACTGAAAAATGCCGTGACATTGATCTCACGCGGACTACATCACGTGACCGCCATCGCCAGCGACCCGCAGAAGAATCTCGATTTCTATGCGGGCGTACTTGGTCTCCGGTTCGTCAAGCGAACAGTGAACTTTGACGATCCCACCACGTACCATTTCTACTTCGGTGATGGCGAAGGAAATCCAGGATCTATTCTGACTTTCTTCCCGTGGCCTGGCTCACGGAGAGGAAGACAGGGTGATGCGCAGGTAGCCGTGACATCGTTTGCAGTTCTGCCGAGCTCCGTTGGGTTCTGGATCGAGCGGTTCATCAAGCATCACGTTCAGTTCGAGCATCCAAAGTCACGGTTCGACGAAGAGCGCGTGATCGCTTTCAAAGATCCAGACGGTTTGCTCGTCGAGCTGGTAGCGCATCCATGCGCAGAGGAAGGAAAGGGCTGGTCAACTCCTGCTGTGCCGGCAGCGCATTCCATCCGAGGACTCTATTCCGTCACGCTCTGGCAGGAAAGCTGCGACCTCACAGGCAGGCTGCTCATCGATTCGATGGGATTTGAGCCGATACGTGAGCAAGCCAGCATTTTCAGATACGCCGCACAGGGCCGCGGCCTTGGGTCCGTCGTCGACCTTCGTTGCGTCCCCGGCCTCTGGCCCGGAGTACTCGGCGCGGGGACTGTCCATCACGTAGCGTTTCGCGCGGAAAACGACACAGTTCAGCTCGCCACACGAAATGAACTCGTCGCGAAAGGCCACAACGTCAGCCCGCAAATGGATCGCGACTATTTCCATTCGATCTACTTCAGGGAACCGGGCGGCGTCCTTTTCGAGATCGCGACCGATCCACCGGGCTTCACGATCGACGAGCCGCTTGAGACCCTGGGCCAGGCACTCAAGCTTCCCGAATGGCTGGAGACACGCCGGTTCGAGATCGAGGCACTGCTGCCGAACATTCGTCTCCCGATGGAAATTCCCGGACCCAATGCCTGATCCTGCGCTCATTCCGAGATAGGGCCTTTGCTCGGTAGCAATCTCTTTGTTTGACTCTAACTTCCAAGAATGCCCACGCCTTCCTCTTCGCTCGATCAGCTCTGCATCAACGCCGTTCGCGTTCTTGCGATGGACGCTGTTCAAAAGGCCGACTCCGGCCACCCGGGCACGCCGATGGCGCTCGCGCCTCTGGCCTACGTGCTCTTCACGCGTCATCTCCGTTATAACCCGGCGAATCCGCACTGGCTCAATCGCGACAGGTTCGTTCTGTCGGCAGGGCACGCTTCGATGCTTCTCTACGGTGTGCTTTACCTGACCGGTTATGAGCTGACGCTTGACGATATCAAGCAGTTCCGCCAATGGGAGAGCAAGACGCCCGGGCATCCGGAGTTCGGACACACTCCTGGAGTCGAAACGACCACCGGACCTCTCGGACAAGGACTCGGAAATTCAGTCGGAATGGCCATCGGCGAAGCGCACCTTGGCGCGACGTTCAATCGTGAAGGCCACACCATCATCGATCACAACACGTACTTCATCGCCAGCGATGGCGACATGATGGAAGGCATTTCCCACGAAGCGTCGTCATATGCCGGACACATGCAGCTCGGCAAGATCATCGGGTTCTACGACGACAATCACATCACGATCGAAGGTGATACGAATCTCACTTTCAACGACGACACCGCGCGTCGCTTCGAGGGATATCACTGGCATGTCCAGCGTGTGGAAGACGCGAACGATCTCGACGCGCTCGATGCAGCTATCGTCGCCGCAAAAGCGGTTCGCGACAAGCCGTCACTGATCATCGTCAGATCGCACATCGGATACGGCAGCCCACACAAGCACGACACAGCCGAGGCCCATGGCTCGCCGCTTGGCGTGGATGAGATCAAGCTTACGAAGGAAGCATTGGGTTACCCGTCACAAGAGCCGTTCTACGTGGCGCCTGAAGCTCTCGCTCATTGGCGAAAGATGTCCGATCGTGGTGCTAAGCTCGAGGCGCAATGGCAGAAGCAATACGACGCATACAAAGCTGCTCATGCTGCAGATGCGGCCGAGCTCGAGAGAAGACTCCGGGGCGATTTGCTCAACGGATGGGAAGAGCTCATTCCAGCTTTCACCGCCGACAACGGTAACATCGCAAGTCGTGCAGCATCGGGAATCGTTCTCAATGCGATCGCCCAAAAAGTGCCGGAGCTGATTGGAGGATCTGCTGATCTCGCATCATCGACGAACACGATCGTCAAAGGCGCGCCGAGCATCAGCCCCGAAAATTACGCAGGGCGAAATTTCCATTTTGGAATTCGCGAGCACGGCATGGGCGCTGTCATGAACGGCATGTCGGTCCATGGCGGAGTCATTCCGTACGGCGCAACGTTCCTGATCTTCTCGGATTACATGCGGCCGGCAGTCAGACTTGCATGCCTGATGAATCGGCACGTCATCTACGTCTACACGCATGACTCCATTGGACTCGGCGAGGACGGACCGACGCACCAGCCGATCGAGCAGTTGAGTACGCTTCGCGCAATTCCCGACATGACCCTCATTCGCCCTGCCGATGCGTCGGAAACGGCCGAGGCCTGGCGTGCTGCACTCAAGCACAAAGGTCCCGTTGCGTTGGTGCTGACCCGCCAGAAACTCGGCTTCATCGATCGAACGAAGTACGCGCCTGCAGCTGGACTCGCCAGGGGAGCCTACGTTCTTGCCGACGCTCCCGGCGGTGCTCCACAGGTTGTTCTGATGTCGAGCGGCTCCGAAGTTGGCC
>JADGQR010000256.1 GCA_017881685.1 Gemmatimonadaceae bacterium
CTTTCATGCACAACAACGAGAGCACGAAGATCTATCACTATCTGCGAGCAGGTCTGCCAGTCGTGAGCGAGTCCGGTTTTCCTAACGACGATGTGGTGCGGCGTGCCGGGCTGGGGTTCGTGGTCGACAACGGCGACATGCCCGGCATGGCGGAGCGCGTCGAGGAGGCTGCTCGCGCGACATGGGATCGCGACACTGCCGTGCGCTACGTGATGGAGCATCATACGTGGGACAGGCGTGCCGGCGTGTACGATCGTCTTCTTCAACAACATTCATTGTGACAGGACGCTGCCGCCGCTGGCAATCATGAGAGTTGCGATCGCGAACTTCGGAGATCCTGTGGCCGCCAGCCTGGACTACGAGGCCAGTTGGGCGACGAATGTGAGGCCTCCACGAATCGCCGCTCCGCCGCTGTTCGACCAGCCGCACGACTGGGGATTTCACATCTACGCGCTCGGTCGCTATCTCATGAATCAGGGAATTGCGGACGAAGTGGAATTCTGGGATTTCGCGGAACAACGGAGCGCCAGCTACCACGCCAACGGTATTCTACGCGTCATCTTTCACAACGCTGACGATCTGCAGGCGTATCTCGATCGTTATGGTTATCCCGATCTTTACGTGAATCATGGGTCCTTCGGGCAATCGATACTGGACCTGCTGGAGGGCCGGACCTTCCGCGTGCATGTCCCCGCGCTGCGGCAGGGACGCGACCGCAACGGTAACGTGGGCGCCGAATGTTATCTCGTCGACTCGGAGCAATTCTTCGACGAACGGTCGATGCTGTACATCCCGGTGGTGAACACGCGCGCGATATATCCGACCGGGGCGGAAAAGAAATGGGATTTCGTCTATCTCGCGGCCTGTTATCGCGGGAAACGCCACGATCTGCTGGTGCAGGCGGCGCGGGAGTCCGGGTTGAGTGGACACCTGCATCCCGTGGATGCATCCGAGCTGGACCTCGCCGGAACCCGCATCACGACGACCCGATTCAACGAGGCCGATGTCCCGCAGCTATTGAATGCTTCGCGTATCGCTGTCTACCCGGGCGATGTCACGTCCAGTCCAGCCTCCATGTGGGAGTGCGTCGCGGCCGGACTGCCAATCGTCGTCAACGAGAACATCCGCGGCGGCAAGCACCTCGTGGTGTCGGGCGTTACGGGCGAGCTGGCGTCGGAAGCTGACTTCGGCGATGTCATGCGACACGTTGTCGCCCACCGCGAAACGTACGCTCCGAGAGAATATTTCGAACGCCACTGGGACACCTCGGAAGTTCTCGAGAGCTACGTGAGATTCTTCCAGCGCATGGGTTGGCGAGCTTCGGGCGACGTCCTCGCCTCTGCGTGAGCATGCCTCGCGTCTCGATTATCGTTCCGGTCTACAACGGCGAGAGTACCATCGGGGACTGCATCGAGTCGATCTTCGCGTTGTCTTTTCCGCGAAATGACGTCGAGCTGCTGCTGATCGACAACGCGTCGAGCGACGGCACGTCGAAGATCCTCGACGGCTATCGCGACCGCGCCATCATTCTTCACGAAACGAAGAGAGGTCCTGCCGCCGCGCGGAATCGCGGCCTGTCCAACGCGACGGGTGATATAGTCGCATTCACCGACGCGGATTGCGTGGTGCATCGCGACTGGCTGCGCCGTATCATCGCACCGCTCCGCGACCCTGTCGTTGGAATCGTCGGCGGAACGATACTGGCCATCAAGCCGTGCAACGCGGTCGAGAAGTTTGGTGAGCGGATCCACGATCAACGGATGGCCATCGAGTATTACTCACCTCCCTATGCCATCACCATGAACTGGGCATCACGGAGGTCTGTCCTCGAAGAGGTTGGACTGTTCGATGAGGACCTTCTGCGATGCGAGGATTGCGATCTGGCGTATCGCGTCGTGGGAGGTGGGTACCGAATCGTCCACGAGCCCGCGGCGGTCGTGTATCACCACAACGAGCAAAGCCTTCGCGGCTTGATCGCGGAAGGTTACGCACACGGCTACCACTCGATTCCTTTGCTGAAGAAGCACGACCAGTTCGTTCGGACTTTTGTGGCCGGCTCAGCGGCGACGCCCACGCCTTCGTCGCCGGCCGACGCGCGCTACTGGCGTGTATTCAATTTCGGGAAGGTCACGGGCAAGGCGGTTGGCTCGCTACGCTCGAAGCTTTACCGGAACAAACGGTCTGCCTGAGTCCGTTACCGGTGAAAGATGCTTCGCTTGACCTGGGCGAGCCTTTCGATCGCCACGACGCGAGGGCGGCGCATGCAGGACTGCGGCATGACCAGCTCAATCGCTGTGTGCCGTTCTTCACGCTTCAGCTCAGGCGGTATAGTCTGACGCGCCGTTTCATCGATAGCCTCCGCTAGTGCAATTGCAAGCTGCGGGTGGCCGAGGCGGTTAGCGATCTCGATCAGTACTTTCCTGTGATTCTCGACAAAGTCTGTGACCCAGGTTCCGTCGCCGAAGTATAGAACTCCGTAGTCGGCATACTTTTCCAGGTGATCAGCGAGGTCCATGGTCACCAGATCCCTGTCGCGTTTGTCGAGCTGGTCGAGCTGCGATGTAATTTCTCCGATCGATTCGGGATTCAGGCGGAGTGATCTGAACCGATATACACACGCCTCGACCTCGTCACCGACGGCATTTACGACGAAGCGTCTTCGCCGCGGTGATGCGACTTCCGACAGCGCATCACCGAAATTGCCATTGCCGTAGATGTTGTGAACGCATGCCGCCCCAACGACTACGGATGGCATGCCAAGCTGCCCCATGATACTCGCGACGCCGATCGTATGCGCGACAAAGGGCTTGCCATCGCCTTGAAACGATCCTGAATACAACGTCACGCTGAGCTCGTAACACCGCCGTATCAGCGCAAGATCGTCAGGCGAGCGTCCCTCAAGTCGAAGCTGATTGTAAAGCTGGAGGTTCGTCTGGGCTATACGTTCCATCGTCACGCGTGTATGAAGGACGGCGTGCAACCGTGTAGCATCCTTACGCGGCTATTCGTCATTCGCTCCGACAGCCACCGGGCATAACTGCCCCCTGCACGGCTCCGGAAGCACCCCTTCACTGAACGAACGACGAAGCTGCACGAGCGGCTCCGCGTTCCAGACTCCCTGAATCGAAGACTCCTTCAGATTTCCGATCTTCATCTTCAGGAAGCAGGGGCAGAAGGTCACATCCTGATTCGTCTGGATGGTGAACATACCAACCCAGGGCTCGGTGCAGAAATATCGCTTCGCTTCGGGCTCAGACGAGCTGGATGTCATGACCAAGACCAAGACGATCGCATTTTTCCCGTGCCTGCCTCATGACGTCGTTGTACTCGTCCCTGAAGGATTCGCAGGACTGCGTGCTGCCGTCGAACAGCCATCCGGTGCCGTTCTCCACCTTCCACGTGCTCACGTGCTTCACCGGCTGGAAGTCCACTCGATATACATCGATGCTTCGGGCGAAGTCCACGAACGGAAGCACCTCGTCCAGGTTCTCGCGCATGACGACATAGACGAGGACGCGACGAACGTTCGGCCTGTCGCGCGTCAGATCCGCGAAACGCGTCACGTTCGTGACGACCTTGTCGAAGACATCACGGCCACGAATGCGGTAGTACGTGTCGCGGGTCGCCGCATCGATCGAACACTTCAACTCCAGCTCATGTAGTGCGAGCAAACGTGGCGAGATCTTCTCCGTCAGCATCGTCGCGTTGGTGATGATCGTTACTGCTATGGGGTGTTGTGCGAGGAGGTCCAGCACCTCGTTGAATCGCGGATACATGAACGTCTCGCCGCCGATGAGTGTGATCTGTTCGGCAACCGGTTTGATCTGATCGAAGAAGGCGACGAACTCGTCGAACGAAATCTGGTCCCGCTTATGTTTTCCGTCCGGGACGCACATGATACACTTCTCGTTGCATGGCATGCCGAGATGGACTTCGTAGTAGTACGGAAGGTGATCGACGTGCAACGACGCGTTCGCGCAGTCCTCGAGAATGGCTTGTTTGTTCGTCAGTAGGATGCCGGTGCTCATTTCAGGACTCGGACCCGATCGGGATGCCTAGATATTCGCCTGCCCTCGTCCGCGCCGCTCCCGGCGGGACAGCATCGAATGGCCACGCCCCCTGCGCCAGAGTGAAACGGACAGCCAGAGGATAATCTCCACGCGGGGCGCCCCCGTTGTGATAACCACGCCCCCAAGCGAGGCCGCGCGCCACGACGTCGAATTGAGTGACCATACCGCCCGCCGCGTCTACGAGACCTAAGAGCGACGCCGAATATCCGCGGCGCCCGCGCGCCGTCTCGAGCCGGACCGAGCCGACAAGCTGGCCGTCGCGCAACACCGCTTCGGCGGAGTGAATCTGATCAGCGCGCCACATCGGCGGTTCGCCGCGCGTGTTGTCCACAAGGTGGAAACGCGCAATTCGACTCAGCAGACTTTCGGGCACGATGCCCTCCGAGAGGCTTGCCACCTCGTCCTGGCGAATCCAGCAGTGATCGCGTCCATGTGAGGACTGCAGAATTCGCTCACGATGACTCGACGGTTCGCCATAACCGCCGAGGACTCTCGATACAACGTCGAGGACAACGACTCCCGCCGGAGGTTTCAGCGTGAAATCAGCCTCCTCAACCGGCTCGATCCATCCGGAAGCCGAAGGGTTGGAATCGGTCCTCTCCAAGGCGGAAATGAGGATCTGTCTTACAACGAACGGGTCTAGCGTGTGTCTGAATGCCAGCAGTTCGCCCGTACCCGTAAAGACATAGAACCCCTGCGCCTTCCCGTCAAGAAACTGCCCGGCGCGCTTCACGAGCTCGGCGAACAGTCGGCCTTCTGCATCTTGCAACCGTCGATGGATATGCTGATCGATGGCGACCGGTACATACTTCGTCGCGAGCAGAGCGGCGATCTCGGGATTGCCGACGACCGACGCACGGTCGACCAGACCGTTGTTGCACGTGCACCCCAATGGATGGCCGCTTCGGACAACCATTGCGAGCAACTTGTTCTCTCGGGCGGCAACCCGAAGCGCGTGCGTCAGGGAGATGTGCCACGGAACCTGTAGCCACGAATCCGCGCCATGTGGCGCAAGCTCCACACGCAGGCTCTCGAATTCGGCGTCCGTAACTGGATCTCTGCCCATCATGAGTCGCCCGCGTGCTTGCTCCATTCCGAAAAGCTGACGATGCGCCACAGGAAGTCAATGTTTCCGTCGCGGAGGGCAGGGTCGCAGTCACGCCAGCTGGTGCACCCGCGCGGCAGTACGATTGGATCGAGAAGGCCGCTGTTCAGCCGCTCCAGCGCGTCGGCCATCTGCCCGGCAAGAGGTCCGGCAAGCCATTTCGCGAGCGGGGGAGTGAAGCCCTGCTTCGGCCTGTCGAGGAGCGCCGCCGACACGCGGCGTTCGAGCGAGCGTCGGAACGGGACCTTCGTCAGGCGGCGCTGGTGATCGAAACGGGCAGATACCGGAGACCGAAGCAACCAGGTCGTAAGCTCGTGGTCCAGCAGAGGGGATCGCAGCTCGAGGCCCACGCTCATGCTCGCGCGATCGGCCTTTACCATGAGATCGTCCGGCAGATAGGTGAGCAAGTCCATCTCGCCGGCCCACGTGAAGCAATCATCGACATCGGACAGGTCGCGGGACCATTCGCGGAAGTATTCGCTCAACGGCTGCTGCGCGAGAGGATCGGCCAGCGGTAGAACGCCCAGCATTTCATCCGACAGGCCCGTGCGCAGCGCACTCCATATCCCGGCGCGATCGATGGCGCGTCCCTCAGGAATGCGGTGCCATTTGCGAAAACGGCCCATTCGTTCCGCGCGCGAATTAGTCAGGCCTTCCCCACATACTGTGCCGAGCAGATCGAGGCGATTCAGCGCCTGATGCCACTCGTATCCACAGCCCACCTCATCGCCGCCATCTCCGGTCAGCGCTACTTTGACACTGGATGCCACGCGGCGCGACAACAGCAGCGTGGGGATTGCGGAGGCATCGGCGAACGGTTCGTCGTACGCGGTCCACATCCTGTCCCACACGTCTTCGAGGTCGGAGTCGGTCATCTGAAAGGCGTGATGATTTCCGCCCAGCTCCTTCGCGATCGCTCTGGCGAATGGCGCCTCATCGAAGCTGGGGTCGTCGAACCCCATCGTGAATGCTGGCAACGCATAGTCTGAGAGTTCCCGGCTGAAGCTGGTCACAAGCGTTGAGTCGATTCCTCCAGACAGCAGCGTTCCCACCGGTACGTCGCTGATGAGACGGCAGCGAACTGCGTCGGCGACGCGGCGCTCAAATTCGACAAGGTGGTCTCCCTTGACGGAATCGGCGGGATGACCGTCGTCGTGCAACGCGCGAATGCTCCAGTATGGAAGCTCTCGAACGTCGTCGACTCCTCCGTCGGTCCAGCGGACACGGACATAATGGCCGGGCTTCACTTTACGGACGCGCTGACGAATAGTGTGCGGGGCGGGGATGTACCCCAACGCCATGTAGAGATACGCGGACTCTGAATCGATTTCCCGACTCGCGTCAGGCAATGAGCGAAGCGTGCGGAGGTCCGATGCGAAGCGGATTCCTGCGCCATTGATTTCGTATGAGAGCGGCTTCACGCCGTAACGATCCCGCGCCAACACGAGCTCACGGCGCTCGGTGTCCACAAGCGCGAAGGCGAACATCCCGCGCAGACGCTCCAGACAAGCCAGTCCCCAGTGTTTCAGCGCCTGCAACAGAACCTCTGCGTCACCGTCGGACTTGAACCGGCAGCCGCTGGCCTCAAGCTCCGCCCGCAGCTCGCGAAAGTTGTAAATTTCGCCGTTGTAAACGAGCCAGAGACCTCGGCCATCTGTCATGGGCTGGCTGGATCGTCGGGAAAGATCGATGATGGAGAGACGTGTGTGACCGAGAATCCAGCCAGGTCCCCAGTCGAGCCGCTGATCGTCTGGCCCCCGATTGCGAAGCAACGATAGAGCTGGCTCCGCCATCCGGATCGCCGCCTCGCGGTCGATCAGTGCCGGGTCAATCCAACCGAGGACGCCGCACATTCCTGCGTATCAGTGAAAGAAAGCTTCGGCGTCATCACCGCGGACCGATGTGACGAATTCCTCCGGAAAGGATACCGCCAGCGGTGGTTCTTTCCTCACACCGTCCGCTACCTTCCGAAGTGCGGCCCGGACGGTTTCAGGATCGCGCGGTGGATGTGCGGCGACGTGAACCCGGATCAGCTGTGGGAGCTCGTCCTTTATGCCGCGCCTTCGATCGCCGCGCAGTTCCCAGCCGACCTGTTCTTCGACGACGATATCGCGTGGCATCAACAGCAGTTCAGCCGGCCCGGACAGATCGCGACCGCGAATCTCGTGGTGAGAGGCCCCGAGCTGTATACGATGGTGCACATCTCCGATCTCGTGCAGCGCATCCCGCGCCGGCGATCGCTCAAGACGCGCGTTGAGAACCGGTTCAAGGGCTGGAACCACATGCTGCTGAACGGAATTCTGAACTTCGCTGTCGGCATGCAAATGGAGCGCATATACGTAGCTGATTCGGATTGGGCCCTCCGACACACTGATCCCGACCGCAACGTCGGGCCGGAAATGTTCCGTCGCATCTATGATCGAAACGTGAGCGAGCTCTTCGATGTGAAAAGTTCTCCACCGTGGTGGTCGATCGACGTGAGCCGCAACGCGAATCGCCTCGTCGTTCCGGAGCCGGGCGAAGAAGACATCGCAGACGACAGGAAGATATGTATCTGTCACGACGTCGAAAAGGGGATGGGCCACACGGACAGCGATCCGGATTTTGCCAGAAAGGCTGATTCGGCCGCGCCTGAAAACCTTGAGCGGATGATTTCGATCGAGCGGCAGCTGAGCGTCAAAGCCACGTATGCCGTCGTCGGCACGCTCGTCCCGGAATTACGCGACAGGATCGAGAAGGATGGGCATTGCCTGGCATTTCATTCGTATGATCATCGCATCGACTCGTCGAATGGCGCGGCCCCGACAAAAGGTGCAGACCAGCTCGGTCGCTGTCGCACGGTGGATTATCGACTCAAGGGATACCGTACGCCCCAATCTCGAATCACTGCGGAATTGACAGACGAGAATCTGTGCTTTCACAATTTCGAGTGGCTCGCGAGCTCAACGTACTCGTTCGGGTTCGACGAGCCCCGCCTGCAGAACGGGATAGTAAAGATCCCGATTCACTTCGACGATTTCTCGATGTACCACGATGGTCGATCGTATGAGGCGTGGGAAGCGGAGGCAATCGCCACTATCGAGAACAATCGCTTCGTGGCGTTCGGGCTTCACGACTGCTACGGCGAGTTCTGGCTTCCCCGTTATGCCGCGTTTCTCGCGACGATCTCCCGGATGGGCAGGCTGATGACAATGAATCAAGTGGCGGACGAAGTCTTCCTGCAGAACGCCCTCTCGTTGCGCGAAACGCTACCGGCTCGGAGGGCGATCGATTGACGCACGCCCTGGACGCTGCGCTCTTCACCGCGCTCATGCCACTCAAGAACCATCAGCGCGACTTCCTGTTCAAGGCTTTGCATTCGCTGACCGCCCAAAGCTGTCCCGACTGGAGGCTTCTGATCATCGTTGAACCGGAAGACCGAGCCGAGTTCGAGCGTCTCCTCCAGGTCGAGCTCGCCGACGCGCGCTGCCGGCTGATCGTGAATGAGGGACGAAAGCTTTCCGGTGCCTTGAACACAGGAATGCGACAGGCGGAAACACCGTTCGTGGCGATTCTGCTTTCCGACGACATGTGGGCGGCGAATGCAACCGAGGTCCTTACTTCCCACATCCGGCTCTGTCCTGACCACGACTTCTTCCACTCCGCGCGGGTGATGATTGATACGCGCGATCGGCCGATCAGCACCGTCTATCCCAGCCAAGCGACGTTCGAGCTGAAGGACTTCCTGGTGTCATCCCCGGTGAAGCATCTCCTTTGCTGGAGACGGGAGCTCGCGCTCTCTTTCGGCGGCATGGATGAATCACTCAACAACGTAGGTCCTGACGACTATGATTTTCCGTGGACAATGGCCGAGCACGGCGCGCGATTCCATGCAATCCCTGAAGCGCTCTACCTCTATCGCGACCATCGAGACGCCGAGCGATTGACGACGCATCTGCCGCTAAGCGTTCACCTGAGGGAGATCAGACGCATCTTGCGCAAGCATGGCGCGTCTCGAGACGAGACGGAGAAAATGCTCGCGCGCGCAAAGTCTTCTTACCTGCGACAATGCCTCTACAGGAACCGCGCGGACAAGTGGCTGAAGGAGCTAATCGGTCACGAGCCGCGGCACGGATGGAAAGAGACTTACCGCTGAGTTGTTGTCCTTGAGGAGAACGTTCTTGAGTGATACGTAGGATGAACGATCGAGGAACAGATCCATGTTATCCCCGAATTTTGCCTCACGCGCGCAACGGATCGCTGCGGCGAATGCATCCGCCGTGTACTCGCGAACAAGCAACTCGCCGTTGCACAGTTCCCAGTTGCCGCAGTTTTTTGAGGTGACGACGTTGCAGCCCATGACTGAGCCCTCGAACAGTATGCCCGGTGCCGCGTCGAACGATGATGGACACACGACGGTTCTGGCGCGCCCCATTATGCGGAAGAGATCCGCGCGCGTTCCCACGAAACCGTGGTGTGTGGCGAAGGGAATCGCCTGCGCGAACTCGCCCACGACGTGAACGGAAAGTTCAGGGACCCGCGCTACGATGTCCGCCAGGATTCCGAAATTCTTCTCCTTCCTCATCCAGCTGCTGGCGATGAACAACGCATCGATGTCTCTCTTCTCAAACGGGAGCGCGCTCGCTGAGTGCTCCGCCGCATCCTGCGCAATCCACTCGGCAAACCAGAAGACCGTCGGGTGGATTCTTCC
>JADGQR010000039.1 GCA_017881685.1 Gemmatimonadaceae bacterium
CGACAATCGCATCGGCACCGTTTTCATCGGTGCATTTGCCGAAAACCACGTCGGCCCTCGTTCGCCCGAGCTCCGCGAGTGCGGTCGCAAACGTCGCCGGAGAGACTCTGCAATCATCGTCCGGAGTAAACAGTACTTCTGACCCGCAGACTCGCGCAGCAAAGTTCTTGGCGGCCGACAGTCCGCGAAAATTCACACGATGGTGCGCTACCGCAAGATTGGGAAACTGCGCGATGACCGGAACAAGCCTGTCGTCGGCGTTTTGATCGACGACAATGATTTGCTCAGGCAGAACTGTCGACTCGGCAATCGAGCTAAGCAGTGCCGCAAGCTCGGTTGTCCTTCCCATCGTTGGCACAGCGACGCTGAATGACTCCAGCGCGTCAGCCATCAGAGGCGGGTTTCCTCGAGCGTCCAAACGGCCGCAGCGGATTCTTCAAGTCGCGGACGGCATCGCGCTTCAGCTCCGTGTAGTACTCGAACGCCGGCGTAGGCGACGCAGCCGTCTCGGCCATTCGCTCGCGGATAAACGCGACGACGATACCGAGCAACAAGCCGGCAATCGCGCCGAGCAACGGCAGTGCGATCGCCGATGAAGGCTCCGGCTTGATTGGTTTTTCGGGCGCCTCGAGAATGGTGATCGACGGAAGATTCTTTGCTTCCGCTATGCGCGCTCGATCATACGACTGAAGCAGCGACGTGTAGAGCTGCTGTTTCATCGACACGTCGCGAAGAAGCCGCCCGTCTTGCAGGGAAAGCGTCGGTGAAGAAAACTCGCGGTTGTCGACGCGAAACTGCACGGCTGCATCCTCTGCCGTGCTCAGCTCCTGCTTCGACTCCGCCAGCCGTCCCTGAATGAACTCGCGCTCAGCCGATGCCTGCGCGTGTTTGCGGGCCCGGCTGTAATCATCGACCAGCCGAATGATGTTCAGCGCAACCTGTTGCGAGAGATCAGGAAACGGCGTGTCCACGAACAGCCAGATGTTGCCCGTCCTGCCCGACGCGGACAACGTGATGTTGTCTGTGAGGATGTCCGTCATCTCCTTTTCATGGAGCTGCGGATTTCCGGAAAAGCCGTAGAATCGCGTGAGTGGGCCGCTCACTGTGCCTCTCTTCGTATTCACCGTGTACTGCCGGTTCGATACGTCTCGCAGCAGCGGCGGCGATCTCAGAAGCTCGCTGAAGAACGCGACCTCCTGAGCCGATCCGGACGCCGGCACGAGGCCGAGCTGTGCGACGAGACCGGTAGGGTCGGGTGCCGGCTCGTTCGAAGCGACGTTGATCCCGATGCGAGTGACGTAGCTCGCCTTTGACTGAGAGTATTTCACCGCCCCGAAAATTCCGCATGCGATCATCAGCACGGCGAGCATGCCGCGGTATTTCAGAAGAACATTCATGAAACCGAAGAGAGAGGTCTCCTCGTGAGCGAGGCTTTCGTCGTAGCGTCGCACGGAGCTCACACCGCCAACGTCATGAACTCCACTCACGCAGCGTTCTCCTTCTTGGGCGATGCAGCGGTCGCCGCATAGATCGCGAGTGTCTCCCGCGCCGTGTTCTCCCACGAGAATCGTTTCGCGTTTTCATAGCCCTTCGTCACGAGAGAAGCACGAAGATCGGGGTCGACAAGGCATTTCCTCAGCGCGGCGGCGATGTCGTCGACCGACAAAGGATCGAAATAGAATGCAGCATCGACGGCTACTTCGGGAAGCGCAGCAACCCGTGAACACGTAACAGGAATGCCGGTGCGCTGAGCTTCGATCACCGGAAGGCCAAAGCCCTCATAGAGCGACGGAAGCGCAAACAGCGATGCTCCCTTCAATGCCGCTCCAACGTCAGCGTCGGGGAGATAACCCGTGAAATGAATGCGAGGTCCCGCTTTGCGCTCGAGCGCACGGCGATCGTCCTCATTGCCAGGCAGGTTTCCTATCACGACAAGCGAGTGCGGGACGAGATCCTGAATCTGCTCAAAGGCAGAGACGAGGCGCGCAATGTTCTTGTGACTGGGCAGGGCGCTGAAGGCCAGAATGTACGGTACGCCGGCCGCCGGATCATAATCGGATGACGCCACAGTCGGATCGCTCTCGAGATGCTGAGCCGCCGCGAGGTAGGTAACGCTGACTTTCTCGCGAGGAACTCCCAGAAGTCGCACGAGCCCGTCACAAGAAAATTCCGAGATCGTGATCACATGATCGGCTCTTCGCACACTTCGCTCGACGAAGAATCGGAGGATCCGCCTTCCCTGCGCGGTTCCCCATCCTTCATGACTCAGAAAATTGAGATCGTGCACCGATACAATCTGGCGCGACCTGGCAGCGAGCGGCGCAACGTAGCCGAGCGAATGAACGATGTCGATTTTTTCGCGGCCGAGCTGAAACGGAAGTATGCCCTGCTCCCATCCGTACCGTACCATCCGCCTCAGCGGAACGAACGGACACACGATGCGCCGGAAGTTCGGACCGGGAGTGATGTCGATGTCAGCGCCGAGCTTGTTGAGAAAGACCACGTAGTCGTTCTCTTCGTCGAGCTTGGCGAGATTGTGTATGAGCGACCGCGCGTACGTCTCGGTTCCTCCCACGACTCCCGGTATCAGGTAGAGGAGATTCAGAGCGATTCTCACTCGCGCGCTCCTTCCACGCCGTCGGCGAGCGCCGGTGGCGGCCACATTTCCCGAAATGCACTGGGCGCCCATTGGATCTGAGACACGAACCGCATCAGCGCGAATGCGGCACCGATGACGACGAGCGAGTAGAGAACTCCAGCCGACTCTCCGCGATTGAAATCGAGCACCAGTGAAAAACACAGGAAATACAGCAGCGGCCTGTCGCGCGCATGTCGCACCAGGAACACGGATGCCAGTGAAATCAACGAAAGCACTATGAACGGTCCCACAAAACTGAAATTGATGTAAGCCTCGGTGATCGGCGTGTACGCGAATCCTGGAACGATCACGTCGCCGAACTTGTCCCTGTTGAACTGCGAGCTGAGCCCGATCGGCTTTTCCGGCCACAGCACGCGCGGTATGAAAGCGCCAGGCGCCGCGAGATAAGTCATTCCGAGCATGAACGGCCGGTCGATCGACATGTAATATGTCGCCGTCTGGATCGGCATCACGAATTCGTTCTGCTCGGTCACCATCGTGAGCGGAGTCATGGTATACAAAGTCCACGGCGCGCTCCGAATCTGCCGCACGATTCCAACGAGCATGAATCCCGAGAATGCCAGAAACGCGACCAGCATGGTTCTGAATCCGATCACCGACCGTCTGCGCGATGCCAGCATTCCGACGAGGAACAAAAACATCGCGAGAAAATCGCGACGGTTGCCGAGTCCAAGATGGAAGATTACGTAGGCGAGCACAGTCCATACGACGAGCCGCTTTGCGTTGCGCGTCATCGACGGCCAGCCGGCGAACATGTACATCACGAAGCCGTTCATCAAAAGCATCGAGACGACCCATGTCTGGGTGTAGAGCCACGTCATCTGAGTACGGTCGAGCGTGAGAAACTGTCGCGTGCCCTTGGAATATGCATATCCGACCACCGCGATAAAACCGAGCAGCACGAGGGCGGCATTCGCGAACGTCGGCCGCACCCACGCGAGAGCGCTGGCAGGAACGTCGCGCCAAGGCTGCTTGAACCACCATTGAACGACGTTGAAGCCGGCGAATGCCGTTCCATATAGTAGTGCGGCTTCTGTCAGCCCCGGGCTGTAAGTCCCCCTTAATACGGAAATTGCTGGAAGCGAGAATCCGTACAGAAAGAGGAACACCACCATCGGCAGGCGAAGGTCCTGAAAGACCCAGACGCCGTTGTAGAGGCGAAGTAGCCCCAGCGACAATGCGAATTGTCCGCCGACGAGATACACAGCGGCAGCGAGCCCGGAGCCGGTGAGCGCACAAACCATCGCAGCGAGATGCGCGCAAAGAGCAACGCCGAGCAGAATGCCAACAGACGTCGGAAACGGAAGAAGAGCCAGGCGAGGTCTCTCGAGCTCGCTCGTGCCGACGGCGATCGATCCGGCCATCAGCTGTGCACGCTCACGTCAGCCGCATTGTTGGCAAATCCAGTCCGCCCTGCACTATCCCGCCGCGCATCGGCGAGCTCGCGATAGCCTCTCCATCCGCCTTTGATGACGTTGACGGGAATCATCGGATCGCGTTTGGCGAGACCGACTACCGACATTGCGACCGCGTGCAGCGCGAGCCGCGATGCGTAGCGGGCCTGCCACAATGCTCTGTCGCCGATTGCCTTCCACACGAAAAGAACGCGAGTGCGCTCACGCTCCAGCACCTGCGCGCGAAGCGGAGGTCTGTTGACTGAGCTCGGGAAATGGTCGACGGCGAGCTGATCCGAGCAGACCACCTCCCATCCCGACTTCATCACGCGGTGCGTCACGTCGGCGTCTTCGTGCCAGAATGCCCCGAGCGCTTCGTCGAATCCACCGACACCAACTATGGCCGCTCGGCGGAACGACATGTTTCCGCCGCCAAGCCATTCCGCCTTGTGAACGCCAGGAGGATTGAACGCAGGGCCGATGTTGAAGCCGCCCCAGTCGATCTTGAACCGATTCGATGTGATGCCGAGTATGCGATACGCGGTGTTTCGCATCGGGCCGTAGTGTCCCGGGTGGTCGACGAAACCTCCGGCGCCTCCAACCTTCGGATCGGCGTAGCACGACACGAGAGCTCGCGACCAGCCAGCGGGCAGACGGACGTCGTCATCGAGAAACGCTACGATCTCTCCGCTCGACATTCGCAGGCCTTCGTTTCTCGCTCCACCGGTGCCCAGGCCTTCATTGAATTCCGCGATTTGAAGATTCAAACGGCCGCCAAAGCGCTCGCGCACCGACTCTGCCGCGCCGGCGGGAAACGCCTGCAGCACCAGAACAATCTCGAGTGAGGGGGGATCGATCTGGGCCGCGAGATCCTCGAGGCAGCGATCCAGCTCGTCGCGCCGCCGGTATGAGGGGACGACTACTGATAGTTGAATCTTCATTTGGCAGTCACATCCCCTTGATAGCCCGCCAACGGCTCAGAAGGCCACGTTTGCGGAGCTCGCCGCGAAGGAAATTTCGGGGAATGTCGTAGCAATATATCCGGGCCGTAGCAGCGAGGCGAGGAATGCCGCCAAACCGCGTCGCAATCACGTCGAGACGCTCGCGCAGGAGCAGCCGGAATTGCGTTTCGCTGAGGCCGAACATGCTGACCTCCGCAACGATCTGATCGACGAAGCGCGATTCGACGGGATGCTGAAAACAGCGAACGAAAAAGTCGTAGTCCGCAACGAGCTTGTATTTGAGATCGAACTTTCCGACGGTGTCGAACACACTGCGCCGAACGAGCGTCGCGGCGTGGCTGATGTTGCGCCGTGCAAGGTCTTTCAGATCGACTTCGCTTCCGAGTACAGCAGACGTCTCACCATCGGTGAGAACCTGCTTGCCGTAGACGAAGTCCGCGCCCTTCCCCGCTCTTACCAGCCTCTCGATTGTGTCGGCCTCGTAAAGGCGGTCGTCGGAATTCGCGAACATCACGTAAGCGGCTGCATCCGAGACAAGAGCGACACCCTTGTTCATCGCGTCGTACAAGCCAGCATCCGGCTCGCTCAGCCAGTAATCGATCCGGGCGTCGTGCCGCCCAAGCAATTCGACCGTTCCATCGCTCGACGCACCGTCGACCACGATGTACTCGACGTTCGCGTATGTCTGCGAGAGAATCGCGTCGATCGTCCGCTCAACGAGCGGCATGCCGTTGCGAACGACGGTTATGACCGACACGAGCGGCGCGTCCGCATCTCCGCGCTTCACCGAGCCGCGAGTGCGAAGACCACCTTCAATCATCGGTCAGCCAGTCGTTGCGCAGGGCGAAGCGCCGCCATTGCTCCGAGCGAAAGAGCCGGAAATCATAAACGACTCTGTTCCGGAGATAGAAAAGCCGTGCGAAATTCAGCCGCCACGCTGAGTTGCCTGTCGCGGCGCGGACTCCAGCCGCAACCGAGTTCGGCAAAACCATCGCGGCATTTCTCAACATCGCCAGCGACAATCGCGCCGCACCCGGAATTGTCTTGCGATACACGGTGTAACTGTCGCAGAAGCCTTGATCGGCGAAACGCGAATTGAGATACCGCTGGCTCATGCGGCTCTCCGGGATCACGTGACGAATGACAGACCCGCCAACGTATGCGAACCGGTAGCCAAGGTCGCGAATCTTGATGTTGAGTCCGGTTTCATTATCTCCAACGAGCTCACCCGCGTTCGTGTCGGGATTGAAACCGCCGGCGAGAAAGAACGCCTCGCGCAACACGGCCTGGTGGCAGATGAAGACTCCTGGATCCGTATCCGAGATTATCGTCGCGACGCCAAGATCGTTGAGACTGAGCAGCTCGTTGCGGCAATGTTCGAGAACCCACACCGGCGGCTCTGTTTCCCACGAAGGAATGATGCGCCCTGACGCAGATCCAACTTCAGCACCGATCAGGAATGGCTCGACGATTTTCTCGAGAAGCCTCGCGTCGGCGAGCATGTCGTCGTCGGTGAAGTAGAGAATCTCTCCCTTCGCGGCGCGGCCACCAGTATTGCGAGCGAAATGCGCTCCCTTTCGCAACTCCGTCAGGCCGCGAACCTGTGACGACTGCTCGGCGAGCTCATCTATCACCGCAGGCGTATCATCAGACGAATTGTTGTCCACGATGATGATCTCGAACCTGTCGGCCGGATACGTCTGCTGAAGAAAGCTCTCGACCGTTTTGGCGAGCAATCCCGACCTGTTGTAGGTCGGGATGACTACAGAGACGAACGGCGATACGCCCGTGTCGTCAGGCAAGACCGTGCGCCGGTGAAGCGCGAAAGAAAATCCCGTCCACTTGCAACAACTGTCCGGTGACCGGATCAGCGAATGCCGGTTCGATCGACATCAGCTGCAATCCGCGTTTGTCGAGCTCGTGGATCATGTCTGCGAGCAGAGTCTCGCCTGAGTAGAGCGGAACGAGCGAGAGCTCCATCTGTACGCCAACAGCCCGCTTCAGAGCCTCTTCGCCTCCGTTTACGACTTCCGACTCATATCCCTGCGTATCGCTCTTCACGTAGAGCACTTCTCCGGGCTTCATCACTTCGGGAAGCACCGAGTCGAGTCGCCGAACCTGAATCTGCTCGATGCCCTGATATGACGACTGCGGCGCGCTGTCGAGATGACGCGGAAGCATTTCGAGAAGCGAGCTGCTCTGCAGGTTTGCCGCAACGTTGATCTCGGACCATCCGTCGACGCTGCCGATCGCGCAATTCTGCGTCGTCCAGAGTGAATCGCCACGCGCAGCAGCTTCGAGCTGGGCGTACGCCGACTTGAGCGGCTCGAATGAGACGATGCGCCCGCGATAGCCAAGCGAGCGGAGCTCGTGTCCGAAATGCCCGACGTTGGCGCCGATATCGAGGATGAGATTTACTCCGTAGCGCTCGAGCAGGTGCATCCGCCGCGCAACCGGATGGGTCGTGTGATGATACATCACGACGTCGCGGCCGAATTTCTTGAGGAGCTTTCTCACGACGGAGCCGCCAATCACGAGACGAGGCTCCGCACTATGTCGCGAAATCTCGACTTGAACTGCTCGGGTCCCCACGATGC
>JADGQR010000257.1 GCA_017881685.1 Gemmatimonadaceae bacterium
GGCAATCCGGCTCTCGCCATCCCTGTGTCGATGCTGAGATGATATGGTCCGCCGAACTTGTTCCATTCGGCGATTGCCTCGGCAGAACCAAGAGTCGGTGTCAATCTGACGTCGTGAGCCGGGCCAAACTCTTCTCGCAGCAACGGAGAGAAGACGAGTATCGGCCGCGTGATCCCCGAACTCCTGAGTTCCTGCCCTTCGACCACGGTGGCGACGCCATAGCCCCATGGTTCGACAGCCTCAAGCGCATGCGCGACCTGCGTGGCGCCGAGTCCGTAGGCGTCGGCCTTGATCATCGGAATGACCGGCACACCCGCAAGCGAGCGAAGCGCCGTCGTGTTGCGCACGACTGCGCCAAGATCGACTTCCATCCACGCTCGCTCTAGCGGCTGCAGCATTGCCTCTCGCTGCCGCGTTCCGGTAGTATTGGAATCACACGCCCAATTTAGCGAGCAAAGTCTGCATGGACGACAAGGTTACGCTTAACGATACCGTCGCGCTGATGCGTGACCTCCGTAAACGATGCGAATGGGATGCCGCGCAGACACACGAATCGCTGCGTCCTTACCTCGTTGAAGAGTCCCTCGAGCTCGACGAAGCCATCCGCGACGGCAACAGCCCGCTGATGCGCGAGGAGCTCGGCGACGTCCTTCTTCAGGTATTGTTTCACTCGACAATCGCCGAGGAGCGAGGCGAGTTCGACGTGAACGACGTTGCCCGCGGATTGATTACCAAGATGAAGGGCCGGCATCCGCATCTTTACGGTGACGGCGCGAAGGAGCCATGGGAGAAGATGAAGTCGAAGAAGCGCCTGTCGATCGGCGATGATCTTCCCGCTTCGCTACCACCGTTGCACCGCGCGCACCGCCTTCAGGACCGGGCTGCCGGGGTTGGCTTCGATTGGCCGAATGCCGACGGACCGGCAGCGAAGGTCGAGGAGGAACTGGCCGAGGTTCGGGAACATCTCGCAAACGTTCCTCCTGCTGCTCACGGAGCGCCGCCGGCTCACGATGCCGCTCACGCCGAGCTCGAGTCGGAGCTTGGTGATCTGCTATTTGCCTGCGTGAATCTTTGTCGAAAGGCAGGAGTTCACGCGTCCCTCGCGCTCGACAAGGCCAATGCCAAGTTCGAGGCGAGGTTCAAGGAGATCGAGAGGATCGCTCGCGAGCGCGGACTCGATCTTCACACTGCCGGTCTCGAGGCGCTCGACTCCATATGGAATGAAGTGAAGTCAGCTGAAAGGTGAAAGCAAATGCAGCAGAGAAAGGCCAAGGTTAGCCTTTCTTCTTTTGTCGTTAGCCGTCAGGGCCTCAGCCGGTTCATCATCCTCGGAAACGCGATCGCCTCTCTCAGGTGCGGCAGGCCGCAAATCCAGGAAACCGTTCGCTCAAGGCCGAGCCCGAAGCCTGAGTGGACAAAGGTCCCGTACTTACGAAGATCGAGGTACCAGCCGTAGGCATCGACCGGCAGCCCTTCCTCGTGGATCCGCTTGAGGAGCTTGTCGTAATCGTCCTCACGCTGTGATCCACCGATGATCTCGCCGTAACCTTCGGGTGCGAGGAGATCGTCGCAGAGAACGGTCCGGGGATCGGCCGGATTCTCCTTCATGTAGAAAGCCTTGGCTTCCTTCGGATAGTTGTAGATGAAGACCGGGCGGTCGTGCCCCTCGACGAGCAGTGACTCGTCTTCTGCGCCCAGGTCGTCTCCCCACTTCGCGTCGCTTCCCTTCGACTCGAGGATCTTGATGGCATCGGTGTAGTCGATGCGCGGAAAGGGTCCCACCACGGTCTCGAGCCTGGACGTGTCGCGCTCGAGCTCGTCGAGCTCGGGCTTCTTCCTCTCGAGAACACGCTGCACGACGTACGACACGAACTCTTCCTGAAGGTTCATGTTGTCGTTCGAGTCGTTGAACGCCACTTCGGGCTCGATCATCCAGAACTCGGACAAGTGGCGGCGGGTCTTCGACTTTTCGGCCCTGAACGTCGGGCCGAAGCAGTAGATCTTGCCGAGCGCCGCGGCGGCGGCCTCTCCGTAAAGCTGGCCCGTCTGCGCGAGATAGGCGGTTCCCTCGTCGAAGTATTCGGTCGCGAAGAGGCCACTCCGCTCGCCGATCGCGGCGGTGAGAATCGGCGTATCCACGAGGGTGAAATCGCGCTCGTAGAAGAAATCGCGCATCGCCTGCTCGGTCTCGTGACGAACGCGGGCGATAGCTCTCTGCCGCCCGCTCCGGAGCCACAGGTGACGGTGGTCGAGCAGAAAGTCGATCCCGTGTTCCTTCGGCTGGATCGGATAATCAATCGGACTCGAGCCTATGAGTTCGAGAGCGGTTATGCCCAATTCGAAGCCGCCGGCCGCCCGCGCGTCCGTGCGTACCTCGCCCGTTACCTCGATCGTCGTTTCCTGTGTAAGCTGATCGAACAATTCCCAGGTATCGGCAGGCACACTACTTTTCACGAGGACACACTGCAGTGTGCCGCTGCCATCGCGCATCACAATGAAGGCGACCTTGCCGGAAGAGCGCAGATGGGTAACCCAGCCCCGAACGCGGACAGATTGTCCGGCGTGAGCGCTGAGGTCGGCAATGCGAGCGTATGGGGGATTCATTGGGTCTACGATGGGGACAGCGATTGCGCGGCAAGCTAGACGCCACAAATAGGGGTGTCAACCGCGCATGAAACTGCGCACACGGCTTGGACTCGGGATCGTGTCGATCACGATCATTCTTCTCGTGCCGTTAATTCTGGCGCTGAGATCGCTCGAGGTCGTACATCAGACCACTCGCTCACTCCGCGACAGGGAGTTCGCGGGCTCGCTGGCGCTCGGCAACTTCCGGCAGATCGCGGAAGATCTTCGCCGCACAGAGGACGCGCTCTTTGCGCTCCACGATCAGCCGACGATCGACCGGATGCGGCAGCAGCTCGCGCGGTTGTCGGCAACCGGCGATTCACTCGCGCGCTATTCGAAACGCGAATCGGCATCGGATATCTCGAATGCGATTCTCGCGCTTCGCGCATCAACCAATGCCGAGTATGCCGCCCTCGTTGCAGGCGCCGGCAATACTGCGGAAGACATTTCCGCACAGCGCACGCGCCCGGCACTGACGACGCTCGACAGATCCATCTCGAGCATCGAGATACTTCTGCGTGATCAAACACGCGACCGCGTCGATGCAGCAGCATCGGCCACGGTCGATGCACAACGCACCGCTGCAGGCTCTCTCGCGATTGCACTCCTTCTCGCGACTCTCATCGCGATCTGGCTGACTCGATCGATCAGCAAACCTGTCTATGAGCTCGACAAGGGAATGAAGGCCGTCGCCGACGGAGACTTCACGCAAAGACTTCCGGCGATGGAGAAGCGAACCGACGAATTCGGCCGGCTTGCAGGGAGCTATCACGGAATGACGGCCCAGCTCGCGGAGCTCGACAAGCTCAAGGCCGAGTTCGTCTCTGTCGCATCGCATGAGCTGAAGACGCCGATCAACGTGATCGTCGGATACCTCGAGCTGCTTCAGGAAGACATTTACGGCGAGCTCAATCCGAAGCAACGCGAAATCTGCGCGACACTCGGCAAACAGGCGCAAACGCTGACGCGTCTCGTCAAGCGTCTGCTCGACATTTCGCGCTTCGAAGCAGGTGGCGGAAAGCTCGAGCGGCGTCAGGTGGATCTCGACCGGTTCCTGCATTCGTTCGAGACGTCGTTCCAGGTACTTGCACTTCAGCGCGAGATCTCGTTCCGCGTAGTTCGCGGCGACGACCTTCCATCGCACGTGCTCTGGGACGAAGACCGAATCAACGAAGTACTCGGCAACCTGCTGTCGAACGCGTTCAAGTTCACCGACCGCGGGGGCACGGTGCAGCTTGGTGTCGAGGGCGTCGGGCAGGAGGTTCTGATCACTGTCCGCGACAGCGGCGTCGGCATAGCGGCCGAGCAGCTTCCGCATATTTTTGAGAAGTTCTTCCAGGCGAGCAATCAGGCTTATGCGGCGGCCAAGGGCACCGGTCTGGGTCTCGCGATAGCCCGGGAAATCGTCGAAGCACATGGAGGGACGATCAAAGTTGAGAGCACCCTTGGTGCGGGCACGACTTTTTCGATTACGTTGCCTGTACGCGCGGCGATCACACGCCGCACACCATTCCGTCGTACACCGGTTATTGAGGAAGTAGCTTGATCGCTCGAATGAGCAGGTTGAGACATGTAGTTCTATTGGGCGCGCTGACGGCGGCTTGCAGCCACCAGCCTGCGGCAAAAGCGCCGACGCCGGTTGCCGGTTATGCGGCTGCCATAGAAAACGCGAGCAAACGCGCCGAAGCAGGCGATTATGCCGGCGCCGATCGCGTTCTCGCTGAGTTCGCCCTCTCGGCAAAGGGATCTCCCGAAGCACAGGAGATTCCGTTCTGGCGAGCGCTTTACATGATCGACCCTTCCAACAAGAACGCGTCAGTCGCCGAAGGTCTGAACGCGATCGATTTCTACCTCGCGAACCCGGCGGCAAAGTGGTACAGGCCGCAGGCAATGGTCGTCAAACGGACCGCGGCGGCGATGCAGGCGCTCAGAACCCAGCAGCAGATGACGAAGGTCGTTGGACGCGACACAGTCTACGTGACGCGCGAAGACGAGATCGCTGCACTGAAGGATCAACTCGCAAAGGCAAACGCGGAGCTCGACAGAATCAAGAAGCGGCTCGCCAACCCGAGCCGGTAGCGTTCTCTAGCCGACTCTGAAAAGCTGCAACGCCCGTGAATAGCGGGATGAGAGCACGCCGCGAATACCGGCGTGCTCTTTCTTTTCGAGCTCGGGGTCTTTCGCGAGCATCTCCTCGGCAGCGATGCGCGCGTCGATGTTCAATGCTTCGTCGCGAATCGGATCCGCAATCCTGAACGTGGCGGCGCCGCTCTGTTCCTGACCGAACAGATTGCCCATTCCACGGATCCGAAGATCGGCGCGAGCTATCTCGAAACCGTCTTCGGTCCCCGCAAAGATCCTGAGTCGCTCGCCGGCGTCGGGCCCGAAATCTCCAAGCAGAATGCAGTAGGAAGCTTCCGCGCCGCGACCGACTCTGCCGCGAAGCTGATGAAGCTGAGAAAGTCCGAATCGCTCCGGGTGTTCGATCAGCATGACTGTGGCGTTTGCGACGTCGATTCCGACCTCGATAACCGTTGTCGCAACCAGCACGTCGATCTGGCCGTCGCGAAAGGCGCGCATTGTTGTGTCGCGTTCCGCCGCCGGGAGTTTCCCATGCAGCAGCGCGACGCGTTTTCCTTCGAAGACGCCCGCGGACAGCGACTGAAACATCGTTGTCGCCGCCTTGAGGTCTGTCTTTTCGGATTCCTCGATTACAGGATAGACGATGTATGCCTGGCGTCCGGAATCTGTCTCGCGACGAACGAATGCCAGCACGCGGTCTCTTCCCTTTTCTCCACGGATTACTGTCGTTACTGGCTGACGTCCGGCTGGACGCTCCGTCAGCGTGCTGACGTCGAGATCACCGTAGAGAGTGAGTGCAAGTGAGCGCGGTATCGGTGTCGCACTCATCAGCAGTACATCGGGCGCTTCCCCCTTTGCAGAAAGCTTCGCGCGATGCTCGACACCAAAGCGGTGCTGTTCGTCGATCGTCACGAAGCCGAGCCGCGCGAACAACGTGCTCTCCTGAACCAGAGCGTGAGTACCAATGACGAGCAGCGGCACCTCCTCAGCCATTCGTTTCGCAGCGTCTGCGCGGTCACGAGTGTTCAGGCTTCCTGTGACGAGCAGCGGCATGATGTTCAACGGCTCCAGAAGGTTCGAGATAGTTCTGAAGTGCTGTTCCGCGAGAAGCTCGGTCGGAGCCATGATTGCGGCCTGATATCCATTCTCCATCGCCAGCAGCGAAGCGAAGAGCGCAACGATTGTTTTTCCGCTGCCAACATCACCTTGCAGCAGACGATGCATTTTCCGGTCGCTGCACATGTCGGCGACGATCTCGCGGATCGCCGTCGTCTGCGAGCCAGTGAGTGCGTAAGGCAATGCCGCGCGCAACGCCGACGTGAGCTCTTTGCGATTCGTGAAGGTGATTCCCTTTCGTCGCTCGCGCGCGAGCGTGTTCGCCCGCCGTTGCAGCAGATGAACGAAGAGCAGCTCTTCAAACGCAAGCCGGTCTCTTCCGCGCATCGCCTCCGCGATCGATGCCGGCCTGTGCAGCATGCGCAGCGCATCGGGAAGATTCGGAAGCGCCGATTTCTTCAACAGCTCCCTCGGCAGATACTCTCTGACGAGCGGAAGGAGCGCGTCGAGATGTGTCTCGAGTATTCCGCGAATGACCTTGAATGAGAGTCCTTCAGTCGCGGGATACACCGACAGCACTCTCCCTTCGCCGAGCGAGGACGCCTCGGCCCCGAGGTTTACCCACTCGCGAGGTTGAAGCTGACGACCGTGAAAGAACCGGACGGTTCCCGTGAGAAGCAGCGTGTCGTCTTTTGAAATCGTGCGATCGAGGAATGGCTGTCCGGGCCATGAAGCCTCGATTATGCCGGTCTCATCCTGAATGACTGCCTGAAAGATTCTCAGGCCTTTGCGCGTCGGGATGATCCCTTTGGAGATCACTTTGCCGACGACAGTCGCATCCATTCCGGGCTCGAGCGACGAGATATTGCTCACTGTCGTCGCGTCTTCGTAGCGATGCGGAACGTGGTACAGCAGATCCCGCGCGGTGATGATTCCCAGTCGCCGCAGCGCTTCCGCGCGAACCGGCCCGACACCCTTCAGATAGGTGACGGGCATGTCCAGGTAGATCTTTCCTGACGGCGAACGGCGGGGTTCGGCGTCGTTCAATCGCTATCCCTCGACGAGCTCTGCCGCAAAGGCGACGGCGTTGAACGGCTCGAGATCAGCCATTGTCTCACCGGTGCCGATGAACTTCACGGGAACGTTGATCGCCTCGCGCACCGCGACGACGATTCCGCCCTTCGCTGTTCCGTCGACCTTCGTCATCACGAGGCCCGTAATCGGAACCGCATCGGCGAAGGTCCGCGCCTGAACGACGGCGTTCTGTCCGATAGTGGCATCGAGCACGAGGAGAGTCTCGTGCGGCGCACCCGGAATCCGGCGGGCGATCACGCGGTGAATCTTCCGCAGTTCATCCATCAGATTCGAGCTGGTGTGAAGCCGGCCGGCAGTGTCGATGATTACAACATCGCTGCCTCGCGTGACGGCAGCATCGATTGAGTTGAACGCGACGGACGCGGGGTCGCTTCCGGCAGCACCGCCCACGAAGTCGGCGCCGCTGCGCTCTGCCCAGCGCTTGAGCTGATCGATTGCGCCGGCGCGAAACGTGTCGGCCGCACCGACGAGCGTCTTCTTCCCACGCGCCGCCATGAGCGCGGCGAGCTTGCCGATGAACGTCGTCTTTCCCGCTCCATTCACCCCGATCACGAGAATTACAGTCGGCTTCTCGGCGGCGAAGACCAGGGACGAATCGTCGCTATCTGCACCGAGCGAGCGGGCGACTCCTTCCTCGAGAGATGCGAGGAATTGTTCCTGTGTCTTTATCTCGCCGCGTCTTGCCTGGCGCTCGACATCTTCGACGAGCCGCATGCTCGTTGCAACTCCAAAATCGGCTTCAATAAGGACTTCTTCTAGCTTTTCGAGCGAGCCCTGAATAGTTCCGCCGCGCGCCAGCGTTGTGACGTCCAGCATCGCGATGTCCTTGACTCTCTGCCAGAGAGAGCGGGATTGGACATCGGTAGCGCGTTTGAGAATTCGGGGCATTCTTCTGGAGAAAGATTAGGAGGCCCTAAAGATAATCCTCCTCTATGCGTCCCATGTCAGATCATTTTCGTGCGGTAACTGCGGGTTTTACCACTGAGGCACTGAGGAACGGTCACTGAGAGCACTGAGGAAACAATTAAGGGGGAACTGCGGGTGAACTCATCACGCTCCCGTAGTTCCCCCTAATCTTTCTCAGTGTACTCAGTTACGGTCCCTCAGTGCCTCAGTGGTAAAAATCGAAAACTCCTGTCCTGACGAAGGAGCTAGTCAGGCGAAGGAGCTAGTTTTTGGTCGAAGCGACCTGGGGAAACGCGGAGAGTGTCTTCGATCGCAATTGCTGGAAGACGCCACGCTCCGAGCTCGGAATTGGCTCTCCGCCTTTCATCTGAAGCGCGATCCGCGGGTCGCGCTGGACACCATTCACGAGAATCTCGAAATGGAGATGCGGTCCGGTAGCGAGGCCGGTCATTCCAACGGCGGCAATCGTGCTTCCGATCGTTACGTGCGCGCCGGTGTGAATCCCTTTCGCAAAGCGGCTGAGATGGCCGTAGCGGCTTACGAATCCGTTGCGATGACGGATGTCGATCACGTTGCCATAACCACCTTTCTGGCCGGCAAAGATCACGACGCCATCGCCGATGGATCTCACTGGAGTGCCCATCGCGGCCGCATAATCGGTTCCCTTATGCTGGCGCCAGATGCCGAGCACCGGGTGCCGGCGTCCGCCGAAGATGCTCGAGATTCTGCGGAATGCGACCGGTGCACGGAGGAATGACGCGCGAAGCGATTTTCCTGCTGCGTCGAAATACTGGCCGCTGGTCGCGTGGCTGTCGAACCGGATCGCATCGATCTCATTTCCGGCAACCGCCAGCCGTGCGCCGAGAATCTTGTTGACGATGATTTGTCCGTTCGGCTTCTGGAGTCGCTCCACCAGAATATGGAACTTGTCGCCTACCTGAAGATCCTTGCTCATGTCGACGCGATACTCGAAGATGTCCGCAAGCGAGAAAGCGAGTTCAGTGCGGGCAGAGCGCGGCAGCGACGCGTCACTCGACTTGTCGAGCGCGGAGAACAGGCTCGACTGGATTACGCCACTCACCGTCAGCGTATCGACTTTGACCTTGTTCGACGCTTCGACGACAACCGGCGGCGCCATCAGCTCGTTCGGCTGAACGATTACCGGATTGAAGGCGACCTGCATCACAGGTATTGAAGCGGTCGAGCTCATCCCTCCAGACGCGGGCGCGTCTGCAAGGTCTGCAAGTCCTTCTGTCTGTTCCTGAGGCTCGGCCGCGAAGGCGCCGAGTACTTTTTTATCGGGAGTGCGATTGACGGGGGGCGTCAGACGAATGGCTACGACTGAAAACAGCCCTACCAGTGTGTACGTGATTAAACGTGCACTGCGAACCGTCAATCCATCTGCCTCCGAATGAACGTCGGGATCTCCATGTCGCTGAGATCCTGCCCGTTACCGTCCATCTTGTCCTGTAAAGACGACGGACTGGGTATCGGCGTCACTCGTCGCGAGATATCCGGCGTTCCGACATTGCGTGGCTGCGGGGTAACGGTCCGGCCTCTCAGCGGAAGCTGAATTACCGGAGTTCCTGACTGCGGCGTCGTGCGTGATTCGCGGGCAAGGTGCGGATCCCTCGAGGCGTTCGCTGCGATGTTCTGCGGGGACTTGTCGAAGCCGGTCGCGATGACCGTCACGCGACATTCGCCCTGCATCGCCTTCTCGTTCACCGTTCCGAAGATGATTTCGGCTTCTTCGCCGACTGCATCCTTCACGATCTCGACGATCTGGTGAACGTCGCCCAGGGTGAGGTCGTCGCCGCCGGTGATGTTGACGAGAACGCCAGTGGCGCCGGAAACAGAGACGTTGTCGAGCAAGGGGCTCGCAATTGCCTGCTGTGCCGCGTCAGTCGCACGATTCTCACCTCGGCCGATGCCGGTGCCCATGAGGGCGCTTCCGCCTTCCTGCATGACCGTGCGCACATCAGCGAAGTCGACGTTCACGAGACCAGTCACCGTGATGAGCGTCGAGATGCCCTGCGTCGCGTGGAGGAGAACCTCATCAGCTTTCTTGAGCGCGTCGTGGAAAGGAATTCCCTTCCCGACGACTGCGAGCAGCCGCTCGTTCGGCACGACGATCATCGTGTCGACGTGCTTGCGCATCTCGGCGATGCCGAGCTCGGCCTGGCGGAGACGCTTCCGTCCCTCGAACAGGAAGGGGCGAGTGACGATGCCGACGGTCAGCGCGCCTGCTTCGCGAGCGAGCTCGCAAACAGTCGGCGCTGCGCCTGTGCCCGTACCGCCGCCCATTCCGCACGTGACGAACACGAGATCGGAGTTCGTGAGAACGCGGGAGACTTCATCGCGATTCTCGTCGATAGCCTGCTTGCCGATTTCGGGGCGCGCACCGGCGCCCAGTCCGCGGGTGAGCTTCTTTCCGATCTGAATCTTTACGTCAGACTTGGAATTGAGAAGCGCCTGGGCATCGGTATTGATCGAGATGAACTCGACACCCGACAGCCGCTCTTCGATCATCCGGTTGACAGCGTTTCCACCACCGCCGCCAACCCCCACAACCTTCATCCGGGCGTTCTGTGACGCGCTTTCCTCGAACTCGAAATTCATCCGGTGGGGTGCTCCAATGCTGCTGGGGTTGGGAAGAGCGAACGGCCAATATATATGCGACTTGGCGCATCATCCAATAGCCAATCGCAGCGGGATAAAAGAAATTTTTCGGGCAGCATCCACCCTCTCGGTTTCCCACAACGCTGGGCACGCGAGAATTTTTTTGATGTGGATAGTTTTTTTTGACGACCGTGCGATGACGGGCATTTTCAGTGCCCGTCCAAAACTCAGAAGAAATCCTGAAGCCAGGTCTTCACGCGTTGAGCGAAACGGTCGACGTTCGGCGACGAGATAGGACGCCGCTTGCCCGAGGCTGAAGAACCACCGACGGCGACTCTGTTTGCGCCGTACAACGCAAGCCCGACGACTGTTGCGAAGCGGGGAGCTTCGACCGAATCGGAGAGACCACCGACATTCTCGGTCGGAATTCCAATGCGCACGCCGGTTCCAAACACGTCCGTCGCAAGCTCGGATACGCCCTGCATCGCAGCCGCTCCACCGGTGACGACTATTCCGCCACTCAGGCGGCTCGCATAGCCGGCTTTCTCGATTTCCGCCTGAACGAGCGAGAATATCTCATCGATCCGCTGATGGATGATGTGAGCAAGTACCTCGCGCGGAATGTGCCGTTCTCCCTGCGCAACGGTGCTTGGCAGCTCGATCACGTCGTCAGGATCGACCATCGGCTCATAAGCGCAGCCGTATCGTTCCTTCAACCGCTCGGCGTCCGCCTGCGTGACGCCAATGCCCTGCACGATGTCGTTCGTGACGTTGCTGCCCCCGAAGCTCACCGTTCCCAGGTGGCGGATCTTTCCCTCGTGGAAGATCGCAATGTCAGTCGTGCCTGCGCCCATCTCGACGAGGGCTACGCCAAGCTCCTTCTCATCCTCAGTCAATACAGCCAGAGCGCTGGCAAGCGGCTCGAGAACCAGCTCCTTGACGTGATATCCGGCGCGTTCCACTGCCTTGCGCAGGTTCATCGCCGGCGATCCGCCGATCGTGATCAGGTACATCTCGGTCTCGAGACGCGTGCCGATCATTCCGATGGGATCGCGAATTCCCTGATTCTTGTCGACTGTGTATTCCTGCGGAATTGCGTGGAGCAGCTCGCGATCCTGCGGAAACGGCTGGGCGCGCGCGACTTCGTTGGCGCGGTTCACATCAGCGCGGGAAATCTCGTCACCGTTCACCGCCACAATTCCCTTGCTCGTCATCGCGCGTACGTGCTCACCGGCGATTCCCACGTAGATCGACTCGATCTTCGTCCCCGCCATGCGCTCCGCGTCTTCCACGGCCTTCTTGATTGACCGTGTCGTCTCCTCGATATCGGAGACAACTCCGCGACGAAGTCCGGTGGTGCGCGCCTGTCCGACGCCCAGAACCTTGATCTTCGTGTGGCGCTGGATATCGCCGACTGCCTCAGCAATAACCACCGTTGTTTTGGAAGAGCCTATGTCCAGCCCGGCGATGACGTGTTCGTGATTCATTGAAGCCTTGCGATCACCTGATCGCGGTAACGAAGGTCCAGCTCGGCGACATTGGCTCGGCGCCGCAGGAGGTCGGACTCGACGGGAAAGATATCGGCCAATCGCGAGACGGACACCCCCAGAAGTGCACGGACGCGCAGCACACGCGGGAAAACAATCGCGCTTGCTGCTGCAGAATCGAGCGGAATCGAATCAACAGCGGGAGTCGCCACCGCCGGGCCGCGTCGTTCGAGCTGGATCAAGACGCCATTGCTCCCATCTCGGCCAATCTCGCTGATGCGACGAAAGAGAATCGGCTCGTGTGATCGGAGGGCGCCGAGCAGCGAGAGCATCGCCACATCGCGCTGAAGCGCGATTGGCAAATCGAGATCGGCCGACGTCGGATCGATTGGAAGGACTACCCCGGCGCTGTCTACCGCTTCCAGTCCACGCGGACTTGGTGACAGAGCGACCGGGAGATTTTCGCGAATCGAAATGACCAGCGTGCCCGGAAGTTTTCTTGTTATCACGGCGTCCGCGACCTGAGGCAGCCTCTTCACGCGAGCAACGAGCGGTGCGTAGTCATCCCACACGGAACGCATCGTATCGATTCCCATGTGCTCGACGACCGTTGCGGGATCGAGATATCTCACGCCCTGCACTTCGACCGATCGCACGTGGAAGTAATCCATGCGGGTTGCGCCGCGTCTCGCGAGCCATGCTGCCGGAGCCATCACCAGAAGTAATGCGACAGCGGCCCAGAGCCTCCAGCGAACGCGCCTCTTTGGAGCGAGGGGAGAACCAATCGGGTCGCTCAAGCTCTCTTTTCCAGGAGGCCGCGCAGCTCCGGACCTGTGCGAGTGATGTCGCCGGCGCCGATCGTGATAACAACATCATCGGGCTGGACGAACTCAGCGAGTGCCTGGGCAAGCTCGTCGCGAGGCCCCTGCCACACTGGGGGTTGTGCCATCTCACGCATCGGGTCCGCGATCATTTCCGATGAGACGCCTTCGATTGGCTTCTCGCGTGCGGGATAGAGATCGCAAAGGAATACGGCGTCGGCGAGCACGAGTGCTGACGCGAACTCACGACGAAAATCCCTCGTACGCGTGTAGAGATGCGGCTGAAATGCAGCGATGATCCGGCGGCCCGGAAAAGCCGAGCGGGCTGCTTCGAGCGTCGCGCGAATCTCGGTCGGGTGATGCGCGTAATCGTCGATGATCGTTACTCCGCCGACGTCGCCGATGCGCTGAAACCGCCTCTCCACACCCGAGAAAGTTTCGAGTCCCGCCTTGAGAGCATCGAGCTCTACGCCGAGCGCGATTCCCGACGCAATCGCTGCAAGGGCGTTGCGGATGTTGTGCAGTCCTGGAACGCGCAAAGTCACGTCGCCGCGCCGCTTGCCATCGTAGAGAACGTGGAATTTCGATCCGCCGTTCAATGCCTCGATGCTTTTGGCAACGAGTCGCGCGTCTGGGGACGAGGCTCCGTAGCGAATGACTTCCGCGGTGCTTGGAGCAGACAGCGTAGTGGCGCCGGGATCGTCCGCACAAAGCACGATCGTTTCTGCGCCTGCGATGAATTGTGCAAACGCAGCACGGATCTCTTCGATGCCACCGGGATAGATGTCGAGGTGGTCGGCCTCCATGTTCGTCACAACCGCAACGTTGGGCGAAAGCGCATGAAATGAGCGGTCGTACTCATCGGCTTCGACAACAAAAATTCTGTCGGCGCCGCCTTTCAGATTTCCATTCCATGAACCGACCCTGCCGCCGGCAACTCCGGTCGGCTCGAGACCGGCGGCGGCGAGCGCTTCCGTCGTCATCACTGTCGTCGTGGTCTTGCCATGTGTTCCGGCGACTCCGATGAGTTGTCCGCCCGATACTGCCTTGCCGAGTGCTTCGGCTCTCCGAATGACCGGAATGCCGAGCTCGCGTGCGCGCTGCAGCTCGGGATGATTCTTTGGAACGGCTGACGTGACGACAACTTCCCGAGCGCCGGCCACATGCGATGCGTCGTGACCGTGCAACACATGCACGCCAAGCCGCTCGAGATCGGCAGAGGCTGTTGTAGTGGTGTCACATCCCGTAACGACGTATCCCCGGCGAAGGTAGAGCTCCGCGAGTGCGCTCATGCCTGCGCCGGCTATGCCGACGAAGTGAACGGGGCGATTGTCAGTGATTGTTGGATCGGACATCTGGGGCAGGTGAATCTAGGATGAGAAGCTGGCCGACTCAATCGAAATCAGCTTCGTTTGACGAGTTCGAGGATATGACTCGCAATATCGCGAGCCGCGTGCGGTCGCGCTCGTGCCCGCACGGCTGCCGACCGCTCCTGAAGCAAAGCGGGAGAATTGATCAGGGCGCCCACCGACTTGTCGAGAACATCAGGGCTGAGCTGGCTTTGCAGAATCATTTCTGCGGCACCCGCAGCCGCGAGCGCCCGTGCGTTTGCGGTCTGGTGATCTGCGGCCGCCGTCGGAAGCGGAATGACGATCGGCGGAATTCCCCACGCCGCAAGCTCTGCTGTAGCCATCGCTCCTCCGCGAGCAACTGCAAAATCAGTCGCCGCGTACGCTTCGGAAACGGGTGCGAGATATGAGCGAACGCGAACGCGGTCGCTTTCCAGTGCTGCATAGTCGGCGTACGTGCCCTGCCCCGTCGCCCAGATGACGTTGAGATTGTCCGGCAAGCCGCGCTTTATCCATGCGGCGACGGCGTCGTTGATCGCCTTCGATCCCTGGCTTCCGCC
>JADGQR010000258.1 GCA_017881685.1 Gemmatimonadaceae bacterium
ATGACGAGAATCAGATACATGAGCATCACCGCGACGCCCAGGGCGAGGATCATGCTTCCGAAAACCTGATTCTGGCTTTCGACCTGGCCGCCGGAAGTGATGTGATAGCCGGGTGGCAGCGGCACTGTCTTGACGCGGCTCATCACGTCCTGGTTCACGTTGCCGACCGATGCGCCAAGCACGTTGGCGCCGATTGTCACGACGCGTTGCCGCTGATAATGATCGATTTGCGCAGGACCCGTGCTCGGAGTGATTGTCGCGACCTGGCTCAGCGGGATGAACGGAATGGAGCCGGTCGATCCGGGAGTTGGCGCGAGCATCACCGGGAGCTGGCCGAGATCGCTCGCGTTGTGCCGAGCGTCGCTTGCGAGCCGGACGTGAACGTAGCGCGATATGCCGCTCGGGTCGATCCATGTTCCGGCATCGACGCCGGCGAACGCGTAACGAAGCGCGATAGCGAGCTGACTCAGGCTGACTCCCAGCGATCCGGCGAGCGCGCGGTTAACCTGGACGTTGAATTCGGGTTTCTGTCCACGTGTGGAAAGGCCGACGTCCACCGCACCTGGAGTCGCGCGAACTGAATCAGCAATCGGCTCTGCGAGCTGCGCGAGCATGTTGGCGTCGGGGCCCTGAAGCTGAAGCTGAAGGGCCTTCTGATTTCCACCAAATCCGCCGGCGGCAAAAATGTATGCGCTGGCCCCGGCCACACGCGTCACTTCCTTTCGCAGTAACTGGCCGAAAGCATCCTGGCTGATGTTGCGCCGTGTTTTCGGGACGAGATGAACGTAGACGGTGCCGTTGTCCACCGCGCCCGAGCCACTCGAGCTTCCGACAGTCGTGTATGTGTACGCGACTTCGGGATGGCTTCGCGCGATCGCAGCCACTTCCTCTGTCTTTATGGTGGTGTAGGCAACGGTAGAGGCGGGCGGAGTCTCCACAGCGATGTTCAGCTCGCTGTTGTCGCTCAGCGGCGCGAAACCGAACCCTCCAAATAAAATCTGTAGAGCAATCGCTGCCACGAGTGACGCGCCGGCAATTCCGAGCGTAAGAGCACGGTGGTCGAGTGCCCACCCAATCGCCGTGGTATATCGGTCCGCCTGCCGGTCGAACCAGGCATTGAAGCGCACGAGCGCGCGTGCGACGGGGTTTCTGCGATCGTGAGCCTCGAGCTGCGGATCGGGCCAAAATGCCGAGAGCATCGGGTCGAGCGAGAATGATACGAAGAGCGACACGAGCACGGCGGCCGCGATAGTCAGCGCGAACGGCTTGAAGAACTGCCCCGCGATGCCGGGCATGAATCCGACCGGAACGAACACGGCGACTATCGCGAAAGTCGTTGCGGTGACCGCGACTCCGATCTCGTTCGTTCCTTCGTGCGCTGCGCGAACATGATCGGCACCCTTCTCGATGTGTCGGACGATGTTTTCGCGCACGACAATCGCGTCATCGATCAGAATACCGATGGCGAGCGACAGCCCCATGAGCGACATCACATTGAGGGTGAATCCAAACGCGAGCAATGGTGCGAACGACGTGAGCACCGACACGGGAAGAGCGAGGCCGGTGATGACCGTCGACCGCCATGAGTTCAGAAAGAGGAAGACGACGAGAACCGTCAGAATCGCACCTTCGATCAGCGTCTCTTCGACGTTGCGAACAGAGTTGTGGACGCGCACCCCTGCGTCACGAACCGTTTCGATCTTCGTTCCGGGAGGCAGCGTTTTCGTGAGCTGTGCGATCCGGGCTTGCACTCCGTTGCTCACCGCAGTCGTCGCGTATTCGCGCGACTTCACTATGTCGAGCCCGATCGCTGCCATTCCATTGAAGCGGGCTGCAGACGTCGGTTCTGCGGATCCCGGCGAGACGCTAGCTACTTGGCCGAGTCTGATCAACTGCCCGTTTCTGGACGATACCACCATGCTTTCGAAATCCGATGGATTCTCAAAGCGGCCCTGCAGCCGGATCGATCGTTGCTCGAGCTCATCCGTAACGTTTCCCACTGGCGCGGCGAGATTCTGAGAGCGAAGTGAATTCACCACTTGATCGATGCCGATGCCTGAAGCCGCAAGGTCCGCGGGCCTGACATCGACGTTGAGCTGCGCACTATCTCCGCCGAGTACGTTGACCTGAGCGACGCCCGCAACGCCGCGCAGATCGCTCGCAACTGTCTGGTCGGCGAGCTGCGACAGCTCGGTAGACGACATCGACGTCGACGTTATCGCGAGCGAGACGATTGGAAGCGTGTTGGGATCGAAGCGCTGGACGACCGGTTCGAGGATCTCTGCGGGAAGCTGCGCGCGAACGCCCGAGATCGCGTCGCGAATATCCTGAGTTGCCTGGTTGACGTCCTTCGAGAAGACAAACTGGACGACAATCTGTGCGAAGCCGTCCGTAGATGTCGAATTGATTTTGTCGAGACCACTGATTCCCGAAATCTTTTCTTCGAGGCGCGTGACGACTTCCCGCTCGACTACATCCGGCGAAGCGCCCGGATATGCGATGCCCACGAAAACGATGGGCTGGTCGAGGTCAGGAAACTCATCTGTGTCGAGGCGAGTCAGCGAGGCGAGCCCGAACGTGACGAGCGCGATCATCGTAACGACGGTGATGATTGGCCGCTTGATCGCGAAATCAGATATGAACATTTGCTATCCGGAGTGGGCAAGACCCTTGCCCGGAGCATCGGGCGGAAGGCGCCTGCTTGATCGGAACGCCCATTCGCCGTATTTGCTCCAGCGCTGGCTGTTATCGAAATGTCAGGCGTGGCTTCTAAATTCTGTCTGTCAGAATGCCTTAGTTCGACTTGACGATTTCAGGAGCACGCTTGACCGTATTTGTTCGCCCGCTCGCAATTCTCGCAGCACTCGCTGCGCTCGCCGAATTTTCCCCCGCCGCAGCACAGAGCACCGCTGAAATTCGCGGCCACGTCATCAACGCCACGAACAAAACGCCAATCGGGATCGCGACGGTCGAGGTAAGCGTCTCGGCTGCCTCAACTTCTCGCCGCGCATCGACCGATGCAGACGGCGCATTTCGGATTCAGGGCCTCGCACCGGGACACTATCGCGTAAACGTTCGCGCCCTCGGCTATTTGGCGAAGACGCTGCCTCCGATCGACATCTCATCGTCGTCGTTAAGCGCTGACGTCGGAACTGTTGCCCTGACTCCGGCGCCGCTGCAATTGCAGGCTGTCGATGTCACCGCGCAGAAACAGACCGTCGAGCTCGCGCCCGATCGCAACACCTACGTCGTACGCGACATGCCGACCACTCGCGGCGGAACCGCACTCGACGTGCTGCGCAACGTTCCTTCTGTCGACGTCGACATCGACAACATCGTGAGCTTGCGCGGGAATTCCGGTGTAGTCGTTCAGATCAA
>JADGQR010000259.1 GCA_017881685.1 Gemmatimonadaceae bacterium
ATACTCGCTGAAGTTCCTGTGGTCTCCGCTGCTCGACCGGTACGTTCCGCCAATTCTTGGACGCCGCCGCGGATGGCTACTCGTCACGCAGATTCTGCTGCTCATCGCGATTGCGGTGATGTCTGTCCACGATCCGAGAACAGGTCTCAAGGCGCTCGCCGTAAACGCGGTGCTGATCGCGTTCTTCAGCGCATCGCAGGATATCGCAGGCGATGCGTATCGCACCGACGTTCTCACCGATCGCGAGCTCGGCGCCGGCGCCGCGATATGGGTGCTCGGCTATCGCATCGCTCTTCTGATAACTGGCTGGCTCGCATTTGTTCTCGCCGATCGCCTGTCCTGGGGAACGGTTTACCTCGCGCTCTCTGCGTTGATGCTCGTCGGAGTCGTCGCGACAGTCCTTGCGCCGAATCCACCGGAGCGCGAAGCGCCGCCAAAGTCGTTGACCGAGGCAGTCGCACTTCCGTTCCGCGATTTCTTTGGACGCGTTGGGCCCGGACTTGGAATCGGCGTGCTGTTGTTCATCGTGCTCTACAAATATTCCGACGCGCTGGCCGGCAGCATGACGACGCCGTTTCTCCTCAAGACGGGATTCACGCAGGCTGAGGTCGGCGTCGTGTTCGGCGGTGCGGGATTGCTTGCTACGATTGCCGGATCGATCGTGGCGGGCGGAGCGATCGCGCGATTCGGACTGAACAAGTCGCTCTGGCTTTTCGCAGTGTTTCAATCGCTCAGCAATCTTACTTACTACGGCCTTGCGATGGCCGGACGCAATCACGGTTACATGGTGTTCGCGATCGCAGTGGAGAACTTCGGCGTCGGCCTCGTTTCGTCCGCACTCGTTGCCTACATCATGAGCATGTGCAACCGGCGCTTCTCGGCAACCCAGTTCGCGCTGTTGTCGAGTCTCGTTGCTGCGAGCCGGGACATTCTGGTCGCGCCGGGTGGAAAGATCGCAGAAGCGATGGGATGGCCGGCGTTCTTTCTCGTGACCGTTGCGGCCGGACTGCCATGCATTCTGCTGCTGCCGTTCATCGCACCGTGGAGATCCGAGCTGCCAACGGGCGCGTTCCAGCGAAGCGACGAGACGCTCGGTGGTCGGGAGAAAAGTGGAGAGCAGGGCGACCCGGGCACGCCTGCGCCCGGGCGCTGAGCTAGTCTACGTTCGGTGCCGTGTAACGCCCGGCGACAACCGTAACGTTGTCGGGTGCGCCGGTTTCGATCGCACGGTCGATCAAGGCCTCGCAGATCGCCTCGAGATCGACTTTCGCATTGACGATGGCCGCAATCTCTCCAGCGCTCATCTGGTTGGAGAGCCCGTCGCTGCAGAGAACTATGACATCGTTGGGCCTGAGCCTGTCGCGCGTGAACTCCGGAGTGATTGTGGGCTCGGGTCCCAGCGCCTGAAGAATGATGTTGCGATGCTCGCTTCGCTCGGCCTGTTCCTGCGTGAGTTTGCCGGCGTCGACCATCCTCTGAACGAGCGACTGGTCCTTCGTCATCTGGTGCGCAATGCCATCGCGAATGACGTAAGCCCGGCTGTCACCGACCTGAGCGAAGTAGACCATGCCGCCGATGATCAGCGCGATTGTCGCGGTCGTTCCCATTCCGTGGTGGACGCGGTTCTCGCGGGAATGGGTGTGAATTGCGCGGTTCGCCGCCAATACAGCCTGCTGGAGCGAGTCTGCAATTACGACGGCGCCCTTGAGGGCGCCTCGCTCCGAGAATTGTCTCAGGCTGTCGAAGGCAACCTGAGTGGCAAGCGAGCTCGCAATTTCGCCGGACGCGGCTCCGCCGACTCCATCGGCGACCATCAGGATGGCAGGAACTGCCTCGACGCGAAGAATTCCAGCGTTGTTCTCGCTGAATTTCTCGCCGATAGCGAGATCGCCAAACAGGAACGAGTCCTCGTTGTGCTCCCGAATCAGCCCGACGTCAGTGCGTCCGGTGATCTCGATGGTGCCTTCCGGGAGTGCTGGGAACTCTGCAGTAAAAGGTTCTATACGCTTCACGAGTCGATACGCACGCCGGACGCCCGAGTGCGTAAGAAGGGATTCGATGTAAGGGGGTGGTGCCACGGCATCCGCGGGAATATAGGTGAGACAAGACGGATTTGCCTTATGAATAGCGACGCGGCGGCGTCCATCTGGTACTGACTGTGCAATCAGATTCCTCAAATGACGATTGAACATCGATGATGACAACGAGATTTCAGCGCGGCTTTCTTTTCCTGACTTTGACAGCCGCATCAGCATGCGCCCCCAGAGCCACGACCGCGCCGACGCCGGTTCCAGCCCCCGCGCCCGCGCCGACTCCACCGCCGGTCCCGCCACTGGTAATCGAAAAAGTACCGGTGCCAGAGCCAAACCCGGCACTGCCAGCAGTGCCCTTGGTGCAGGGACCACTGAATATCAAAGTTGTCTATCCGACGCCAGACCATCTGATACAGTCGAAGGATTCCAACTTCATTCTCGGATCGGTCGGAAACGGGGACGCGGCACTGATGATCAACGGCGTTTCGACGCCAGTGTGGCCGAACGGATCGTTCATGGCGTGGCTGCCGAACCCGCCAGCAGACGCTCCGCGCTACGACATCATTGCTGCAACTGCGACGGATACAGTCCGAAGCTCAATCGAGGTGAAGATCAAGACTCCGTCGACTGTTCCACCGCCTCCGTCTGACACGATTCAGCCTCTCGTTCCTGCTCGATATGCGACGTTGATCGGGCCGCCTGCATACGCCAGCGACACCGATCGCGTCATCACAGGATACGCCCTCAGCGGTGGCATTCAGCGCTGGTTCCTGATGCCGAACACGGTTGTGCAGGTGACGGGCACGAAAGGCTCCGACGATTACGTCCGGCTCGACTCTGCGCAGACGATTCGTATCGACAAAGGCGACGTCAAGTTTCTCGACAGTACGTACACGCCGGTTCCGAGAAAAGCGTCAGCATTCAAGGTCAAGGACAAGGGCGAATACACCGACGTACTGATTCCAATAAGAGACAGGCCTGCGTATTACGTCGACGAGACCGGTCCGGGAATGACGCTGATTCTGTACGGAACCAACGGACCGGCAAAGAGTCAGCGCCCCGTCAAAGCTTCGTCATCGAGTTACATAAAAACTGTAACGGCAGCGAGCTCGGGATCGGAGATGCGCTACACGTTCGACTTGAAAGGACCGGTCTACGGCTACCTGGTGATGTGGCAGGACAGCGTGCTGACCTTCCGCGTTCGCCGTCCGCCAAAGGTCGATTCTGCCTCACCGCTGATGGGTCGAACGATTGCGATCGACCCGGGACATCCACCAATTGGTGCAACCGGACCTACCGGCTTGTGGGAACCCGTCGCAACGCTTGCCGTCGGCTTCAAGGTTCAGGAGCTGCTTCAGGCGAAAGGCGTCAAAGTGATCATGACTCGAACGACAGCCGATCCGGTGGATCTCTATTATCGCCCGACGCTGGGGCGACGCGAAAATGCTGAAGCGTTCGTCT
The DNA here is from genome assembly GCA_017881685.1 of Gemmatimonadaceae bacterium. Lineage (GTDB taxonomy): Bacteria > Gemmatimonadota > Gemmatimonadetes > Gemmatimonadales > Gemmatimonadaceae > UBA4720. The sequence goes on from JADGQR010000259.1 coordinate 3,495, forward strand.
CGATACACCTCAATGCAGTTCCGGACGGACAGAATCCATTCCGTGCAGAAGGAACGACGACCTATCATTACTACATGCATTCGGAGACGCTCGCCGATTCAGTTCACCGAACCGCTGTTGCGCATCTATCCCTTCCCGACAAAGGTGTGAAGCGCGAGAATTTCGCGGTGATTCGCGGTACCTGGATGCCGTCGATTCTCGTCGAAGGCGCTTTCATCATCATGCCCGATCAGGAGGCAGCGCTGCGGACGCCTGAATATCAGCAGCAATACGCTCAGGGAATCGTGGACGGGCTGGAGAACTACTTCCGCGGTCTTGCGCAGCAACAGCGCTGAGAAGAGCGCGGCGATTGAGTCGCCGCGCGGCTGGCTGTTCGCCGCGACGTTGGTCGCGCTCTTCTTTTTTGTACCGTCTCGAGCAAGCACGCAGCTCGTCCCGAACGAGCACTGGTACACGATCGAGACGCAGCACTTTCGCGTTCACTTCATCAAGTCGCTCGAATCCGAGGCGCGCCGCGGCGCTGTAAACGCCGAGCGCGCTTTCGCGCAGCTGAGTACGGAGCTCAAGGCGCCACCGGGTAAAATCGATCTCGTGATCGCTGACAACGCCGATTACGTGCAGGGCTACGCGACGCCGTATCCGTCCAACCGCATTGTCGTGTACGCGCACCCTCCGATCGATGCGCCGGAGCTCCGTAACTACGATGACTGGAGCCAGCTCGTCATAACTCACGAGCTCACGCATATCTTCCATCTCGATAGAGCTGACGGGCTGTGGAGACTTGGACGCAACGTTTTTGGAAGACACCCGGTGCTCTTTCCGAATTCCTATCTGCCTTCGTGGCTGGTCGAGGGACTGGCCGTGTACTATGAATCGCGCATCACTGGCTCTGGTCGTCTCGAAGGGTCAGAGCATTACATGATCGCCCGTGCAGCCGCGGAAGCGCACAGACTTCCGCGACTCGGTGAGGTTTCCCTCGCGACAACGCGCTTTCCCGGTGGAGAATCCGTCTATGCGTATGGCAGCCTGATTCTCGATTACCTGTCGCGCACGCGCGGGCCTGGCACCATTCCAAAGTTCATCGACGTCACGAGCCGCGCGATCTTTCCGCTTTCATTGAACGCGAAGGCCAAGAAAGCGTTCGGCATCAGCTTCGAGAATGCTTTCAAGGATTGGAGCGACTCGCTGATCCGCACGGCGCCAAAGGAATCGGATCCGCTGCCTGGATGGCGAGAGCTCACTCACGACGGGCGCTACGTCGAATCCCCGCGATGGACATCCGACTCGGCAATTGTCTACACAGCGGCAACCGGTAAGGAAGTGCCCGCTGCCTATTCAGTGGATGTCGATGGGAAGATAAGGAAGCTCGGACGACGCAATGGCCTCGACGCGAACGTGCCGCTCGCGAACGGAGACATTGTCTTCGCTCAGCCCGATTACACGGACGCCTTTCATTATCGGACTGATCTCTATCGCTCGCACGACGGCGGCGACGTTCAGTTGACGCACGGCGCTCGTCTTTCAAATCCGGACGTTCGTCGCGACGGCCACATCGTTGCCGTTCAATCCACTCCAGGCACGTCGAGCATAGTCAGGGTGTCGCCGAACGGAAATCGGATCACTCCGATCACAGCCGGCACCGCAGAAATCCAGTGGGGCAATCCGCGCTGGTCACCTGACGGCCGGAGCGTTGCAGCAATCAGAGTGAAGCGCGGCGGAATCAACGAGCTCGTCGTACTCGACACACTGGGCCATGTGGATCAGGTGCTCGTATCCGAACACGCAATCGTTTCTGATCCTTCGTGGTCAGCCGCGGGCGATCGGTTGTATTTCACATCGACACGCACCGGCGTAAGTCAGGCGTATGTGGCGACGCTGTCGGGCAGCTCACGGATCATGCAGTTGTCGAGTTCGACGACCGGTGTCTTCCAACTGGAGTCGTCGCCACGCTCGGACAAGTTCGCGGCCCTCGATTTCAAGTTCGACGGGTTCCATCTCGGCATTGCTCCAGAGAGCGAGCCGTTCGCGGCACGTGATACAGCGGTGGTGTTGCAACGCGCGGGATGCGTCAACTGTCGCCTGGCAGCCCATGTAAACGCTCCCATTACACTTGCCGATCTCCCCCCGTCGCGCACTTACTCGCCGTGGCAATCGCTGATGCCGACGTTCTGGGAACCACTCCTCACAATAGACAACAATGCGGGAAACTTCTTCGGCGCCGCGACGAGCGGAGAAGACGTCATCGGTCGTCACGCGTACTACGCGCAGGCAGGCGTCAATACGAAGTACCACGAGACCGAAGCGTACGGCGCTTATCAGTACACCGGCTTCGGGCAGCCATTCCTGAACCTCAGCGCCGAGCAGACTTTCGATCACTTCGACCTCGTGAATTCATCGAACAAGGTGGTCGGTGATCTTGCTCGCAGAGCGCGGATCTATGGCTTGAGCGGAAGCTTTGTCAGGCCGCGAGTGCGTACCTATGCCTCCTTGTCACTCGGTGGCGAGCTCGAAACGCGCAACTACACGTCTGATCCTGACACGCTTCTCGCGAAGCTCCCGGCAGCGTATTCGAGAACGCTCAACTATCCGTCGCTGTTTGCGTCTGCATCGTGGTCGAACGCGCAGCGTCCTGCCCTCAGCATTTCGCGCGAGGATGGAATCTCTCTCAGCGCGACTACACGGCGCCGATGGCGAAATGGAAGTGAATCGAACGCGAGCAACAGCGTCGTCGGAGTGCTCAATGCATACAAGTCTCTCGACCTGTCCGGGTATGCGCATCACGTATTCGCGTTTCGCGCCGCCGCCGCCGCGGCCGATGCAAATGCGATCTCAACATTTTCTGCCGGTGGATTGAGCGGCGGAAGTCTGGCGGTCATCTCCGGTGTTTCAGTGGGAACCGACCGAAGAACGTTCGGCGTCCGGGGCTTCCCGCCTTCAGCCGAGCAGGGAATCAGAGCGCTGGGCGGAACGGCGGAATATCGCGCGCCGCTGTCGAACCCGTCGACCCGCATTCCGTTCGTACCGATTTTTTTCGACCGAATTTCTTTGGCGACATTTGGAGAAGCAGGACGCGCGTGGTGTCCCGCGAGCTCTGTCCAGTCGACGGGAGTCTGCAACGGATCATCGCGCGATCAGCCGTGGCTCGCATCAGCCGGTGCGGAAATCGATTTTGATACGGCGTTGCAGTATGACGTGGCTACCAGGCTTCGAGCCGGCTTCGCCGTGCCGGTGCTGAATCGCGCGGCAGCAAATGCAAATTCGATCAGCTTTTACGTGACCATCGGAACTAGCTTCTAAGTAGCCGCGGTCGCCGCTTCTTCGGCGCCTGAGCGGGCTGATTTCTGGAACGCGAACCGACGGGATGTCAAGCTTTTTTGCGAGAAAACTCACGTGAATGCGGGCAAGCTTTCAAAACCCCGAGGGAGAGTCCAGGTGGAAAGATGGATACCCCCTATTCATTCGTGATGTGGATTCCTTAACTGGTTGCAGCGTATACACTTACATCGCCACTGGCGCGGATACACGAACGCGGCTAAACTGCGCTCCCCAACAAGAACTGACCATTCGCCGAAAGGCTGAATTATTAGCATTTAGTTTGTTATTGACATACAATTTTTTTTGCGGAGAGTTGTCGTAATGCCCATCCCAGCCACGCCCCCAGCAGGTTCTGCCGAGCTCAATCAGAACGCGCGTACCGTTATCGAAAAGCGCTACCTGATAAAGGATGCTTCCGGCAAGCCTACTGAGAAGCCGGAGGACATGTTCTGGCGCGTGGCGAGCACCGTTGCGGAGGCTGATCGCCGGTATGGTGCGACTGACGTCGATGTCACTGCCGCCGCAAAGGAATTCTACGATTTGATGACCCAGCGCCGGTTCGAGCCTAACTCGCCGACTCTGATGAACGCCGGGCGTCCGCTCGGACAGTTGTCGGCGTGCTTCGTTCTGCCTGTCGAAGATTCTCTCTCGAACGGACACAACGGCATCTACGACACGCTTCGGTCGATGGCACTCATTCACCAGTCAGGTGGCGGAACGGGCTTCAGCTTCTCGCGTCTCCGTGGATCGGGATCCATGGTTCGCTCGACGACGGGCGTTGCATCGGGACCTGTCTCGTTCATGAAGCTGTACGATGCGTCGACTGATGCGGTAAAGCAGGGTGGAACGCGCCGCGGCGCCAACATGGGAATTCTGCGCGTCGATCATCCCGACGTGATGATGTTCATCAACTGCAAGGAAGATCTGACCCAGATCACGAACTTCAACATCTCGGTCGCAGTAACGACGAAGTTCATGGAAGCAGTGAAGGCAGGAACCAGCTACGATCTCATCGAGCCGTCGAATGGAAAAGCCGTCGGACAGCTCGATGCGCGCGAAGTCTGGGACAAGATGATCGACGGCGCGTGGAGAACCGGTGAGCCGGGATGCTTCTTCATCGACGAAGCGAACCGCTACAACCCGGTCCCGCACGTTGGATCGTACGAAGCCACCAATCCGTGCGGAGAGCAGCCGCTCCTTCCATATGATGTCTGCAACCTCGGCTCGATCAACATCGGCTACTACGTCCTAGACGGAAAGCTCGATTGGGAGACGCTAGGCAAGGACATCCACACGTCGGTTCGCTTCCTCGACAACATCATCGACGTCAACAAATATCCGCTGCCGGAAATCGATGCGCTGTCAAAGCGTATTCGCCGTATCGGATTTGGAGTGATGGGTTTTGCCGACGCGCTGGTGAAGCTCGGCATCTCCTACAGCACCGATGAGGGCATCGAGTTTGGCCGCCAGCTCCAGGAATTCGTCGACGTTGAATCGAAGCGCGAGAGCGAGCGCCTGGCAAACGAGCGTGGACCGTTCCCGGAGTGGGCGCGTTCCATCTGGGGTCCCGACGAAACCTGCGCGCGCGATGCTGAAGGCAACCGCATTCGTCCGATGCAGATGCTTCGCAACTGCAATGTGAACACGATTGCGCCGACGGGAACGATCTCGATCATCGCAGGCTGCTCGTCAGGCATCGAGCCGCTGTTCGCCGTTGCGTTCATGCGCAACCAGGCCGGCGTGATGATGCCCGATGTGAACGAAGACTTCCTCGCGATTGCGAAGGCGGAAGGCTGGTATTCGCCCGAGCTGATCGAGAAGATCGCAAAGCAGGGACACATTCACTTCGATGAAGTGCCTGAGAAGTGGCAGAAGGTGTTCGTCACGGCGCACGACATCACTCCCGAGTGGCACGTCCGCATGCAGGCCGCTTTCCAGGAAAACTGCGACTCGGCCATCTCGAAGACCACGAACTTCCCGCACACCGCTTCACGCGAAGACGTTCGGGCGATCTACGAGCTTGCTTACGATCTAAAGTGCAAGGGAGTCACGGTTTACCGCGATGGCTCGCGCGACAACCAGGTTCTAACGACTGGCGCGACAGCTGGCGCTCAGGCAGAGCGCGATGGAACGGCAGACGCTCGCGGTGAAGTCGGCGATCTGAAGGGAACCATTGCCGAGCTTGAAGCGGAGATGACCGCGCTTCGGAAGAATTTGTTCGACGCAGAGGCCGAGAATCTTCAGCGCCGGCAGAAGCGTGCGCGCCCCGACACCCTTCGCGGCACGACGAGCCGCATGGAAACGCCGCTCGGCACGATGTTCGTGAACATCACCGAAGACGATCGCGGCCAGCCGTTCGAAGTGTTCATCAATCTTGGAAAGGCCGGCGGATCTGCGATGGCCGATGTAGAGGCTATCGGAAGATTGATCTCGCTCGCGCTGCGCTCGGGAATCTCGATTCAGGCGATTCACAGGCAACTCCGCGGAATTGCGTCCGATCGCGCGATCGGACTTGGACCGAACAAGGTGTTGTCGGTTCCTGATGCGATCGGAATTGCGATCGAGAGCTGGATCAGGCAGAAGCAGGGAGTGCAGCAAGAGTTGTTGCGTGGTGAGACTCCGACCGGCCCGCAGTCGGCGGTCGTTCCGAGCCAGCCCGTTTCAGTGACGACTGGCGCTGCGCAAACGCAGTACGAGTTCGAGAGTGTGAATCGTGATCAGTCGTTCATGGGGACGTGCCCGGATTGCGGATCGCAGCTCGAGCAGGCCGAGGGGTGCGCCAAGTGTCACGTATGCGGGTTTTCTGAATGCGGCTGAGGATCGGTTGCATTTGAAATGAGGAGCCCGCCGCCAATTGCGGCGGGCTTTTCATTTGCGGGGCGGTAACTGTCGCGCTTGCGACACGGCATACGCTATGCGAACTCCCTTCATGGATTGCTGACAACATTCACTGCGAGGTTGAACCATGTTGCTGATCATTGGATGCGTCCTGGTTGTCCTATGGCTGCTCGGATTTCTGATTCTGAAGAAGACCGTTGGTGCGTTGATACACATTGTTCTTCTTATCGCAGTCGTTTTGATCGTGTTGCATTTCCTGGGGATGGGCTGAAGTCTCGCGGTCGTCCCGCTTGAAGTTGGCAACATTGTGGCGCGCACTCCCTTTCGCGCTCGTGTTTCTTGTCGGGTGCGCGCCGCGGCTTGCATCGCTAATCGACCGATCGTTCTGCTCGATTGCCTCGCAGTCGGGCAAGCCGGCGCCGACGCTTCACGAGATCGAGACACTCAAGGGCCGCTATCATGTGTCGCTCTATTCGGCTGATTCGGGAGCGACGCTGGACGAGTTTGGTATCTCGCTGACGCCGACTGATACGGTGAGCCGGTTCAACGAGAAGATCTATGACTCGAGCGGTTCTTCTCAGCTGCGTCGAAGGAAGGCGGAATATGTCG
>JADGQR010000040.1 GCA_017881685.1 Gemmatimonadaceae bacterium
AGCGTGAGACGAGGATGTGATAGCCGTTCCGGCGGGCGGTGAGGTCGATCCCTTGAATCAGCTCGGAGAAGAATTCCCCGTAGAGATCGGGAAGCAGTACGCCGAGGGTGTTGGTGCGATTGGTGATCAGGCTGCGCGCGCCGGTATGGGGTGCATACCGGAGTCGGGTGGCGACTTCCCTGATTCGTTTCGCGGTTTCCGGTCGTACCACAGCCGCGCCATTGAAGACGCGTGAGACTGTAGCAATGGACACAGAGGCCTCGCGAGCAACGTCCTTTATGGTTGCCATCGCCCCACGGGTTGACGGACAGCCAAAAATGTAATCGTTTACATCGGGGCGCGTAAGAAGAATTTTTCAGGCCTGGCTTTTGAGACCGATAGATCCAATTCCCTGGGAGCGATCAGTTACTACAACTTCCTCGGCCCGAACATTTGATACGGCCAACACCCCTTTGCCCCGGGTTGCGCTCCTCGGGGCCTCCCCGTTCACGACACTCGTCAGCAACGGCGGCGGGGGCATAAGCCGCTATGGCGGCATCGCCATAAATCGGTGGAGAATCGACGCCACCCGCGACGATTACGGGCAGTGGTGCTACCTGAAGGACCTTCGCTCGGGCAGGGTCTGGTCGGCAACTCACCAGCCGGTGTGTGCCGATACTCTATGGTATCGAGTGTCGTTCGACGCTGATGCTGTCACCTTCGATCGTCGCGATGGAGACTTCGAGACACGCACCGAGATAGTCGTCGTCCCGGAAGCTGCTGCGGAAGCACGTCGCGTTACGGTCACCAACCGCTCGAGCGACGCTGCGGAGATCGAAGTCACCTCATATCAGGAAGTAGTCCTCGCCTCGATTCTCTCAGATCGCGGGCATCGTGCTTTCGGAAATCTTTTCGTCCAGACTGAATGGCTTCCGGAGAGTCATTCGATACTCGCAATGCGCCGTCCTCGGGCAGCGATTCATAAGCCGGTGTGGTGCGGCCACACGATCGCGGTAGAGAAAAGCGCAGGACCGTTGAGCTGCGAAACTGATCGCTCGATCTTCATCGGCCGCGGACGATCCGCGCGAAATCCAGTCGCTATCGATAACTCCGGCGATTTGTCCGGCACGGTCGGAGCAGTGCTCGACCCTGTTCTTGCTCTAAGGACGAAGTTGACAATTCCGGCAGGGCAATCGGCGACGGCGATCTTCACGACGTTCTACGCCGACACGCGCGACGAGGCCCTGGAGCGCGCGAGGGAATTCAGCGAGCTCGACGCGGCGAACAAGCTCTTGAACGAGGAATCGCCCGAGAGCGACAAGTCATTACGCAACGCGGGCGGCGAAGCGCTTTTTCAGAACCTCGCCGGATTTCTTCTTTACGGTGCAACGGCCGAGAACGGCGGGATTGGTGAGGCAGTTCAATTCGACCGAAGAGACTTGATCGCACTGGGACTGACCGGAGAATGGCCGATTCTCCTTGCCACGATTGCTGCGCCCGAAGGTGTAAGGCGAATCGCCGAAGTCGTCGCGCTGCACAGTTACTGGCGTACGAAAGGCGTTGCCGCTGATCTCGTTTTCGTCTGCGAGGATCCTTTGCAGTGCGGAGATCTGAAGAAGGAGATCGAGTCGCTGATTCTCGAGAGAAGCCCGGATGAGAAATTCGAGAAAGCAGACGGCGTGTTCGTTCTCGACTCAGCGACGCTGAGTGCCCGACAAACCAATGCCTTGAGAGGCACGGCCCGACTTCAAATCGACTGCGATCGTCAGACGCTGGCCGAGATCGCCGATGTCTGATAATTCGCTCCGCAAACCCGGCGACCTCGCCTGCTTCAACGGTATCGGCGGTTTCAACGCCGCCGGCGAGTACGAAATCCGGCTCGATGGCGAAAATCTTCCGCCGACACCGTGGACGAATGTCATAGCGAATCCGTCGGCGGGCTTCATGTCCAGCGAGAGTGGATTTGGAGTCACGTGGGCTGTCAACAGCAGCTTCTTCCGTCTCACGCCGTGGGAGAACGACCCCGTTTCAGATCCGCCCGGCGAGTGCATATATCTCCAGGACGACGAAACCGGCGCCCTGTGGACCGCCACTCCTGCGCCGATTCGCGAAGCCACGCCCTACGTCGCGCGTCATGGTGCCGGTTACACGACCTTCGAGCACACGCACAATGAGATAGCGACGAGTCTTCGTGCCGGAATGGCGGCGTCCGATCCGGTGAAGATTCAGGTGCTGTCGATCTCCAATTCGGGAACGCGGCAAAGGAATCTCACGATCACCAGCTACGTCGACTGGTTGCTTGGCACCGACCGCGAGCGAACTCAGGGGCATGTCCGGGTTGAAGCGCTGCCCGACAGGAGCACCGTGCTCGCGTCGAACACTTTCGATTTCGACTACGCCGATCAGGTTGCGTTCTCGACAGTCAGCGAGGATCTGGCTGGATTCACTACGAATCGTCGAAGCTTCATCGGACGCAATGGATCGCTGGCGTCTCCGGCCGGTGTTCGCGAACAGTTAGATACGAATAAAACTGGCGATCCGGAGCCATGCTCCGCGTTGCAGATCCGGATTTCTCTCGCACCGGGCGAAACCCGCGACATTTCCCTTCTTCTCGGTTCGGCGGAGGGCAGGGAAGAAGCTCTTTCACTTGTCAGTCGTTACAGGCAACCCGGTAAAGCAAGGGCCGAGCTCGATCGGTCGGTAGCCGCATGGAGCAAGCGTCTCGATACGATCAAGATCAGGACGCCGGAGCCAACGTTCGACCTCATCGCCAACCGGTGGGCCCTTTATCAGGCATTGTCGTGCCGCATGTGGGGCCGCATCGCGCTCTACCAGTCCAGCGGCGCGTACGGATTCCGCGACCAGCTTCAGGATTCAATGGCGTTCGTTTACGCCGAGCCCAAGCTGGCGCGCGATCATATCGTGTTCGCGGCATCGAGGCAGTTCGAGGAAGGAGATGTCCAGCACTGGTGGCATCCCGATAGCGGCCGAGGCGTCCGCACGCGGTTTGCCGATGACCTGATCTGGCTTGCCTACGTTCTCAATCACTACATCAGGGTGACTGATGACACATCCGTGCTCGATGAAGTGACGCCGTACGTGAAGCTGCGACAGCTAGAGTCCGATGAGGACGAGATATACGACGTGCCGGACGTCTCAACGCGAACGGCGACGGTCTACGATCATGCTGTTCACGCGCTCAGGCGAGCATGCACGAAGGGTGTTCATGGACTTCCGCTGATCGGCGGCGGCGACTGGAACGACGGAATGAACCGCGTCGGAGTGGATGGCAAAGGCGAGAGCGTGTGGCTTGCCTGGTTCCTGTGCACGACGCTTCGCGAAT
>JADGQR010000260.1 GCA_017881685.1 Gemmatimonadaceae bacterium
AGCGCTGAACGACGGGTGATGCCGATCACACTCATTCTTCTCGTCGTCGCATTCGGGGCTGTCGCCGCGTCGTTTCTCCCGCTAATCGCCGGCGGATTCGCGATCTCCCTCGCGCTTGGCGCCGCTGTCGCGATCACCGCGAGGTGGCCGCTGTCGATTCTCCTCCAGAATGTCGTGACCATGCTCGGCCTCGGGCTTGGTATCGATTACGCGCTGCTCGTTGTCGGTCGTTTTCGCGAAGGACTGTCGGCAGGATTGTCGCCGAGGGATGCGGCGATCGACGCTGGCGATCATGCGGGGCATACTATCGTTCTGTCCGGAGCGAGCGTTTGCATTGGATTCGCGGCCCTTTTGGGCATTCCCGTCAACGAGCTGAGGTCGCTCGCGGTTGGAGGACTTCTCGTCATCGTGATGGCAGTGCTGCTCGCGACGACGCTATTGCCGGCTTTGCTTGCGATGCTCGGGACGCGAGTTAACTGGCTCAGCATTCGTAAGAGTCAGACTGCCGCTGGCTCGGATCGGTGGCGGAGGTGGGGCAACTTCGTCTGCGCTCATCCTGGAATCGTTCTTCTGGTTGCAGGAGTTCCACTCGCGGCACTCGCTCTTCAGGCGACGCGACTTAAGACCGAGCTTCCGCGCGGCGACTGGCTTCCGCCGAAGATGGAATCGGCTGTCGGTCTTCGCATTTTGCGCGAATCGCAGCGGAGCGGGATAGTCAACGCGATTCGTATTGTCGTCGAGCTTCCGGCTGGCAGTCCGTGGGATTCGCCCTCGGGGTGGCAAGCGCTGAAGCAGGCGAGTGACAATCTGGCAAAGGACCCGCGGGTCGCCCGTGTGAGATCTCTTCCTGCTGCTACCGGGCTCGTCGCGCCGAATCTTCAGGTGCTCTCGATGATGCCTGCATCGGTCAGAAGCGCGCTTGCCAGCAACGATGGGCGTTCCGCGCTGATCGAGCTGATGCCGACCGAGGCAGCTTCTCAGAACGGAGCGATGGCTCTCGTTCGCGAAATCCGAAGCACGCCTGCGGGATCCCTCACGGGGCTACCCGGAACGAAGCTGTATGTCGGCGGCCTTCCGGCTCTCAACGTGGATTACGCCGATGCAACGTCCGGACGATTCTGGAACGTCGTGTTCGCCGTAGTGATCGTCACGATGGTCGCGCTGTTCGTCGGATTCCGATCCGTACTCATTGCTCTCAAAGCCGTCGCGCTCAATCTGGTATCGGTCGCTGCGGCGTTCGGCGCAGTCGTCCTCGTCTTTCAGGACGGAATCGGCATCCATCTGCTCGGCATGACTGCTCCGCTCGACGGGACATTCAGTGCGATTCCTCTCATGGTATTCTGCGTCGTCTTCGGCCTGAGCATGGATTACGAAGTCTTTCTCGTCGCAAGAATTGCCGAAGCCAGGCGCAACGGCGCGAATGACAGCGAAGCGATTGCTGAAGGACTTGCGAGAACCGGCGGTCTGATCACGAGCGCGGCGGCGATAATGATCGTTGTGTTCGCAGGCTTCACACTCGGCGACTTCGTGATTGTAAAAATTCTCGGGTTCGCGCTCGCGGCCGCAGTTCTCGTGGATGCAACCGTTGTCAGAGTCGCGATCGGGCCGGCTCTGTTCAGGCTCGCCGGGCGGTGGAACTGGTGGCCCGGCGAGCGTTCGTTGCGCGGATCAATGCAGGAAGGACGGACTGAAGGCGAACGACAGCCCTACGCCGCCTGATGACGCACTCATGCCTGCGTGCACAGGAACACTTTCCCATTTCTCGGCCTTGGTGAAAGCTCCGATTCCCGCGCCCCAGATAATCCCGCCAAGAGCCGACTGCGCGGCATATGCAAAGAGGCCATTCTTGTTATTGGCGTTCGGGTCGAGCTCCACCAGGGCGACGATAGCGACGCCGAACGCAGCTCCGATCGCTCCACCCCACATGGCTCCCTTCTTTGCCCCTTCGGAAGAGCTTCTTCCCATGCTCATACGAAGGCTCGTGATATCCTTCTGAGCAAACCTGCGTATGCCACCGCTTCCGTCAACAAACAGTGTCGTCGAGTCGGCGGTCACAGATCTCACGATGCCTGTCACTCTCTTCGCGCCGGCTGCGGATATCTGAACCCTCGATCCTTCGGTGATACCGCCGCTTTGCGCGCGTACGACGCGACCCGATATCATCATCATCGCGGCCGCCAGAATCAGGCGAAGCAGGTTGCTCAGCGCGTGAGCGAACGGAAAACGACGGCTGCTTTTTGACATGTGGTCTCCGACGAAAGTGTGGCAGCATTTGCGACGCTGCATTCTGCCAGATTCCGTTACCCAATCCCATACGTATGGTTACGTAGTCAGTCGCCGTCCAGAGAATTTGCACGTACGAAGTCGGCCAGTTCGCCTCTCGAAGCAACGCCCACCTTTCCGAAGATATTCGACAGGTGAGTGCTCACTGTTCGCGCTGAGATATCGAGCGCCGTGCCGATGTCCTTGTTGGACTTTCGTTGGGAGACCATGCGCGCGATCTCGAGCTCGCGACCCGTAAGGCCCGCCATCCCGGTGGCGACGGTACGGCTCGGCGGTCTCGCGCCCAGCTGGCGGATTTCTTCCCGCACCGCGTCAAGCTCGCCTTGAGCACCGAGTTTGGCAAAAACTTCGTGCGCCTTTCGGAACTCGCGCATCGCGGCTTCCCTGTCGCCACTGTCTCTCAGCGCACCGGCCAGAACCCGCCGGACACGCGAGGCCTGGTCGGGCATCGGCAGTGCCTCCAGACGTTCAATCGATCCACGCAACAGAGGAATCGCGTCCTTCCAGTTTCTGTCACGAAATACCAGCAGCATTCCGTCGCATGCATCGGCCATCGCGAGCCCGAGCTTGTGTCCGAGCCTTTCCGCGTCACGTCGCATTCTCTTCGAGTGCAGCTCAGCTCTTTCAAAATCGCGGATCCAGAGTGCGGCTTCGCCAACGACGGGAAGTATCCATTGCAGCGACCATGCGACGTAGCCGAGCTTGTCGGCGAGTGCGAGTCCGGCTTCACCGATGCGGATCGCTTCTGGAGAATTGTCTGTCTCGAGATGATAGGACGCGAGCGCCATGTGCGCGGGAACCACTGTGGTTACATCGAGCCGCTCGGCAGTCGCGGTTCCCGCACCAGAGAGCTCCCATGCTTCATCGAAATACGCGCGCGCCTTCTCCAGCTCGGCCCGCCAGAGATGAATGAGGCCGGTCCAGACGAGCAGTCGCGGAAGAAGCGTTTTCTGCCTCAACGTTCTGGCGAGTGCGATCGTGCGCTCGCCCGTCGCGATGCCGGAGTCCCATTCACCGATGCTTGACGCGTACTGAATCGAAAGCTCTGCCGTGAGCAATGGCAGCAGCGGGGACCTTAGCTGCTCCTCCAGGCGCTGGCATTCGTGGATATGGTGAAGAAGCTCGGGACCATTCGCCGTCAGTCCTCCGAGCAGCGCCATTCCCCAATGCGCTGTCCATTCGAGCATCGCTTCGTGTGCGGACTCAGCGTACTTGACTGCCTTTTCGCCATGATCGAGCGCTACGCTGAAAGGTCCGGTCCACGCGTACATCAGCAGAAGCGCACGGTGCGCGCGCGCCAGCAGTGAGTCGCTGCCGGTCTGTTCCGCCACCATTAGCGCCCGCTCGACTTCGGCTTTTGCGGCGTCGAGCCGTCCCATTTCCTGAAGGCAGCCGCCTTTCGCGAGGTGAAGCCGCGCAACAATTGCGAGATCGGAGACGGCTTCTCCTGCCTGCAGACCCTCGGCGTAATGATCGAGTGCTTCCTCGAATCGCCCGCTCCAGAAGCAGGCCAGGCCCATTCGATTGTCGATCATCGCGAGAGTCGAGAAATCCTCTGACGCTCGTGCTCTCTGCCGTGCCTGCTCCCAGAGAACGAGCGCTTCGTCGTATTCGCCGAGTCGCTGCTTTGCACGCGCGAGGTCGACGAGAATCTCGTCGCGGTCGCCGCCGTCTTCGGACTCGTCGAGCTGCTCGAGTGCCGACGAGAGAAACATTGCGGCTTCGCGATTCGCGTACGTCCGAAGAGCGATGCGTCCTGCTTCGCTGAGATACATCACAGCTTTTGGAGCGAGCGTTTGCGACTGAGTAAAGTGGAACGCCAACTCACCAGCATGCTCGGTCGCGCGCTTTCCGTAATAGCTCTCGAGCGCTTCGGCCACACTGGCGTGCAGCATTCGAGCGCGAGCTGTGCCGAGTGAGGAATAAGCGACCTGCTGGAGAATTGGATGCGCGAAGTCGTAGGCCGGTGGCTCGCCCGGCGCGCTCTCGGAGAAAACGCGCTGTGTTACAAGCTCATCGAGTGAGTCCGCGAGATCGTTTTCGCGGAGAGGCGATATTGCTGCAATCTGGTCGAACGTCAGATGCGTCCCGACTACTGCTGCAAGGTTGGCCAAATCTCTTGCCTGGGGTGACAGGCGGTCGATTCTCGATTCGACCGCATCGCGCACGTTCGGGGGAAGCTGGAGCGATTCGACCTCCCAGCCCACCCAGCGTCCGTCCTGCTGGTGAAGCACCTTCGACTCGACGAGCCACTTGAGCGTTTCTTCGATAAAGAACGCGTTACCACGCGTCCAACCATATAGAAGTGCGGTGAACTGAGTGATGCTCGATGTGTCGACTCCGAACATCTTGTTTATGACGGCTGCCACGTCCGCGTGCGACAACGGTTCAACGCGGACTTGCTCCGCGACGCCAAGCTTGACCAGCGATTGTTCGGTGCTGCGAAGGACGGGATTTGTGTCACGCTCCGCCGAGTTGTATGAGACAAGCAGAGCGATCGGGTGCGATGGAATCTGTCTCGCAACGAAATGCAGAAGCTCGAGTGACGACGCGTCAGCCCACTGAAGATTCTCGAGAACGAGGCAGAGCGGTTGTTTCGCCGCGAGTCGGCCGAGGAATTGGGAAAAATTCCAGAGCAGACGAGCCTTGAAATCCGAGGCGTCCATGCCGGCGCCGGCGCGTTCACGATCTCCTGAAGAGCCGAGCGCCGGGAATAAATACGAGAGCTCGGCCGTTCCACCGCGTGTGAGAACGGCTAGTGCGCCGGGCTCGAGACTCTTCATGAATGGAAGAAGCGCGTCAGAAAAAAGGGCGTACGGAATGCCTGTCTCGACCGTGTAAGCGCGGCCGGTTACTACGTTCCAGCCGTCCTGTCGCGCCTTAGCAGCGGCTTCCGTGAGAATTCTTGTCTTGCCGACTCCGCCTTCTCCGGAAACGATGAGAGTTTTCCCGGCACCCTTGCGCGCGTCATGCAGAAGTGACGCGAGGAGCTGCATCTCACCGTCGCGTCCGACCAGCGGCAGTTGACTGCCGCTCACACTTTGCGAAGAAACTCCGCGCGCGGTTTTCAGCGGGTTACGAAGGTTGGTGGCGGGACTGACACGGTCAGAGACCGGTGACCGTCCGCGCCGATGGCTCTCACTCCGGCCCACAGATCGTCGAGCTGGTCCGACAACCGCGCAGCGCCGATGCCTCTCGTTGTCGACATCGTGTCGGCCATCGTGTGTCTGGTGCCGAACGTGACGAGCATCGAATCCGTTTCCCTGATGCGGGTCGCCGAGATGTCGGACACGACTGCAGCGAGTGCGGGATCGCGCTGGAGACCCATTGCCAGATCGAGGGGCCGTCCGGGATCATTCGTGTCCATCGTGTCGTACGAGGAACGAGTTCCGATTGTCGCCGCCGACGCGCACGCAGCGAGCCCGAGACAAACAGCAACAGGAAGCAGCCGGGAGAGGTGACGAGGTAACGCCATTTGATGCGCCTGAGTCGGGGCGGAAGTCTTCTGTGAGTCTTCTGTGAGTCTTCTCTGGGGAAGAATATTCTGTCCCCGCGGCGCAGGGGTAAGTACCTCCTTGTGGAGGGCGGCATATATTGACCTGCCGACTAATCTCGAATCAAAATGACTGAATCTTCTCCCTCGACAGAACAATCGATCAGGTGGCAGTGCACCGCGTTTCAGGATCTCTCTCCGGAGGATCTTTACGCGGCGATGGTGCTGCGGCAGAAAGTGTTCGTCGTCGAGCAGAATTGCCCGTATCTCGACGCGGACGGCGTAGACCAGAAGGCTCACCACGTTTTCGGTTGGAGGGAAGGCGACGGCTGGCGGCGCCTGGTCGCATACGCTCGAATCTTTCCGCCCCGAGTGAAGTACGCGGAGGCGTCGATCGGTCGCGTAGCGACGCATCCGGATGTGCGGGGGACCGGACTCGGAAATCTGCTCATGGTCGAAGGAATTCGGCTGATCGAGGAGAAGAAGTGGGGCAGCGAGATCAGAATCGCTGCGCAGATGTATCTCGAGCGATTTTACGAACGGTTCGAATTTCGCAGGGTTACCGATCCGTACCTCGAAGATGACATCTGGCATGTGGACATGAGACGTGGATGAATCTGTAATACCAACCCTTCGCGAGCGCTTCTTCGCAGGCTCGACGTTTTCCGAGCTGCTCACTCGGCCAAAGGACAATGCAGCGTTGTGGGATGCCCTCTTCAAGAAGGCTGCTATAACCCCGGATATCGCTGCACGTCTGTGTGAGGTGAGAGGGCAGTTTCACTTGATGGCCTTGAACGAGGACTGGTGCGGTGATTCGGTGAATATCCTGCCGTACGTCGCTCGTCTCGCGGATTCGCATCCCGGGATAGAGCTCCGGATACTTGGACGAGACGACAATCCCGATCTAATGAGTGCGCATCTCACGGGAACGTCGAAGTCGATTCCCGTAGTCATTGTCTTCGATGAGGAGTTCAACGAGATCGGCTGGTGGGGTCCGCGGCCGAACGATCTTCAGGCATGGGTTGTCGATGAGGGTCTCGCGCTCCCCAAGCCCGACCGGTATCGTCTAATAAGGGCGTGGTATGCCCGCGACCGCGGCGCGGCAATCGCGTCGGAGATTCTTTCGATCATCGAGCAGGTGAGTGACGATGCAACAACGGCTGTCTGAGCTTTTCACTTACATGGACTCGACGCGCGAGCGCCTTCTCGCGACGGTCCGTGAAATAAATCCGACGTTTGCCGGAGTGAGGCCTCGCGGCGATTCCTGGTCCGTAGAGGAGATTGTCGCTCATCTGGCGATCGTCGAAGAGCGGATTTCGAGGCTCGTCGCCGATGCTGTCGAGTGGGCGAAGGAAAATGACGTGGGTCCGGCAACGACCGACGAATCAGTGATGTCGAGTCTCGATGAACACTCGGTTGTCGAGCCTCCGGTCAGGAAGCAAGCTCCGAAGGCAGTCATGCCGCCAGAAGGAAGACCGATCGATGAGTCGCTCGGGACCCTGCGCGATTCGCGCACGCGGCTGCGGGATGCATTGATTGCCGGAGATGCCTTCGACATGGGCAAGGTCAAACGTCCGCACGCGTCATTTGGGGATCTGGATGTCGCCCAGTGGGCGTTGTTTGTCGCGCAGCATGAGGAGCGACACCGGAGGCAGATCGAGCGCACGATGGATGAAGTGACCGAGCTTGCAGCGGAATGCGCCCCTATAGTCTGACTGCGGAGGCTGAATGAAGTGGCTGCTTAGGACGGTTGGAGTACTTGCAGCAATCGTTCTGGTCGTGACAATCGCAGGGATGGCGCTTCCGCAGAATCATGTCGCTCAACGTTCCGCGCATTTCTCGGCTTCGCCGGACAAGGTCTGGTCGATCGTCACCGACGTGCAATCGTATCCTCAATGGAGGTCGGACGTTGCGTCGATCGAGATGCTATCGGGTGACGAGGGCAAGATCGCATGGCGAGAGGTTTCACCGAAAGGGAACAGGCTCTCTTATGAAGCGGCGACTGCCGGCGCGCCTTCGCACTTTGTGACAGTTATTACCGACCGGGACATTCCGTTCGGCGGAAGCTGGGACTACCGGATCATGCCGGACGGCACCGGAAGCCGAATCACGATCACCGAGAATGGCGAAGTTTACAATCCGATTTTCCGGTTTGTATCGAAGTACGTGATTGGTCATACAGCTACGTTGGACAAGTACTTAGCCAGTCTCGCGACCAGGCTCGGCGAAACGTATTCTGCGTCGGGGAAGACCTGACGGGGCAAAACGGCGCAGTTAATGCATTTTTTTCGAGCCGAGATATGTTATTCTGGGTGCTGCTTATCCTGGCAGCACGGCACTCAATGCCTGAACTCGAGCCCCAAAACCCGACGTGACTCTGAATTCCGCTGACGCTGACATGCATTCGAAAATCGAGGTCCTTGCCGATCTCGAAGGTGTTGTCGCCGATCTCATGGCCCAGCACGAAGCGAAGCGTGTTCTATGGATGCCCTCGGAGATTCTTGATCCGGCTCCCGATACCGATCCGGATCATCATATCCGCGAGCTCAGAAAACGCGCCGAGGGCATCAGCGGTCCCGCGCGTGTGGCGCTTGCCCTGAACCTTCTTACAGAAGAAGGTCTTCCTCACTTCCATCGAATCCTTGCCGTCTATCTCGGGAACGAGAGTCACTGGATGCATTGGACGAATATGTGGACGGCGGAAGAAGACCGACATGGTGTGATTCTGCACGACTATACAAGGGATGCGCAGGTGTTCGACCGGGTTGTTGTCGAGAAAATGCAGTTCGATTATCTGCGTGCCGGCTTTTCACCGGATTGGGATCGCGATCCCTATCGCGTTTTTGTCTACACGTCGCTTCAGGAGCGTGCGACGCAGGTATCGCACGCGAATACGGGTAAGCTGGCGTCTCAGTATGAGCCGTTAATCGGGGAAGTGCTGGCGAACGTGGCGAAGGAAGAAGCCCGGCACTACACCTTCTATCGCACTGTCTTCAAGGAAGTGCTGGCTCGCGATCCGAACCAGGCGCTCGAGTCGGCGGCGAAGCTCATGCCGGCGATCGACATGCCTGGCGTGAACATGCCGCACTTCCGCGAGCTTGCCGATGTCGTGAGAAGGGCGGGAATCTACGGTCCGCGCGATTACCTCAAGATCGTCGAGGAGCAGATCAGGTTCTGGGCGATCGACACGCTCGAGGGTCTGAACGATGCGGGCCGCAAGGCGCAGGAAAAGATCATGGCGATACCTGCGCGGCTCGAGCGCATCGCTGGTGTGATGGAGGCCAAGACGAAGCGAAAGACGTTCTCGTTCGACGTGGCTTTCCGTCGCGAATTCGTCATGGACTGATTTCCGCTCTTTGACCGCGGAGTAACGGTACGGCAGAAACAAAGCGCAGAGATACGGAAACATCTCTCGCCGGTCGGTCGCTGCGGTCTCGCCCTGGACAACTCATGCTCGCAGTCTACGGAGCCCGGCTGAGCGGCTCGCTTTCTTCCAGAAAGCTCGCGCTCAAAGCCGCCGGTCTCCTCGCTGCTGCGCACGTTGCCCAAGGCGAGACCGCAGCTCCCTCCCTTCGCGCCGAGTTTCTCCTCTCTTCCTGGTTTTCCGCCCTGCTTAGTTCTAAGTCGTGTGGGGCGTCAGCCGCGCTGATACAACGCCGGCGCGCCGCGTCGAGCTGAGTTTGCGCTTTGAGTTCCCGCGCGCTCCGCGATTCGCTCAATCGGCTTCGGTGGGGAATCAGGACGGGACTGCGGAACTACGGTAATGCCGAAGTTGTGTGGTGATTAGCGCGACCAACAGAGAACATTTCGCCGTCTAGAGCAGCAGTTACCGCTGTTCTGTAGTTACTGCTGTTCCGACCCCGCGAGGCCGAGCGACGGAGCAACTGCCTGCATCGCCGAGATCACGAATGCAATGTGCTCGTCCAGATCAACGCCAAGCTCGGTTGCTCCATTAATGACATCGTCCCGGCTGACACCACGCGCGAATGCCTTGTCCTTCATTTTCTTTCTCACCGACCTCGCCTCGACTTCCATCAC
>JADGQR010000261.1 GCA_017881685.1 Gemmatimonadaceae bacterium
ACGAATCGGCCGAGAAGGTGAATGGTGTCTCGCCGCGAATGCTCAATACACCTGCATCGCGAGCCAGCTGTGCGAGAGCAGTGTACCACTGCCAGCGAGACTGAACCTGCTGGGCGCGAGCATTTGCGAGCGCGCTCTGAGCAGTCAACAGATCGAGAATGCTGCCGACGCCTTCGCGGTAGCGTCCCGCCGCAACCTGCGCCGACTGTTGTGCGCTCGCCAGGAGATCGTCGGAAGTTGCAACTCGCTGCTCCGACGTTTGAAGAGCGTAGTACGAGACGAAAACCTGCGTTATGACATTCTGTCGCGTCTGGTCGGCCAACGCGGTAATCGCATCGGCACGAGCCTGCGCCGCACCAACGTCGTACTGGTGCGACAGGCCGTTGAAGATCGGAATCGACAATCCAAGACTGAGGCTGTACGACGGTCCGCTCGCGCCAGTCGGCGAAAACGTAGTACGCGATGCATTGCTGCCGAGCGACAGCGAAGGAAGCTCGGCGGACTTTGCGACTCTTATCTGGGCGCCAGCAGCAGCTGCCTGCGCACGCGCTGCAGCGAGATCGGGTCGATTCCTGAGTGCGTCGTTGATGACGCTGTCGACGCTCTGGGAAATCAGTCCGACGGGAATCGCCGGAGGCATCGGCTGAAGATCGAACGGGAGATTCGCGGGAAGACCAAGCGCCGATGCGAGCGATCCTCGTGCTGCCTGAAGATTTCCCTGGATCGTTTCGAGGTTGAGCTGCTCCTGCGAATACGCCGTCTGCGCCTGAAGAACATCGGCGATCGTTGCGAGTCCAACCTTGTTCCTCTGCTGGGCAGACGTGAGGTTTGCCTGCGCCTCTGCTATCGCTGAACGCTCTGCGGCAAGCAACGCTGCTGTCGCCGAGTACGAGAAGAAGGCAGTCTCGGCCTGAAGAACGACGTTTTGAAGCGTCTGGTTGTGACTCAGGTCGGCTGCAAAAAGATTCTGGCGGGCAGTCTCGACGGACCCGGAGCGACCGCCGAAGTCGAACAGGAGATAGTTGAGCGCAATCGCCGGTCCATACTGGCTTCTGTCACTCGTCGAACGTCCCGCGGTGACAGGCGAATGGGACCGGCTTGCGTCGACTGAGCCAGTGATTGTCGGGAAGTAGTCACCGCGGGTTGCGCCCAGTACATCGGCGGCCGCTCGTGCCTGAGCCCACGAGGCGCGCGTCGCCGGATTGTTGCGCAGCGCGAGGTCAACGACATCGGTGAGAGTGAGCTGCTGAATTCTTTGTGCGATATCGGCGGGTATTACGGTCGGCTGCGACTTCTCGACGGGCGCTTCAGGCTTCAGCGCCTGGTGCGGTGCGGTCCAGGGCGCGCTCGCGGAAGGCGCGACGGCTGGAACACCGTCCACCTGGGAGAGATTTGTTGCGCAGGCAATAGCGACGGCCGGAATCAATGCAGCGAAACCGGCCGAGTAGCGTTGGAGCTTGATACACATTGAGCTTGAGTTCATCCCCAAATACGTCCGGAAAGGCAATTCTGTTGATACCGCCACAAAAAACCCCGGATTCCTGAAATCCGGGGCGGACCGATCATCGCGGCTCGAGAGCTTCCGGGCCGCCGGTTTCGGCTACCGGCGCATCAGAAAAAAGTATCCCGCGACGATGAGAAGGACTACCAGAAGAATCAGAGTAGTGGGGAAGCTCTTCTTCTTCTTCTTCTCGGCTCCCGTGGGGGAGGGAGCCAGGATCGGGTTGGTAATCGTGGATCGCTTCGTCATCGCATCGGGGTCGTGCCCTGCCGCGCTCGACAAATCTACGACGGAGACTCCCAGCGGAAGTCGTCCACGGCGAAATGTGAGCTCGGCAGATCCAATCTCGATTTTGTCTCCATCAGTCAGCTGCTCGGGGCCGGTCACGTGAACCCCGTTCAGACGAGTGCCAGTGGGCCCGTTCGCGTGTAACACGTAGTGATCGCCTTCCGGGCGAACCTCCGCATGAGTCCTAGAAACCGACGGCTCGCGAATGACGATGCGGCTTCCTGCGTCACGCCCGATTGAAAATGTATCGCCTGTCAGCGGATATGCGTGGCGCTCGAATTCATAGACGAGATAACTTTGGGTCAGGTTTGAATCTTCAGTCATCCTTTCCATGGAAACAGAGTGATGCGAGATTGGTCGGATACGCGGGACTCTGGATTAATGAACCCCCCAGCAGAGGAATTCAATGGCTACGAAACTCGATAAGGTTCTGAAGCGCGAGATCGAGCTCGACGGGCAGTCGTACATCGCGTCGATCTCTCCTGACGGGATCAAGGTCACGAAGAAGGGTTTCAGGAAGGGAAATGAGATTTCCTGGCGCTCGATCATCAGCGGTGATGCTCAGCTCAACGAGGACCTGAACAGGTCGATCGAGCCGAGCGGCACGGGAGAGTAATCTCACCCGGCCGGCCGAAACAGGGATCAAGGGGCGGCTCGGAATCAGGGGCGATTTGAGTTTGAAGCTCGGCGCGCGTGGTCGAGACGTGTCCGCTGCTCGTCGAGTAGACAGGTCCTTTGGTCGGATAGAGGCTCGTCAGCCTCGCTACAACATCCGGCTTCGACAGATCGTATGTATTGGTGACGAGATGACGAAGTGAATCAGTTATGGCTTTGCGCTGCGCCGCTGGCACGGGGCGTGGGGTATCGGGCCCGCACGTGAACTGAGCGAATGCGGCGGCTCCAGGTACAAAGGCAATAATTCTGTTTTTCGCCGAGGCCATGCTGTCTCCCCATTGAGACAAAATTGTCACCTTTTTAGGACAGAACTATCCTGTTTCGGGCTCTTCAAGGGGGAAAGTGCAATGGCTCAGCCGTTGCTCTTTAGGGTATACAATTTCAGCGGCCCGAGTCCATCACGAACCCGGATGACCGCATGAAGCAGGAAATGGAGGATCAAGTGCGCAAATTAGTCAGCCTGGCCACAATAGCCGGCCTGTTGGTCGTTGCCGCATGCAACAGCAAAGATGCGAAGATGAGTGACGATCTCAAGAAGGATCTTAATGCAGCGTCGGCGTCGAACACGATCGACCTTGCCACTTCGCATCAGGCGCCCGGGAGTCAGGTTGTATCCGCAATCGAGCGGACCACTCCTCCCGCGCCCCGTCAGATTGCTTCCTCGCAGCGAGCCGTGAAGCATCGCGCCGCTCCGAAGGCGCCACCTGCCGCAGTGGAAGTTCAGAGAGCGGACGTGAGCACGGACGTCGCGCCCCAGCCGGTAGAGGTTACGCCCGCTCCGGTCGATCCGGCACCGCTTCCAAGCCCGCGTCCTCAGCCCGTCGCAACGACGACTGGCGGAGGCGATCGTGAAGGTCGCGCCGGCGGCAGCGGCATCGGCAGCATCCTCGGCGGAATCTTTACGGTTGTGATTCGTGGCGGTGGAGTGGATGGCGATAATTGCGATCCTCGCACGGAGGGTCGTCCCACACACACGTCGGTCAACAACCGCATCCCGGTTATCGGCACGTTCCCCGGCAGCGGCCGG
>JADGQR010000262.1 GCA_017881685.1 Gemmatimonadaceae bacterium
GAGCAGGTCGCGATCTCTTCGCGCAGGCGCGGCCCTCGGTCTTACACGGGGAAAATGCCGCGGTTAACTTGCGCGAAGAGATGACGCAGACACCCGCGCAGACCGAGCTACCGCCGCAGTACGATCCGGCATCCAGCGAAGCAGCTTTATATAAGGAATGGCTGGATGCCGGAATTTTCACTGCCGATCCCAGCCGATCACGACGAAACGGGGGTGACCGCAAGCCCTTCGTGATCGTGATGCCGCCGCCCAACGTGACGGCGGTTCTGCACATGGGCCATGGTCTCAACAATACCGTTCAGGACGTCATCATCAGATGGCGTCGCATGTGCGGCGACGAAGCGCTCTGGCTGCCGGGAACCGACCACGCCGGAATCGCGACTCAGAACGTCATCGAAAAGCAGCTTGCAGGCGAAGGTAAAACGCGATTCGATCTCGGACGCGACGCGTTCGTTGCGCGCACGACCGGGTTCGTCAGCGAGACCGGCGGGACGATTCTCGAACAGCTCAAGGCGATCGGCTCGTCGTGCGATTGGACTCGCACGGCATACACTCTCTCGCCGGAGCTGTCGAAAGCGGTTCGCGAAGCATTCGTCCAGCTTCACGAGCGCGGCCTCATCTATCGCGGGCATCGCGTCATTCACTGGTGTTCGCGCTGCCTGACATCGCTGAGCGACGAGGAAGCGGAGCACAGCGAGGAGACGGGTGCGCTCTATCATGTTAGCTATCCGCTGACTGACGGAAGCGGCAGCATCACGATCGCTACTACGCGTCCCGAGACAATGCTCGCAGACGTTGCGGTCGCCGTTCATCCCGACGACGAGCGTTACAAGCATCTAATCGGCAAGACGCTGACGCTGCCGATCGCGAACGTCGAGATCCCGATCATCGCCGATGCCGAGGGCGTCGATCCGGCGTTTGGGACGGGCGCTGTGAAGATCACGCCTGCGCACGACGCTAACGACTTCGAGATGGGAACCCGGCACAAGCTGCCGATGCCTGTCATTCTGTCGCCGGAAGGAACGATGGCGAACGGCGTTGATGCAGGCTCGCGTGTTCCATCTGAGCTCCTCGGCATCGATCGTTTTGAAGCGCGCGAGCGCGTCGTGCAGATGCTCAAGCATCTGAACGCACTTGTGAAGATCGAGTCGCACACGCACGCCGTGAGGCACTGCTACCGGTGCGACACGGTCGTCGAGCCGCGGCTGTCTGATCAGTGGTTCGTGAAAATGAAGCCACTCGCCGAGCCGGCGCTCCAGGCCGTTCGCGATCGAAAGATTCGAATTCTTCCGGAGCGCTGGGAAGCCGTGTACGTGAACTGGCTCGAAGGCATTCGCGACTGGAACATCTCGCGCCAGCTCTGGTGGGGCCATCGCATTCCCGTCTGGTATTGCGATGCTTGCGGGGAAGTCACCGTCAGTCGCGACGACATCGCGAATTGCCCGAAGTGCGGCGGACCAGCGCGTCAGGATGAAGACGTTCTCGACACGTGGTTCTCGTCATGGCTGTGGCCGTTCTCGACGCTGGGATGGCCGAACAAGGAATCGGTCGACCTCAAGGCGTTCTATCCAACCGACGATCTCGTCACCGCTCCGGAGATTCTCTTCTTCTGGGTCGCGCGAATGATCATGGGCGGATTCGCGTTCATGGGCGAAGCTCCGTTCCACACTGTGTATCTGCACGGCACAGTGCGCGATATGAAGCACGTGAAAATGTCGAAGTCGCTTGGCAACGGCATCGATCCGCTCGACGTGCGCGCGCTGTTCGGCACCGACGCGCTTCGCTACACTGTGATCGCGGGACTCGGCATGGGTGCCGACGTGATGCTCGATCCAACCGATCTGGAGAAATCGTTCGCACCCGGACGCAACTTCGTCACGAAGCTCTGGAACATCGGCCGCTTCCTTCTCACCAACGTCGGTGAAGAGACCGTTCAACCTCTCGATGCGATTTCAGCCGACCGTCTGAGACGCGCGGATCGCTGGATTCTGCACCGTCTCAACGAAGCGATCGCCGAGTGTGACGCGGCGCTTGGGCCCGCGCGTCCGCGTGACGGAGTCTGGGCGGAATCGGAGCTGCGAAGTGGACTGCGGCTTAGCGAGTACACTGAAGCCGCACGCCGGTTTGTGTGGAACGAGCTTGCCGACTGGTATCTCGAAAGCACGAAGTCGCGGATCGCCGGCGGCGGGGACGACAGCGATGTTGCGAGAGCAGTTCTCGCGCATTGCTTTGACTCTGCGCTTCGCCTTCTACAGCCGATCGTTCCGTTCATCACGGACATGCTTTGGCGCCGCTTGCCCATCGCTGCCGAAGATCGGGGCGATTTCGTCGGGCGCGCCGCATGGCCGCAACGAAACGAGAAGTTTGCGGCTGAGCCTGAGTTCGAGCTTGTTCGCGAAGCGATCAACGCCGTGCGTCAGCTTCGTGCCGACTATTCCCTCCCTCCAGGAGAGCGCATCCACGCGCATCTGGACACAAGTGCCGGAGCAAATGGATCGCGTGACCAGTCGGTGTTTGCAGACGAGGGCGAGTTCATCTCGCGAATCACACGCTGCGAGATCTCGGCCGATGGCACGGGAGGGAGTGAAGCAGGCGCAACGATTCTCCTGTCATCAGGATCGAAGATCGTCGTTCCGCTTGCCGGCGTCATCGACATGGAAAAGGAATGTCGAAAGACGAAGGCCGAGCTCGAGAAGCTTCAGAATCAGCTGACGGCACTCGAAGGAAGACTTGACAATCCCGGCTTCACCGATCGCGCGCCGGCCAACGTTGTTGCAGCCGAGCGCCAGAAGCAGATCGAGTGGACTGCGCGACGTGAGCAACTGACTCAGAAAGTGATATCGCTTTGCGGCTCTTGAAGAATCTGGGATGCGCGACGCTGGTGCTTGCCCTTGCGGCGTGCGCCTCGCCGGGCACGCCGCCGGGAGGTCCAGTCGATACGCAGGCTCCGAAGATCGTGCGAATCGCGCCAGACAGCGCAAAGACGGGAGTCAATCCGCGAGAAGTGGTCTTCGAATTCGATGAAGTGGTGAACGAGCGCCCTGCTGGCGCGGCCAGTCTGAACGCGCTTTTTCTCATATCGCCGCGGAATGGCGAGACGGAGGCGAGCTGGCATCGCCACTCGATTTCTGTGCGTCCGCATCGTGGATTCAAGCCGAACACGACCTACACGATCGAGCTTCTGCCGGGCCTCAGTGATCTGAGGGGCAATGCGCGGAATACCGGTGCCGAGACTGTTTTCTCGACCGGACCAACTATCGCAAGCGGCCGGATTGGTGGCACGCTGTTCAACTGGGCTGAAGGACGCACGGTTGCACGTGGACTCGTCGAAGCTCGACCCGTGACTGACACTGGAACCGTCTACATCACCACCACCGACTCGATCGGTGACTTCGCGCTTCGTCACGTTCCGCCCGCGCGTTACCGCGTGCTTGGATACTCGGACGACAACCACAATCACGGAATAGATCCACGTGAGCCGTTCGATTCGGCCATTGTCGATTTGACTGACACCGCGAAGATCGAGCTGCTTGCCTTCGTTCACGATTCAGTCGGCACCCGGCTCGCGTCGGTATCGGTGAGAGACTCGGTGACACTCGAGCTGGTATTCGACAATCCACTTTCCGTAAAGACACTTCCGACGCCCGCGTCGATTCTCATTCGTGGCTCCGATTCCACAGAGATAATACCCGTGGCTTCAGTTACTGCGCCGCCGGCTGATACCGCCATAACCGCACCCACACGAGCCGCCGCAGGCGCTCCGACGCCGACAATCACCCCGCGGCCTCCAGTGCGAAAGCCTTCACGCCCTGTTCCACTTCGTTCTCTGATCGTGAAGCTCACGCGACCTCTGCGGCCGAAGATTACGTATCGCGTGCGAGTCACCGATGTTCAGAATCTCATTGGCGTTGCAAAGACGAGCGAGAAGGAAGTCAGCCTGCCCGTGCCGCCAGCACCTACCGCGGAAAAGAAGCCACCGGTAAACGTTCCGCCGCCGACCACCAAGCCGCCGCAGCCCGTAAAGAAATGACCGACCCACGGAGAGCAATGCCGAGTGTCAACGGCCTTCTCGAGGCTGATGATGTGAAGGCGCTGCTTGCGGTGAATCCGCGCTCCGTTATCGTGACAGCAGTGCGAAAGGCAATCGACGACGCACGGCGCGAAGCTGCGACTGGCGAGATTACCGATTGGACGGAGAGAATCGAGTCTCACGTCCGCGCGGCGACGACACGCTCATTGCGTCCTGTTCTCAACGCGACAGGTGTGGTACTCCACACAAACCTTGGTCGCGCGCCGCTCGCGGACTCCGCAATCGACGCCGTTCGCGAAGTCGCATCCGGGTTCAGCAATCTCGAGTACGATCTCACAACGGGGAAGCGCGGCTCACGGTACGTCCACTGCGTCGATCTGCTTCGTGAGCTGACTGGAGCCGAAGACGCGATAGTCGTCAACAACTGCGCTTCGGCGCTTGTTCTCGCTTTCAGCGGACTGGCGCGCGGTCGCGAAGTGATCGTGTCGCGCGGGGAGCTTGTGGAAATCGGCGGAAGCTTCCGCGTACCGGACATCATGCAGCGAAGCGGCGCGACGCTTGTCGAAGTCGGCACGACGAACCGAACTCATCTCGCCGATTACACGCGCGCGATCAGCTCTAAAACAGGCGCAATCGCAAAGATTCACCGCAGCAATTTCGCTCTGACCGGATTCACCGCGGACGTGGAAGTCAACGAGCTTGCGCCAATTGCGTCCGAGCATGGCGTGCCTGTCGTTCACGACCTGGGCAGTGGACTGCTCGTGGACTTGAGCGAGTTTGGTCTGTCGGGTGAGCCGACCGCTCGCGACGCGCTCGTCGCCGGCGCATCGATCGTTCTGATGAGCGGTGACAAGCTCCTCGGCGGACCACAGGCGGGGATCATTCTCGGCAAGAAGAACACGATCGATCTCCTGCGACGCGATCCATTTGCGAGGGCGATGCGCGTCGACAAGATGACGATAGCTGCGCTCACTGCGACGCTCGAGCTTTATCGCGATCGCGACGTGGCGATCAGAGAGATCCCGACGTTGTCGATGCTCACGACCACTGCGGACGAGATCAGGGCGCGATGCGAGGCGCTCGCTGCGTCACTGGGCGAAAGCGGAATTCAGTCCTCGGTTGTCGAAAGCGAAGCGAGTGTCGGCGCCGGAGCGTTTCCGGCGAAGCCGCTCCCATCATTCGCCCTGCGGCTCGAAGGC
>JADGQR010000263.1 GCA_017881685.1 Gemmatimonadaceae bacterium
GCGGCCGAGCGGGCGAAACACGAGCTTTCCGTGTCTGACGAATCACGCATCACCCTTCCATTCATCTCCACCGACGCCACCGGGCCGAAGCACCTCAACACTGTTCTCACCCGTCCCGAGTTCGAGAAGATGGTTGAGGATCTGATTCAGAGGACCATCGATCCCGTCAATGACGCGCTGAAACAAGCCGGCCTTACCTCGAGTGATATCGACGAAGTTGTTCTGGTCGGCGGCCAGACCCGCATGCCGCGTGTCGTCGAGGCCGTCCAGAAAGTGTTCGGAAAAGCGCCGAATCGCAATATCAACCCTGACGAAGTGGTCGCGGTTGGTGCCGCCGTGCAGGCCGGTATTCTCCGCGGCGACATCAAGGACATGATCCTGCTTGACGTCACGCCGTTGTCGATCGGCGTCGAGACTCATGGCGGCGTGTTCACGAAAGTCATCGAGAGGAACTCCACGATCCCGACCAAGAACTCGCTGATCTTCACGACGGTCGTCGATCATCAGAGCAAGGTCACGGTGCATGTGCTCCAGGGCGAGCGCGAGTTCGCCCGCGACAACAAGTCGCTCGGAAAGTTCGACCTGGTGGGTATTCCGGCAGCGCCGCGCGGCGTACCGCAGATCGAGGTCACGTTTTCGATCGACTCCAACGGCATCGTCAGCGTCACGGCGCGCGATCAGGCCACCGGGCAATCGACCGGAGTGCAGATCAATCCGGCCGGAGGCCTGTCGCAGGACGAGATCGACCGGCTCGTCAACGAGGCGGCAGAGCACTCTCGTGGCGACGCCTCGCGTCGCGAGATCCGCATGTTGCAGAACAAGCTCGAGGGAATGGTCTACACAAACGACAAGGTCTTCCGTGAGTTCGGCAAGATGCTGAACGAGGAAGATCGCGACAAAGTCCAGAAGTGCATCGCAAAGGCGAAAGAGTCGGTGTCCGCCGAGGAGAAGCAGCGTCTCAATGATGCCATCTTCGAACTTCAGGCGGCCTCCCGCATCCTGACCAGCGTAATGCTCTACAACCCGATGAAGATGAACATCCCGGGCGACTCAAACCAGTAAACGATGGCCACGACAGAAAAACGCGACTATTACGAGGTCCTCGGTCTGGCACGCACGGCCACCATCGACGACATCAAGAAGGCTTACCGCCGTATGGCGGTCAAGTACCATCCGGACAAGAATCCGGGCGATGCCGCCGCCGAGGAGATGTTCAAGGAGGCGGCCGAAGCGTATGGCGTGCTCTCGGACGACGAGAAACGTGCACGCTACGATCGCTTCGGTCACCAGGGCGTCAGTGGAAACGGGGGCTTCGACCCGAATCAATTTGCCGACTTTGGCGACATCCTGGGCGACCTGTTTGGATTCGGCGATTTCTTCGGAACCGGCCGCAAGCGCACGACCCGCGCCGCGCGGGGGAACGACCTCCGCTATGACCTCACACTCGAGTTCGAGGAAGCAGTCTTTGGCAAGGACGTCACCATCGACGTGCCACGTGTCGCCACCTGCGCAGTCTGCCACGGTAGCGGTGCGAAAGCGGGAACGCAGCCGGTCACGTGTACCGGATGTGCGGGTCGCGGACAGGTGCGCTATTCGCAAGGGTTCTTCGCAGTGGCCCGGACCTGCCCACAGTGCGGCGGTGCGGGGAAGGTCATCAAAGATCCGTGTGCTGGCTGCGATGGCACCGGCCGCGTACGCGAAGAGAAGACGATTTCCGTCAAGGTACCGGCCGGCGTTGACGATGGTTCCCGACTACGTGTGGCCGGCGAAGGCGAGGCAGGCTTCAACGGCGGACCGCCCGGCGATCTGTACGTATTCCTCTCCGTCAGGGAGCACGAGAGCTTCACACGCCGCGACTACGACATCCATTCCGAGCAGGCTATCTCATTCACGCAGGCGGCTCTTGGCGCGGACCTTCAGACCGCCACGATCGACGGTGCAGAACCGCTGCGCATCCCGCCTGGTTCGCAGCCGAATCAGGTGTTCCGTCTGCGCGGCAAGGGCGTGCAATTCCTGCAGGGTCCAGGCCGCGGCGACCACTACGTCCACGTTTCCGTGCGCATTCCGACGTCGCTCGACGACGCGCAGCGTGAGCTTCTCGCGCGTTACGCGGAGCTCGAAGGAGAAACGCCGCTGCAGGACAAGGGTGTCTTCGGGAAGGTGAAGGACTTTTTCACGGCGCCGTAGGGATATACTAGTCACCATGACTAGAATTCGAGAATCCGCTGCAAAGGTCAAAAACACTCCCGGACAGTGGGCGCTTCAAGATGCGAAAGCCCGGTTCAGTGAGGTTGTGCGCAAGGCGAAAACCGAAGGGCCGCAGCAGATCACGGTACACGGCCGCGAAGAGGTGGTTGTGGTCTCGGTTGAAGAGTATCGGCGCGCGAAAGGCCAGCCGACCGGCGAGGTGCTGGTGAAGGCGATGCAGGATCCGCGCGCGCGGGGCCTTCGCATTGGGCGTAAGGGACGCGTGCGCCGGTTCGCGGTGTGAAGTTGTGAAGGGTTGGCTCCTCGATACCAACGTCATCTCCGAGTTACATCGGCCCAGACCGGACGCGAAGGTAGTGCAGTTCATCGCCGGGCACCCACTCGATCTCATGTATGTCAGTGTCGTGACCCTCGCTAAGATCCGCTTTGACATTGAGGTCGTCAAAGACCCGAGCCGGCGGATGGAACTGAACGACTGGCTCGCTCACACGGTGCGCCCAATGTTCGAGCACCGGGTTCTCGATATCACCGAAGACATCATGGTGACGTGGCGGCTTCTCCTCGAAGATGGCCGGAAAACGGGTCACACATTCGCGCAACCAGATCTAATCATTGCCGCGACCGCCATCCATCACGGACTGACGATGGTTTCTCGGGACACAAACGATTTCAAGAGGGCGAACGTCACGGTGCTGAATCCATGGAAATCGCAGCCATGATCGCCGCGCAAGCATCGCGCTAGAATCTTCGCCCCATGCCCGACCAAACGTTCTCCCGTTGGCGTCCCCATCCCTGGCACGGCCTGCCTGCCGGCTCCGACATCCCGAGCATCGTCAACGCCTACATCGAGATCACACCCTTCGATCTCATCAAGTACGAGGTGGACAAGGCTACTGGATACCTTCGCGTCGATCGCCCGCAGCGCACCTCGTCCCAGCCGCCGGCGCTTTACGGTTTCATCCCCAGGACGTACTGCGGTCCGCGCGTGTCCGCGCTGACGCCCGTGACGAAGCGAGGGGATGGTGATCCGCTCGACATCTGCGTGCTCAGCGAGAGGCCCATCGCCAAGTCGGAGATCATTCTTTCCGCACGCGTCATCGGCGGATTGCAACTCGTCGATCGCGACGAGGCCGACGACAAGATCATCGCCATGCTTCAGGGTGACTACGTCTGGGGCCACGCGCACGATCTGAGC
>JADGQR010000264.1 GCA_017881685.1 Gemmatimonadaceae bacterium
CGAGTCGGTGAACAAGGGCCGTCACACGACTGTCGGCGCGGTGATGCATCCGCTGCCCGACAATGGTTTCGTCGTCGACACGCCTGGCCTCCGCGAAGTCGGAATGTGGGGAATGCCGTCGGAGCATCTCGACGCATGCTTTCCCGAATTCCGTCCGTTGATCGATCAGTGCCGCTTCGCGGACTGCACTCATCTCATCGAGCCGAAATGCGCCATTCGCGATGCAGTTGCCGCCGGAGAGATCAGCTCGGAACGATATGGCAGTTACGCAAAGCTCAGGGGCGAGCTCGAGCAGACCGAAAAGAAGTGGGCGACGATGAAGGCGAGCTCCTACGACGCAAAGAAGCGCGGACGGTAGCTACTTCGTCACGGCAGCGACGAATCTCTCGATCGCGTAAGTGCTTATCTGCCCACACGGGCCGTTGAATACGTAATCACACCCGTGTGTCGCC
The DNA here is from genome assembly GCA_017881685.1 of Gemmatimonadaceae bacterium. Classification (GTDB taxonomy): domain Bacteria; phylum Gemmatimonadota; class Gemmatimonadetes; order Gemmatimonadales; family Gemmatimonadaceae; genus UBA4720. The sequence continues at coordinate 453 of JADGQR010000264.1, forward strand.
CACGGAAGCTCGATGAAAAGCCACGGGTGAGGAATTACAACAACTGTCGAAGCACCCAACTCCAACCCACGCGGATAGTGAACTGCAAACAAGGCGGAATCGAGCCGCGCACTCTGCCTCACCGACACAAGTGGATCCATCGTCCCGTGAATCATCAACGTTGGAGGGGAATCAGCTCTGACAAAATTGAGCGGTGATGAAGTTCTGAAGGCTTCCGGCACAAGGGCCGGATCGCCATGAAGAAACTCGCGAATAGTCTCGGTGCTGTTGTAGACTCGCGGATCGGCAGGATTGTCCCACCCCCACTTCTGGTCGGTTGGTCCGTAGAACGAAACCACTCCCTTGATCGAGCTGTCGTTCCTCGTGTATGCGGCAAGAAGCGCCAGCTGTCCGCCTGCTGAGCGGCCGAGCAGAACGATTCTGGTCGAATCGATCCCGAGCTGTGATGAATTTGCCTTGAGATAGGAAATCGCCGCATCGATGTCGTCCGACGCCGCCGGATGCGGAAACTCCGGCGCAAACCTGTAACTCGGCGACGCCACGACATACCCGCGCGATGCCAGATAGTAGTTGAGCTCCGGAAGATCAGTACGATCGCCGGTTCGCCAGGAGCCACCGTGAATGGCGATGACGAGGGGCGCCGATGGAAGTGGACGATCGCGCCGGTAAACGTCAAGCTGCAACGGTCTTCCATCGCGAACGACGTACGTGAAAGTCGTCCTTCGTACTTCTGGCGACGGCGGCTTTCTGAAAAGCGTCTCGAACGAGATTGGCTTGCCTCGCGGCGCGGCGCCGGGAAGCGATCTCGGCTCAGCTCTGCCAAAGGCGAGAGTCAACCGATCGGGTAAGTCACGGGCAACGGTCCTTGCCCTCAGGAGCGGCGACAGAAACAACACAATCGACACGACGGCGAGCAGGGAGCTGGCCTTGGCGATCGGCGTTCGCCAGCCCGGCAACAGAACGAAAAATCCGACTATCGCGAGGAAATGTCCCCACTCGTCGGCCGCTATCGATGCCTCCCAGAGGAAGTACGACGGCGCGGAAAATACCGTGAGAAGCGACTCCAGAAAAAGAATGATCGCGAAGATCAGTCTGATGATCGCGATCATGCCTTCACCCAGTCGATGCGGCTCACGCCTTGTCCGATCCGTTCAACGTCAGGTTCCATTCAACCGGAAGGTTCGGGTCGAGCGAGTCTTTCACCGAACAGTACTTGTTCAATGCGAGATCGATTGCTCTGTCAGCATGTGCCCTGTCGATGTCCTGGCCGGTGATCGTGAAGTTCAGTGTGATATGCTTGAATCGGCGTGGTGTCGTTTCTACTCTTTCTCCAATTACATCGACGTTGAACGTCTCGACCGGCGTTTTCCGCTTCGCGAGAATGTCGACAACATCGACTGATACGCAGGATGCGAGAGCGGCAAGCAGTGCCTCGGGCGGGCTCGGCGCGGCTTTCCCATCGCCGTCGAGAAGGATCGAAGGCCTTCCCTCGCGGCCACACTCGAAGATTCTGTCCTGTTTCCAGTCAACTGAAATGCGCGACGTTACACTCAAGACGGCGCACCTTTTTCGATTGGCGCTCTCACGGCATTACCCCATTCGGTCCAGCTCCCGTCGTAATTCCGCACCTTCTTATAGCCGAGCAGATGCGTGAGTACGAACCATGTGTGTGACGAGCGCTCACCGATGCGGCAATACGCGACGATGTCATCATCGGGCTTGAGACCTTGCTCCTTTTCATAGATGGCGCGCAGCTCATCGGCCGACTTGAAAGTGCCATCCGGATTTGCCGCTCTCGCCCACGGAACACTGCGCGCGCCGCGAATGTGTCCGCCGCGAAGCGTGCCTTCCTGCGGATAGTCGGGCATGTGCGTCTTCGCGCCGCTGAATTCATCGGGCGACCGGACATCGACGAGCTTCTTTCCAGCATCGGCGTGTTCGCGGACCTGCTGGAAGAATGCGCGAATGCGATTATCGTCGCGCGGCCCCGCTTTGAACGACGTCGATGGAAACTTCGGCACGTCGGTCGTCAGCTCCCGACCATCGAGCTCCCACTTGATGCGGCCTCCATCGAGGATCTTCGCGTTCGTGAAACCGAACAGCTGAAAAACCCAGTAAGCGTAGGTCGCCCACCAGTTGTTCTTGTCGCCATAGAAAATGACCGGCGTTGTTTCGTCGATTCCCTTCGATCTCAGAAGCTTCTCGAACAGCTCCTGCGATATGTAGTCGCGCTGCACGGCATCGTTGAGGTCTTCGTGCCAGTCGATCTTTTGCGCACCGGGAATGTGCCCGGTCTCGTACAGAAGAACATCCTCGTCACTCTCGAGAATCCTGATTGTCGGATCATCCAGGTGGTCGGCGAGCCATTCGGTGCTGACCAGGGCGTCTGGATCTGAGTAGCCCTTTTCAGCAATCGTCTGGTCGACCGATGAGGTAGCAGTAGTCGTCATGTTGTCTCCGGAAGTGCTTGCATCGGAAACAATCCCAGCCATTCCCGACTGTCAACCGCAGTCGGACGAGGGCATCTTTCGGTGATGGGCCAGTATCGGCATCACGTGTTCGTCTGCACGAGCGGAAAGACCTGTCCCCTCGATGGAGGGCTCGAGGTTCACGCGGTCCTCAAGAAGAGGGCGGCAGCCGCCGGTTTGAAAGGCCAGGTGAGGGTGAACCACGCCGGATGCATGAATCAGTGCGGGCACGGCCCCATGGTGGTCGTCTATCCGGATGACGTCTGGTACGCCGGCGTCGATGAAGTCGGCGCCGAGCGGATCGTCGAGGAGCATCTTCTGAACGGCAACATTGTTCAGGAGTACCTCTACATCGCTCCGCCCGGCGACAACAAGATCAAGACCGCGGAAGACTCGGATTGACCCGCATTCCCGCGAGCGCCCGCGAGCCGGTGATGGACCCGTACTCGCGCCACGTGATCATCTGCACGGGCGGGTTTTGCTCCCCTGAGCGACGCGGCAGGGGACTTTATTCGCTCCTCGCCTCGCTGCTCCAGCGCGAAGGCCTTCTATTCGGCGCGGACCGTGTAAAACGGGGTGAAACCCCATGTCTCGGCGTATGCGCGGGCGGGCCCATCGTTGTCGTTTATCCGGACGGAATCTGGTATGCCCATGTAACTCCGGAACTGCTAGAGCGAATAGTCGTCGAGCATCTGAAGGGGGGCAGGGTGGTGGAAGACGCCGTCTTCCACCGACTCAACGCTGAGGGATAGCACGAGAGTCGGCGAACTTGCCGCTTCCCTTGAGTGAACGGGAGTTAAATTCAACGCGATGACAGGTCCGCTGAATCCGCGGAGGCTGATGTTCGGGGCCGCCAAGAAGTTCATCTTCGAAGGACAGGATCCTGAGACGATTCTCGAGCGCATCTCGGGCATCGACCGTCATGGCAACATTCTTCCCCAATCTCCACTACCACCAGAGGACCTGATGTCCCGCCCACGTGATCGCATCCTTCAGAATCTGGACGAGATGTACAGTGAAGCCTTTCAGCGAGCGAAGGATTCCGGCGACAAGTCGCAGATGACGTCACTCGACTTCGCCTATCGCAGAGAGCAGCTCTACTTCGAGATTCTTCTCGACGTTCGCGACGCATTGGAGCGGCGCTGAGTCGGCGATCAAAACCGCTGACACTGGTCGAAAACTGAGAGCGCATCCGTGAGCCGGACTGCGCTCTTTGTCGCATTCAACGTCGGCGTCCTGGCAATGCTCGCCGTCGACCTGGGCATTTTCAACAAGAAGGCGCACACGATCTCGGTAAAGGAAGCCGCGATCTGGAGCACCGTGTGGATCACCTTGTCGCTCGGCTTCGCCGGAGTGATCTACCAGCTGCACGGCCAGCAGTCGGCGCTGGAATTCATGACTGGATATCTGATCGAGTACTCGCTCTCGATCGACAATATCTTCGTCATCGTCCTGATATTCGCCTACTTCAGGATTCCCGATAAATACCAGCATCGCGTGCTTTTCTGGGGAATCATCGGGGCGCTGATCATGCGCGGCTCCATGATCGCGGCAGGCGCATTCCTGATTCAGCGCTTTCACTGGATCATCTACGTTTTCGGCGCGTTCCTCGTCTTCACCGGAATCAGGATGGCGACTCAGGACGAGTCCGACATCGAGCCCGAAGCGAATCCTGTTCTCCGTCTCGTTCGCAGACTGCTGCCAGTCACTCACGATTACCGCGGCCAGTCATTCTTCGTAAGGGAAGCGCCAAAACGCGGCGACGCACTCCGTATCATGGCGACGCCGCTTTTCGTCGTGCTCATCCTCGTCGAAACCACCGACCTCATCTTTGCGGTCGACTCGATTCCGGCGATTTTTGCAGTCACCCGCGATCCATTCCTGGTCTACACCTCGAACGTCTGCGCGATTCTTGGGCTTCGGTCGCTGTATTTCCTGCTCGCGCACGTCATTCACAAATTCCATTTCCTCAAGCTCGGCCTCGCCGTCGTGCTGACTTTCGTGGGCGCCAAGATGCTCCTGGGCAGCGTTTACGAGGTACCGATTCTCGTGGCATTGCTCGTTGTCGCGCTCGTGCTTTCGGCGTCGATTGCGGCTTCGATCGCATTCCCGCGGAAGAACGATCAGGCCTGAAGCGTGTCGCTGGAAATCCGTTGTTGCCCTTCCTTGCCCCCGCCATATGTTAGAACCTGTCAGTAACCCCCACCTGCCTCAGCAGCACGAAGGAGACGACGTATGAGCATCAGTTTTTCGCGCACCGTTCGCTTTGCAGCGGCGGTCGCACTTCCCCTGACGTTCGCGGCGGCAACGCCATTTGCCGATGGAATGACGTACGAATTCCAGATGAAGACCCAAAGCACCCGCACCGGCAACAAGGAACAGGTCACGATGCGGGGCCGAGGGACCTACGCTGGAGACGAAGCCAAGATCGAGATTCTCGAAGCGGGCTCGGCAGCCGGGGGCTCCGAAATGTTCGGCGGCAAGGGGACCTACTTCATCGTGAAGGGCGGAAAGGAGATGTACCTCGTCGACCCGAGTCAGAAGCAGTACATGAAGTGGGACATCGTCAACATGTTCGCCGGCATGAGTAAAATGGTGAACGCGGTCGGGGGCATGGTGAAGATGCAGATGTCCGACGTCAAGATCGACGCCCATGACCTCGGCCCGGGCGAGACGATCCAGGGGTATCCGACGCATCACGTGAGGATGACCCAGAACTACACGAGGACAGCAAGCGTCTTCGGCCGCACCAACACAACCACTATCGCGACCACCACGGACTACTACTTCGCTCCGTCGCTGAGGATCGCGAACCCGTTTGTCTCGAACAGCCAGCAGATGGCGATGGCGTCGTCAATGGACATCTTCAACAATCCCGACTTCAAGACCCAGATGATGGCCGCGCAGGCCAAGATTCCGAAGACGGGCGTTCCACTGAAGACTGTAACCACGACCATCTCGACCGACAGCAAGGGCAAGCAGGAGACGACCATCACCACGATGGAGATGGTGAACTTCACGAAGTCGAACATTCCATCTTCTGCGTTCGCAATTCCGACTGATTACAAGCTGATCGAGATGCCGAACATGAACACGGCGGGTGGCAGCAGCAGTGGTGCCGGTCAGTCAGGTCCGGCGCTGAATGCCGACTCGATCGCAGCAGCCGCAAAAGCCGGTGCCGCGGAGGGGACGAAGCAGGAAGTCAAGAATGCGGCGAAGGATGCCGCTGCGAAGAAACTCCGGGGCATATTCAAGCACTAGCAGATCGCTTTCCTCGACTGGCGGGGTAGCCAATGCGGCTACCCCGCTTTGTATTTGTGTATCTCAATCAATCAAAATGTCACTCAGCGCCTTTGCCCGGCTCGTTCCGTTTCTCGTCGTAATCATTGGACTGCTCGCGCTCTACCAGTTCTATACGGCGATCATGTTCGCTGTGCAGTCGATGTACGCCTTCGCCTTGTTCAACGCGGTATTCGGATTCGCTGGAATCGTGCTGGCTCGCGCCCTCTGGAACCATCGCGGAAGCTTCGGGCGTCCAGCGGCATGATTCTCGACTGATTGGCAGACATGCCAATCTCTGAACGAATGCCTGCCGCGGTCTCCGATCCGGCAGCTCGCGCGAGAGCTCTCGCCCGAATGCTCGACTCTGCCTTAAGGATCCCCGGAACGACGATAACCTTCGGACTCGATCCGATTCTCGGCCTTGTGCCCGGCGTAGGGGATCTGGCAGGCGCCGTCCTGTCGGGATACATAGTTGTCACGGCAGCACGACTCGGAGCTCCGAAGTCAGTGCTGGCGAAGATGTTATTGAACCTTGGGACAGATACTCTCGTAGGGTCAGTGCCGGTACTTGGCGACCTGTTCGACGTTGGATATCGAGCTAACATCCGCAATTCGGAGCTTCTCGATCGCCATCTTGGACAGCCGGAAGCAGCGCGCCAATCCAGCCGTCTCGCTCTGTTGGCAACGATTGGAGCACTCGTCCTCCTTGCCGTCGGCGCGGTGACGATTGCGATACTGTCCGTAAAAGCGCTGAATCGGCTCGTCAGGTAGCGGCTTCGACACCTACCTTCAGGAGATTGACAATGACGCAGAGATACAACGCGGTTAAAACCGGAATCGGTTTTGGAACCGCGCTGGCTATCACGATATCGTGGAGTGTCAAGCATTCGATTCTCTGGGCGATCATTCACGGGCTGTTCTCGTGGTTCTACGTGATCTATTACGCATTTACCCGATAGCCATCAATCCGGCAACGACGACCTGAATGAGCCTTCTGCAAAAACAATTCGGCAGCTACGAAACGAAAGGCGAAAAGCCGATCACCTGGCTGCATTTCGTCGACCGCCTCATGCAGCATGGGGCTATCGCTCTTGTCCTGATTGCCATTTCGCTCGGCCTCGGCATGGCGGGATATATGGGGTTCGAGCATCTCGGGTTTGTTGACGCTTACCTGAATGCGTCCATGATTCTCGGCGGCATGGGGCCGGTAGCAGAGGTCAAGAGCACCGGAGGCAAGTTGTTCGCAGGAACCTATGCGCTGTATTCGGGCCTCCTGTTCCTCGTCGTTGCCGGATTGTTGCTCGCGCCGGTTGTGCATCGCGTGTTGCACAAGTTCCATTGGGAAATTTCGGAAGGAAACGACAACATGGGCGAAAAATGATGGACCCAAACACTGCCCTCGTGGCCCTCGGCGTTTGCGCAGTAGCCGCGATTACGGGCATCAAAGTGATCTCTGCTGCCGTCGTGAAGCACGCGGAGGTCACCCGGGGCAACTCGGACGACCGGAATACCGTCAACGATGCGAGACTCGCGAGACTCGAGGTCGCTATCGAGTCAATTGCGGTGGAAATCGAGAGAATCTCGGAAGGACAGAGGTTCACGACGCGCCTTTTGAACAGCCAGATGGAGCGATCGGCTCCCCGCCTCGAGCGTCCTGGAAAGGTCGATACGCCCCACTGATCCGCCTCCAGCGGGCCCGATAGACTAGCTTGCAGGGGTACCGGGCGCGCGACTCGTATGGGTCGCGCGCTAGTTGTACCATGATGCTCGACCCTCCTGCACGAGAACGAAGTGCCTTTTACATCATTTAATCTCGATCCAAGCCTCCTCAAAGGACTCAAGGAGCTTGGATTTGTCCGA
>JADGQR010000041.1 GCA_017881685.1 Gemmatimonadaceae bacterium
AATTCCGCCAACTGCATCGCCTCTCCCATCGAGCTCGGCCACTCCGCGACGCACCGCCGGGCCAATGCCCACCTTGCCCAACTCGGCTACCCTCACCGGCGTTCCCGACGAAGTGGAGCCCACCACGACGTTCTCGATATCGCTGAGCGACTTCAGATATCCGACTCCGCGAACCATGTATTCGCGCTCCGACAACTCCATTACCATGGCGCCGACATCGCTGTTTGCATTCTGGATTGCACTCATCACCTGCGTGATGGGAATCCGATAAGCCAGCAGCCGGGCGGGATCGATATCGATCTGATACTGCTTTTCAAAACCTCCTATGGATGCGACCTCAGAAACCCCGGGAACGGAAGTCAGCGCGTAGCGCAGATACCAATCCTGAAGACTCCTCAGCTCGGCGAGGCTCAATTTCCCGGTAGTGTCTTCGAGCGCATACTGGTAGATCCAGCCGAGTCCGGTGGCGTCGGGGCCAAGCGTTGGTGTGACTGTCGCGGGAAGCCGTCCCTTGATTCCACTCAGATACTCGAGAACGCGACTGCGAGCCCAATAGAGATCTGTTCCGTCCTCGAAGATGACGTACACGAACGACACTCCGAAGAAGGAGTATCCACGAACGGTTCGCGCGCCTGGGACCTTCAGCATCTCAGCCGCGATAGGATAGGTGACCTGATCTTCGACAATACGAGGCGCCTGCTCGCTGTAGTCGGCCTGCACGATCACCTGTACATCCGACAAGTCCGGCAGCGCTTCGAGAGGTGTGTGCATTACCGCCCAAACACCACCTGCGATCGCCGCTATGGTGAAGAGCGTGACGATCAGCCTGTTGTTGACCGACCACGCGATTATGCGCTTGAGCATCGGTTACTCCTTGCGCTGCGATGGCGGAGAAGCGGGAACCGACGGCTTCTTTCCTTGGACGGGGCCCATGTCCATGCCGGGCATGTTCCCCATTCCTCCGAGAAGCGATCCGAGGTTCGACTCCGCATCCACGAGGAAGGTCGCCGACGCCACTACAGTCTCGCCGGCACGAAGGCCGGAAAGGATTTCGATTCTGTCATCGCTCGCCGCGCCGACTTTTACTTCACGCGGCTGAAGCTGCCCATTGCCGGCTTTTACGAAAACAAGGCTTCGCTCGCCAGTTTGTAAAACGGCCGACCGCGGAACACCAAGTGTCGCGACATGGGTCGAGCTGTTCATGCGTATCGTCGCGTACATCCCCGGTTTGAGACGCATTCCCTGATTCGCCAACGCGATCCGGATTTTGGCGGTGCGTGTCTCCGGATTGACCGTTGGGTAGATGTACGTGATTCGGCCAGTCATCGTCTGACCTGTGAGTGCTTCGAACTCAACCGTGACCTGCTCGCCAAGATGAACGGCGGCAAGGTCCTGTTCGAACACTTCACCTTCAACCCATACGACGCTCAGATCGGCAACCTTGTACAGAGCATCGCCCATCATCACGCGCTGGCCCTCAAGCACATTTTTTTCGAGAACGTAACCGCCAAACGGCGAATGTAACGTCAGCGTCTTTCGTATCTGACCAGAGCGTTCGATTGCGGAAATCTCGTTTGCCGAAATGTCCCAGTAACTGAGGCGACGTCGTGCAGATTCGATGAGATCGTCGGCGCTTTTCCTGGCGTCACCAGTTCCTTCGCGAACGTCTCCGCGAAGCCGCTTCGCCAGCAGCAGCTCTTCCTGCGCCGTTACGAGCATCGGAGAGTAGATCGTCAGCAGGGGTTGTCCCCTCGCGACGAATTGTCCGGTGTAATCCACCAGAAGGTGCTCGACCCATCCCTCGATCTTCGGTGAAATTGTCTTCACGCGGGTCTCGTCGAACGACACGAGTCCGACGGTGCGAATTTCCCGGTTCATGGGTGCCAGCGTCACCAGTGCGTACGTGACTCCGATGCGCCTTGACTGGTCCGCCGACAGCGTGACAGGCATCGCTTTGTTTGTCGCGGCGCTCGTCTTCTGTTGAGTGCTTGCCACAGGCTCAGGCTTTCGAGTGGCGATCCAGGCGATCACTGCAGCAACGAGCAGAACCACGATCCCGATACCAGCGTAGGTACGATTTGACCGGGGACCGCGTGGTCCGAACGGATTCGATGTAGTGTCGGTCACTTTTTGTCTCCTGATTGTGCCGACGAGCCCAGGTCAACCAGCGCGGTGCCTGTCAGCATTTCCAGGTCGGCCCATGCACGTCCTTCTTCCGATTGAAGAGTGATGAGATCCTGGCTGTATTTGTTCACTGTCATCTGTGCGTCGAGAAGCGTCATAAAGTTCACTTTGCCAACGCGATATGCGGCGAAGGCGGACGAAACTGCTGCGCGCGACTGAGGGATGATCGTATTGCGATAGAGATCGGCGAGTCGTCGAGCGCGAATCACATCGGCCGAGCGTTCGCCCAATGCGCCGCGCGTATCAGCGCGCATTGCCGCCAGCTCCGAAGAGGCCATCTGACTCATGGCGGCGGCTTCCTCACGAAGCTTGAGCTGTCGGCTGCGCGCAAAAACCGGAATGCTTGCGCCGATCATGAGACTTCCCATTCGCTGTGTACCGCCGCTCGACATGTCGCCGGCGACTACCGGCATGCTCTGTTGACCGTATTGCACTCCCAGCTGCAGGTCGGGGAGTAATTCCTTTCGAGCGAGTTTTTCCATCGACTTTGCAGCAGACAAGTC
>JADGQR010000265.1 GCA_017881685.1 Gemmatimonadaceae bacterium
GACGATGAACTGGAGATTTCGCGAGCGACTGCCGGACTCCTGCTGAAGCTCCTGGAGTGTAGCGCCGATCGCTCCGCACTGGGTGTGGCCGAGCACCACGACAAGACGAGTGTGGAATCGTTCGGCGGCGAACTCGATGCTGCCAATCTGGGACGCCGCGACGATGTTGCCGGCCACACGGATCACGAACAGGTCGCCAAGCCCCTGATCGAAAATCAGCTCTGCGGGGACGCGAGAGTCCGAGCAACCGTGGATGATCGCGAACGGCTCCTGACTCTCGGCCACCTGAGCACGCCGTGTCTCGCTGGTCTGCTCGTGGTTGCTTCGCGTTTGAGCGACGAAGCGCGCGTTTCCGGCGCGGAGTCGGTCCAGTGCTTCAGCTGCAGGTATCAATGGCGTTTACGGTCTGATCAAAGGGCTACTCGAAAGCCGCAATCCCGGTAACAGCCTGGCCGATAATCAGCGTGTGGATGTCGTGAGTTCCTTCGTACGTGTACACGCTCTCCAGGTTCGCCATATGCCGCATCGACGCATACTCGGCCAGAATTCCATTCGCGCCGAGCAGGCGGCGAGCTTCGCGGGCGATGTCGGTGGCCATGTTGACGTTGTTGCGCTTGGCCAGCGACACCTGCGTCGGCGTGAACACTCCAGCGTCCTTGAGTCTTCCGAGGTGCAACGAGAGCAGCTGAGCCTTCACGATCTCGGTCACCATGTCGGCGAGACGCGCCTGCTGAATCTGAAATCCGGCGATCGGCTTTCCGAACATCACTCTGTTGCCTGCGTACGAGAGCGCTTCTTCGTAACATGCGATCGCGGCACCAATCGCGCCCCATGAGATTCCATAGCGAGCCTGCGTGAGGCACATCAACGGGCTCTTGATGCCACTCGACTTTGGAAGCAGAGCATCGGCCGGCACGTGGACATCCTGAAGGACGAGCTCGCTGGTATCGGACGCGCGAAGCGACAACTTTCCCTTCTGATCTTTCGCTGTGAAGCCGGGAGTGTCAGTGGGGACAATGAAACCACGGATCGACGTGTCTTCCTTCGAGTCACCAGTCTTCGCCCAGATGATCGCAACTTGCGCCGTAGATCCATTCGTGATCCACATCTTCGCACCGTTGATTATCCAGCTTCCGTCCGCCTGCTCTTTGGCGCGCGTGATCATTCCGGACGGGTTCGAGCCGTAGTCGGGCTCGGTCAATCCAAAGCATCCGATGATCTCGCCGGCCGCCATCTTCGGCAGATAGTGCTTCTTCTGCTCTTCGCTGCCGAACGCGAAGATGGGATACATCACGAGCGATCCCTGCACCGACGCGAACGATCTCACGCCTGAATCGCCTCGCTCGAGCTCCTGGTTGATCAGACCGTAGGCGACGTTGCTGAGGCCCGCGCATCCATACTCTTCGGGAAGATTCGCCCCGAAGACGCCGAGCTCAGCCATCTGTGGAATGATCTCTCGTGGGAACCGGCCTTCGACGTAGGCCTTGCCGATGACCGGGATGACTTTGTCGTCCACGAACTGATGTATGCTGTCGCGAACGGCGCGCTCTTCTTCAGATAGCGCGTAATCGATGTTGAAAATGTCTTTCGTCGCCATTCGAGAAAGATAGCCTTGCCAGTGGCTGCTACCAGTCAGGCTACGCCGCGACGTGCCTGCGGGGTAATGCCGACAGCGCGAGCCATTCGCCGGAATTCGCGGCCGTGATCGACTTTACGGCCGGTTTCATCCTGCCACTGATGGACCATCTCGTGAAGAAGCGTGTGCCCCGCTTCTTCCCAGCCGTGATGACGAATGTGCCGCCTGCTGATCACGATTTCCGCCTCACGGCCTTCCTGACCCCGCCACGCATAGTGACCAAGGCGGCTTTTCAGCCGGCGCGAAACGCGGATGGGAACAGCACTCAGCTTCCCGCCGAACTTTTCCTGATTGAGCTGCGCGTGGCGCTCGACCAGCTGCTTTACGTAGTTCTCATCCGCCGGATGGGTACGTTCGGGCGCGCGTCGCGGACCCGGCTCAGCGCGAGCGTGGGATGGAATGCGATACGCCAGCAGCTTGCGACGCGCATCTACTCTTTTTCGTCGCGTCCTGGCCTGGACGAAGTCGACAACTGCACGAAGGACTTCTTCTGGCGCTTCGAGGAATCCACGATGAATGCGAACTTCGGTCGCGGTGAAGCTGACGACCACGGTTCGGTTCTGTGTGAGCCGAATGGCATAGTGACCGTCGAGGCCGATTCTGACGAGAGATCTTCTTAGATCTTCGCCTGTTTTCGGAGTTGGCTCAAGCTCCAGCGGAAGCTGGAGTTGAAGTGCACCACGTCCGATCAGCCTGCCGAGCGCTCGAAGCAACGGTGTGGCCCGTGCACAAATGTCTTCTGGTCGTCCGACCAGATTCGTGTGGTGACCTCGATAGTGGCTGGACCGATCTTGATTTCATTCACCGACGAGGGCCTGCCTCCGCGCGAGCGATTGGAGACCGTACCAGCAGTTGAGATCACAGTGCCCTTCTTCGTGTGCTCGACATAGTGCACAGATTCCTGGTGATCGTGTCCGCAGAGGATGAGATCGACACCCATTGCCGCGAACTGGCCAAGAATCTTGTTTGTGCGCTTGAGTCCGTGTCTCTGAGACAGCTCGCCTTTCACCGGGTTGTGGTGCATGACGATGACGCGCGCATCGGAAGCTGCTGACTTCTCGAATGCAACCTGCGCCTTGTCAAACTGGTCGTAGCGAAGATCGCCAATGATGGAGATGTCGCGCACGTTCCACGTCAGCGTCCGGTGCGTGACCCCATGCGACGTATTCAATCCGACGAGAGTCGCACCGGGAACGTGCAGCACTGGCTCGAGACTGGTGGAGATGAACTTCATGTAGTTGTCGTACATCAGCGCCTTGTCGCCTACGCCGAGGGGAGCGCGCCACCATTTGACATCGTGGTTGCCGGGCACGACGATGACCTTGCTCACCTTTTCCGCGTCTCTGATGAAAACCTGAGCACACTGGAACTCTCCGGCCCGTGATCGCTGCGACAGGTCGCCGGAAATAGCGACGACGTCGAACTTGTCGGTCTGAATGAGGTTCTCGATCGCTTCGATCTGCGCTGGAACGGCAGGTCGGCCGAAGTGAAGGTCTGAGACGTGGAAGATGGTTGTCACCGCCCCTCCTTCCTCACCTATTGTGCCACCACCATGTCGGCAAAACGGGTTGCAAGCGCCCGTGATAGCTTGCGAAAGCCATAGCCGCTCAACAGGTCACCCGCCGGAAGGTCGGCTGGAGCAGGTACTTCAATCGAGTCGGACCAGAGGACTCGGGCAGTGCGGGAATCGATCAGCAGTACATGAAGTATCCCGCTGGCTCGTCCCGGCCGGTTATCGACGTCTACTTCTATAGGTAGCAGCGCATATCGGCCATCCTGCAGCGCGATGAGCTGGCGGATCTGGGTGCCCAACGGCTCCGGCAGCGGTGTGTCGCCGGGCTGAACACGACGGATGGACTCGGCCGCAAGCTCACGGGGATCCTGAACCAATCCTCCGTTATGCAACGCGGACGCCGTGATCTGCTCCGCAAAGGTCCACGATCTTCTTACGCCTCTCTTTCTGAACGCGTCGGTAAGCTCCTCGTCGATGATGCCGAGCAGATCGCGATTCGTCATCGACAGGTCGAACTGGCCGGCCGGATCCACGACGCCAAGATACTGGGCCGGAAGGACCAGCAGAGGGCGGCCGAGCATGCCGGCCAGCGCGCTCTGGCCCGGCTGTGTCTGTTGCTTTGGCGCAGTGCCGGAAGACGCGCATCCGCATAGAATCGCGAGCGCGATTGTCGCCGCCGTTCGACGGGCCGAATTCAGCTTGATAGAAAGCATGGTCTGATTGCGGGAAACATAACCGATACGCAATTTCACCGCCTACCCTCAATCGGTGGTGGAATGCGCAGGCTCGTTCAGCCAATCGTACTGGTGCTCATCGCGCTGCTTGGCGCGGCAAGCTTCGCACGGCTCGCGCTGTCGCGTGGCGAAACAGTGAACGCCGCCTGGCTGCTGACTGCGGCTATCTGCACGTACGTGATAGCGTATCGCATTTACAGCAAGATCATCGCGACGAAGATCTTTGCCCTGAATGATGAGCGCCCAACACCGGCAGTTCGACTGAACGATGGCCGCGATTACACACCCACCAACAAGTGGATCGCGTTCGGTCACCATTTCGCGGCGATCGCGGGCCCCGGTCCTCTAGTGGGTCCAACTCTCGCGGCCCAATTCGGATTCCTCCCCGGCGCTCTCTGGATAATCGTCGGCGTCGCGCTCGGCGGAGCCGTTCAGGATTTCGTGATCCTTTGCTCGTCATTGCGCCGGGACGGGAAGTCGCTGGGACAGATGGCAAAGGACGAGATTGGTACCGTCGCAGGATACACCGCTCTCGTCGCCGTGCTCGGCATCATGATCGTGCTGATCGCAGTGCTCGCGCTCGTCGTCGTGAACGCACTCAAGGCTAGCCCGTGGGGAATCGTGACAATTGGCTTGACGATTCCGATCGC
>JADGQR010000266.1 GCA_017881685.1 Gemmatimonadaceae bacterium
CAAGCGAGAGTTTCTTCATGTCGACGATGCGGCGCTGGCGGCGATCAGTCTGCTCGACTCAGGTGCGACTGGTCTGTACAACGTCGGCTATGGAAGCGACCTCACAATTCGCGAGCTCGCGACTCTCGTCGCATCCATCGTCGACTATCGCGGTGAGATCGAATGGGATTCGTCGAAGCCAGACGGCACGCCGCGCAAGCTGCTCGACTCGAAGAAAATTCGCGGAACGGGCTGGGCGCCATCGATCGATCTCGAAGATGGCATTCGCCGCACTTACGACTGGTATCGCTCGACGCTGGCGGTTCCCGCCGGCAAGGCCGGATAAGAATGGGTGCGGTTGTGCGCGTTCCGGAGCGCAGGCCGACCGTAGTCATCAAGGCCGAAACCGGCTGGGCGTCGCTCAACCTTCGCGAGCTGTGGACGTACCGCGACCTGCTGTTCATCCTCGCCGGCCGCGAAGTAAAGCTTCGCTACAAACAAACCTCACTCGGCGTGACGTGGGTTGTGCTACAACCGCTTCTCGCGTCGCTCATCTTTGCCGTGATGTTCGGACGCTTCGCGCATTTGCCGAGCGACGGGCATCCGTACGCGCTGTTCGTGTTCTCGGGTGTGATCGTGTGGAATTACTTCTCCGCGGTTCTTCAGCGCGCCGGAAACAGTCTCATCACCGATGCGCGGCTCATCACGAAGGTGTATTTCCCGCGGCTCGCCATTCCTCTCGCGAGCACGTTCTCGGCGCTAATCGATCTTGGTGTGGCGCTTCTCGTTCTCGTGATTCTGCTCATCGTCTACAAGGTGGCGCCGACGTGGCGCATCCTGACGCTGCCGTTTTTCATCGCGCTCGCGGGAATTTCTGCAGCCGGTGTGAGTCTCTGGCTTTCCGCGTTGAACGTGCGATATCGCGACTTCGTTCACGCAATGCCGTTTCTGCTTCAGATCTGGATGTTCGCAAGTCCGGTGGTGTACGCGACGACGCTGGTTCCAGAGCGCTACCGGTTTGCGTACGGCTTGAATCCGGCCGTTGCATTCATTGAAGGATTTCGCTGGGCGATCCTTGGCGCGAGCTCGCTGACGCTTCCGATGGTGGCACTCTCGACGACTATTTCGCTCGTGGTGTTCATCGGCGGCGCGTTTTTCTTTCGCAGGGTAGAGAGGGGCTTCGCCGACAACGTATGAGCGAACTCTCTCTCAGCATCCAGGGCATATCGAAGTCGTACCAGATCGCTCGTGCGCTTGGCGCCCAGCCGTATCGCACGCTTCAGGAAGAAGTTGTCGCGCTTCCGCGTAAACTCTGGAAGAGAGCGCGTGGGCGGACCGACAGACTCGATACTTTCTGGGCTCTCCAGGACGTCACGTTCGACGTCAACAAGGGAGAGGTCGTCGGACTGATCGGTCGCAACGGAGCCGGCAAAAGCACGTTGCTCAAGATACTGGCGCGCATCACCGACCCAACGCATGGCCGTGCCGAGATATATGGTAGAGTTGGCGCGCTGCTCGAAGTCGGGACCGGCTTTCACATGGAGCTCACTGGCCGCGAGAATATTTTCCTGAGCGGTGCGATTCTCGGAATGCGAAAAAGCGAGATCGCCGCGAAATTCGATGAGATCGTGAGCTTTGCCGAAGTTCAGCAGTTCATCGACACTCCGACAAAGCGCTACAGCAGCGGGATGTTCACACGCCTCGCGTTTGCGGTTGCCGCGTACCTCGAGCCGGAAATTCTTTTTGTCGACGAAGTGCTCGCGGTGGGCGACGCAGCGTTTCAGAAGAAGTGCCTCGGCAAGATGGAAGACGTCGCGGGGCAGGGGCGCACAGTCTTCTTCGTGAGCCACAACACTCAGGCAATTCGCCAGCTCTGCACGCGTTGCGTACTGCTCGAGCATGGTCGTGTTGTGGCAGATGGACCGACTCACGAAACTCTGTCGATCTACAACCAGCATCTTCGCGACATGCGTGTCGACGCAGAAACGGGCGTCAACAATCCGGAGAATCGCCGAGGGTCGGGTGCGGTGAGATTTACGGCGGTGTCGGTGGAGGATCTTGCGGGAACCGAGCGTTACGCGTTCGAGATGGGCGAGACCGTGAGGTTCCGGCTGTCGTACCGCGCAAATCAACCGATGCGCGGCATCGCGGTTGTGGTTGCGCTGAGGAGCGGCGTGTCACGCGATCTTGTCACGTCGGTGCGTCATGTCGTGACTACCGACCTCGTGCCTCCAGGAGCAACTGGGACTGTGACCGTCGATCTCCCCGAGGTTTATATCAGGCCGGGCGAGTATCCGATCTATTTTCATCTCAGCGAATCTGTTCCGACAAAGACGAACTACGATGTGCTCGACGATCTTACGCCGCCGCTTGTAATCGCGGCGGGCTCGCGGCGTTTGCACGACAACTTCGATCCGGCTCAGCCGTTCGGAGTGTTTTCACTTCCTTCGCGGATGACGGTTGACGAGGCGCCCGCCGTGAGGCAGGACACTATCGACCGGCCGTTCGACGACAAGGCCGAAATGGCCCAGACAGGAATCACAACGGAAAATTGATGCTCAACGGAAAATCTGTATTGATAACGGGCGGCACCGGATCGTTCGGCCGCCGTTTTGTGGAAATTGTTCTCGAGCGCTACAAGCCGCAAAAACTCATCGTGTTCAGCCGCGATGAGCTCAAGCAATTCGAGATGCAGGAGCAGTTCAGCGAGGAGAAGTATCCGGCAATCCGGTACTTCATCGGCGACGTGCGCGATCGCGAGCGACTGTATCGCGCGTTCGACGGCGTTGACTACGTCGTGCACGCGGCGGCGCTCAAGCAAGTTCCCGCTGCCGAATACAATCCCACCGAAGCGATCAAGACCAACGTCCTCGGCGCCGCGAACGTGATCGATGCGGCGATCGATCGAGGTGTGTCGCGTGTGATCGCGCTCAGCACCGACAAGGCCGCGAGCCCGATCAATCTCTACGGCGCGACCAAGCTCTGCTCCGACAAGTTGTTCACTGCGGCGAGTGCGCTTGCCGGCGGACACGACACGCGCTTCAGCGTGGTGCGATACGGGAACGTCGTTGGAAGCAGGGGAAGTGTCGTCCCGTTTTTCCTCAAGCAACGTGCGACGGGCAAACTGCCTGTCACCGATCCGAAGATGACGCGGTTCTGGATCACGCTCGACCAGGGCGTCGAATTCGTGCTGAGCTGCTTTGACAGGATGAACGGCGGGGAGATTTTCGTTCCGAAGATTCCGAGCATGAAGCTCATCGATCTCGCGAAGGCCATTGGCCCGAACTGTGAGCTCGAGATCGTCGGCAAGCGGCCGGGCGAAAAAGTTCACGAGCTCATGGTCGGTGAAGACGATGCCGACAACACAGTCGAGTTCGACGACTACTACTCGATTCTGCCGAGTGGCCGTCAGTACAATCGCGACAAGTACATGGAGCAGCGTGGCGGAAAGCCTTGCGACGAAGGCTTCCGTTACAGCAGCGAGACGAACACGCGGTGGCTGACCGCGGCCGAGATGGAGCAGATGATCGTCGCGGGTAGTCACATCGCCGGCTGACGATGCTGGTGGTCACCGGGGGAACCGGATTTCTCGGCAGCAATGTGGTCGCGGCGGCGCGAGCGCGTGAGCGCGCGGTCATCGCCGTCGGGCACTTGAGCGTCGGCGCGCAACATGATTTACACACGGTTGCCGCTGACCTGACGAAACCCGGCGCCGCGAGAGAGCTGGTTCACGATCTCCAGGCGGAGACTCTGATCAACTGCGCGGCGCTCGCGAACGTGGACGACTGCGAAGCGAATCCGGACAAAGCGCACCTGTTGAATGTG
>JADGQR010000267.1 GCA_017881685.1 Gemmatimonadaceae bacterium
GCCCCCGACCGTCCGCGACCGCGTCCGATCGTTCCCGGTGCGCCGCGTCCTCGTCCAGTCGCTACTGGAACTCCGTTCGCACCACCGCGTCCCGTCGCATCCGCTGCACCAGGCGCAGGAACGGGATTCCCCGGCGCGCGTCGCGAAGAGCGCCCGCGTCCGGGCGGAACTACGGACGATCGCGGTCGTCGCGGCAAGAAAGGCAAGCGCGGCTCGGTAGATCAGGAAGCAGTGTCGTCGAGCATTTCGAAGACGATGACAGCGCTTCGCGGAGCTCCACCACGTCGTGGCGGTGCGCGTCGCGCTGATGACGCATCGTATCGCGAAGAAATGGAAGCTCAGCGCGTAGCAGCAGCCGAGCGCGAAAAGAAGACCGTACGAGTCAACGAGTTCATCACTGTCAGCGAGCTCGCAGGAATTCTGAAGATTCCAGCGACGCAGATCGTCGGCTTTGCTTTCAAGAACCTCGGACTCATGGTCACGATCAACCAGCGTCTCGACTTCGATCAGATCGAGTTGATTGCCGGTGAGTTCGGATTCCAGGCAGTAAAGGAAGAGGAGTACACGGCGGGACTCGAAGAGTCGGTCATCACTGATCTTCCCGAAGAGCTCGAGTCGCGGCCGCCCGTCGTCACGATCATGGGTCACGTCGACCATGGTAAGACGTCGCTGCTCGACTACATCAGAAAGGCGAACGTCGTCGCGGGCGAATCCGGCGGCATCACTCAGCACATCGGTGCGTACAACGTCGCGCTGCCGAACGACAAGCACATCACTTTCCTCGACACGCCTGGCCACGAAGCGTTTACGGCAATGCGTGCTCGCGGTGCACAGGTGACGGATATCGTCGTGCTCGTCGTCGCTGCCGACGATCAGGTCATGCCGCAGACGATTGAAGCGATCTCGCACGCCAAGAACGCCGGCGTTCCGATGATCGTCGCGATCAACAAGATCGATCTTCCTTCCGCGAATCCGAACAAGGTGAAGCAGGACCTGCTTCAGCATGGAGTCGTTCTCGAAGAGTTCGGAGGCACGACGCTATCGAGCGAGATATCGGCGAAGAAGGGAACAGGGATCGACACGCTGCTCGAGCAGATTCTTCTTCAGGCGGAAATTCTCGACCTCAAGGCGAACCCGAATCGTCGCGCTGTCGGTGCCGTCATCGAAGCTCAGCTCGATCCAGGCAAGGGTCCTGTCGCAACCGTTCTCGTCTCGGCTGGGACGCTCAAGGTCGGCGACGATTTCATCTGCGGCATGTTCTCCGGCCGCGTTCGCGCGCTGCTCGACGAGCGCGGCAAGGTCGTCAAGTCTGCCGGCCCTGCAATTCCAGTTCAGGTTCTCGGTATCGGCGGAGTGCCGATGGCCGGCGATCAGTTCGTCGTCGTGGAAGACGCGATGGAGTCGCGCGAAATTGCGCAGACCCGCCAGCGTCTAGATCGTGAAGCGAAGAGCCGTCGCACGACCAAGAGCATCGTATCGCTCGAGGATTTCATGAACGCTTCGGCAGCGGGCGAGAAGCGCACGCTGCGAATCGTCATCAAGGCAGATCAGGGTGGACCGGCGGAAGCCCTCGCCGATGCGCTCGGACAACTTTCGCACGACGAAGTCTCGGTTGACGTCATTCACCGCGGCGTCGGCTCAATCACGGAAAGCGACATTCTTCTCGCCAGAGCATCCGGCGCGATCATTGTCGGCTTCCACGTTCGTCCTGACAACAACGCACGCGCGGCAGCAGAGCGCGAAGGCGTCGACATCAAGCTCTACAAGGTCATCTACGAAGCAGTGGAAGACGTTCGGTCGGCACTCGAAGGAATGCTGCGGCCTGAAGAGCGCGAGGTCGTCCTCGGCGAAGCAGAGGTTCGCGAGACGTTCAAGGTTCCGAAGCTCGGACTCATCGCCGGCTGCTCCGTGCGCAGCGGAATCATTGCGCGCCAGGCCCGAGCGCGTGTCATTCGCGACAGCGTGGAGATTTACGATGGCAACATCGGATCGCTGCGCCGCTTCAAGGACGATGTGAAGGAAGTCCGCGAAGGCTTCGAGTGCGGTATCGGTATCGAGAATTTCAACGACATCAAGGTAGGCGACGTCATCGAGTGCTATCGCAAGGAGCAGGTTGCGCGCACCCTGACGTCGAATGCCACTACGTAACACACGCCGCTCGGACCGCGTAGCCGAGGCGGTCCGGGAAGAGGTGGCGACATTCCTCGCGGAATCGGCGAAGGATCCGCGCATCGTCGGCTTTGTGACTGTCACGGGAGTGGAGATCACTCCCGACCTTCGTCACGCGAAAGTTTTCGTGAGCGTGATGGGCAGCGCCGTGGAGAAGGAAGCAACGTTCGAAGGACTGACCAGCACCGCGTCGCATCTGCGCTCGCGTGTCGGCCGTGCCCTGCGCCTTCGAGTTGCTCCCGAATTCCAGTTCAAGGAAGACGACAGCGTTGCACGCGCGGCCAGGATCGAGTCTCTGCTGGCCGGCATCAAAGCTGAATCTCCGGCCAGTCATCCGGCCGACACGTCTTCGCCAGACAGCACCGGCGAAGAATCCAGCGACTGAAGGCGCGCAAGCATGTCTGCGCGTCCCGAAGGAATGCTGCTGGTCGACAAGCCCGCGGGCGTAACGTCGCACGATGTCGTACAACTCGTCCGCCGTGCGTACGGTGAGCGCAGCATCGGTCACCTCGGCACGCTCGATCCTTTTGCGACGGGCCTCCTCATTCTGTTGATCGGCCATTCGACGCGTCTCGCGACGTTCATCGTGACCGAGCCGAAAGTCTATCAGGCGACGATTCGATTCGGGACAGAAACCGATACCGACGACTGTACGGGCGTCGCGATTCGCGAAGCACCACCGCCGTCGCCTGAAGCGATTCGATACGCGATTCCCGCGTTGACCGGAAAGATTCAGCAGATGCCGCCCGCTTATTCAGCAAAATCGGTTGAAGGTATCCGCGCGTACGATGCGGCGAGGCGCGGTGAGGAGATCGATCTGAAGCCTGTCGAGGTCGAGGTTCACGAATGGCACATCGATGCCGAGCGAGAGGCAGAGATCGATGTGACGGTGACGTGCGGAACCGGGACATACATCCGCGCGCTTGCTCGCGATCTGGGACGTGCGACCGCCAGCGCCGCGCATCTGACGTCGCTCAGACGAATTCGGAGCGGTCAGTTCGACGTGCGCGACGCTGTTACGCTCGAAGCCATTCGCTCCGCGCATCCGCCTCTTCACAAGCTGTCCGTCGTCGCGACGCCGGCTAACGCATGACCGATTCAACGGAATCCGGCCTTCCGCCGACGGTAACAGGAACGGTCGTAACGGTTGGAACGTTCGACGGCGTTCACCTCGGCCACATCGACGTCATCCGCCGGCTCGTCGCGCGCGCGCGCGTGGTTGGAATGCCGAGTCTTCTTTTGAGCTTCGATCCGCATCCCCTGGAGGTTGTCAATCCGTCTGCGGCGCCGCTTCTTCTCACGACCAACGAAGAGAAGCTCGAAGTGATCGCTGAGACCGGTCTCGACTATTTCGCGATCATGCCGTTCAATCACGCGCTGGCTTCCTATGAAGCCGAGCAGTTCGTCGAGCTTATTCTCCGGCGTCGTTTCCGGATGAAGGAGCTGCTCATCGGGCACGATCACGGATTCGGTCACCGCAGGGCGGGGAACGTCGCCGTGCTCAAGGAGCTCGGGGCAACGGATGGCTTTCCGGTCGATGTCGTTGACGCCGTGTCCGCTCCAGACGGCCAACATGTCTCCTCGACGTCGATCAGGCGTGCGGTTGCAGGAGGAGATCTCGACCGCGCTGCGCAGAGTCTTGGCCGGCGCTATTCGATTTGTGGCACCGTGGTCGCCGGAAATGCACGAGGGAGGCAGCTCGGGTTCGCAACGATCAATCTCTCGCCGCTGTCGCCGCGGAAACTCCTTCCGCCCGAGGGTGTTTATGCAGTGATGGTGCAGACACCAGTCGGCCAGTTTGGTGGAATGTTGAACCTCGGTCCCCGGCCCACGTTTGGGGATCCGGAGCCGTCGATAGAGGCTCACCTGTTCGACGTGTCACGGGACTTCTACGGAAACCGGGTTCGCATCGATTTCGTGTCGTTCCTCCGTGAGACACGCAAGTTCGGGAGTCCCGACGAGCTCGTCGCGCAGCTCGGAAAGGATCGTGAAAACGCTCTAATTTCTTTGACTCCCTTCACCCGTGCCGTTAACCTTAAAGGCTCTATGGGAACAGCACATTTTACCCCTTCAGTCGCATGACTCTGCGGTATCGGATCTTTATCATCATCGGGTTGATCATCGCCTCCGCGGCGGCGCTCTTCCCTCGTACCGTCACCGAGCGCGTCAAGCGCGGCGACGGTTTTGTCTATGACACCGTCAGGCGCGTTCCGCTCAAGCGCGGACTCGACCTTCAGGGCGGAATGCACCTCGCGCTCGAAATCGACGAGTCCAAGGGTGCCGTTCCCAAGAAGAGCGAAGCGATCGACCGCGCGCTGAAAGTCGTGCGCACCCGAATCGACCAGTTCGGTGTTTCCGAGCCGCTCGTTCAGAAATCCGGAAATGACCGGATCATCGTCGAGCTGCCTGGCATCGACGATCCACTGCGCGCGCAGGAAGTCGTGCAGAAGTCTGCATTCCTTCAGTTCCAGATCACCGACAAGACGAGCGCACTCGAGAAGGCTCTTCCGCGCCTCGACGCCGCGGTAAAGAACATCGCGGTCGCGACGACGACTGGAACCGCTGCCGCAGCGGCACCGAAGACTGACACGGGCGCAGCGGGAGTCGCGGGACTGTTCACGAAGGACACGACGAAAAAGCCTGCCAGGGATTCGGCGAAGGCGGACACTGCGACAACGCCAACCGTCGGCGGATTCTCCAAGCTCATCCAGCAGGGACAGATGCCCGGCGAATACTTCGTCGCCGACACCGACCTCCCGACGCTCGAGAGCTACCTGTCCAATGCTGGTGTCCAGGCAGCGCTCCCTCCCGGAAAGGTGATTCGTTTCGGCAGCGATTCGGCGACGCTCGCCAACCGCACCTATCGCACGATGTATGTGCTCGATCAGCGGCCGATCATCACCGGCGAGTATCTCACCGACGCAAAGCCGAACACGTCGCCGACCGAAGGAACGATCGTCGAGTTCCAGTTCAACAACGAAGGCGGCCGCAAGTTTCGCAACGAGACGTCGAAGCACATCAAGGACTTCATGGCGATCGTGCTCGATGATCGCGTGATGGGTCGCCCGCCAGTCATCAACGGCGCAATTGGAACCCGCGGACAGATCACGATGGGTGGAAAGGGGCTCCAGGAAGCTTCAGATCTGGCCCTGGTTCTCCGCGCCGGCTCGCTGCCGGCTCCTCTGAAAATCGCTGAAGTGCGAAACATCGGAGCCAGCCTCGGAAAGGATTCCGTGCAGGCCGGTATAACCGCCGGAATCATCGCGATCATGCTCGTGGTCGTGATCATGATCGGATACTACCGGTTCTCCGGAGTCCTCTCGATCATCGGTCTCGCTCTTTATCTCCTGTTCACCTTCGCGGTTCTTGCCGGCTTTGGTGCCGTCCTGACGCTGCCTGGTCTTGCCGGTTTCGTTCTGTCGATCGGTATAGCCGTCGACGCGAACGTGCTGATCTTCGAGCGCATTCGCGAAGAGCTCGATCACGGGAAAACCGTGCGCACGGCGGTTGACGAAGGTTTCCGTCACGCCATGAGCGCGATCATCGACTCCAACGTCTCAACCGCGCTCACCGCCGCAGTTCTGTATCAATATGGAACAGGTCCGGTTCGCGGATTCGCGGTAACTCTTCTCGCCGGTATCGCTGCCTCGATGGTCACGTCGATCTTCGTGGTGCGCACTTTCTATATGATCTGGCTCAACCGCTCGCAGAGCGCACAGACACTGAGCATCTAATGGTTCGCATTCTTCACGGCACCAACATCGATTTCATCCGCTGGTGGAAGTGGGCCGTTGGTATCACGGCCGCGTTCATCATTCTCGGCATCGGGTCACTTGCCATAAAGGGAGTGAACTACAGCATCGAGTTCACCGGCGGAACGCTCATGCAGCTGCAATTCACCAATCCGGTGGACGTTGGTGCGCTCCGGTCGTCGCTCGATCAGGCCGGCATTACTGGCGCCGAAATCCAGCAGTTCGGAAACGCCCGCGAATTCACAGTGCGCGCGCAGGAAGCCGAGCAGCGCGGTGCTGCAACATCGGGCGCTGAATCGGTCGCGACGAAGATCCAGAATGTTCTGGTGCAGAAATATGGCGCCGGCCAGGTAAAGGTCATCCGAACGGAAGCGGTCGGACCTCGCGTCGGCGACGAGCTCAGACGCGATGCAATCATCGCGATGCTGCTGTCGTTCCTCGTTACCACGGTCTATCTCGCGATCCGGTTCGAATGGCGCTTCGGCGTCGCGGCGCTCGTCGCAACGGGCCACGACGTCTTTACGACACTGGCCTTCCTCAAGCTGATGCACCTCGAGGTCTCGCTGACAGTCGTCGCTGCAATCCTGACGGTTATCGGTTATTCACTCAACGACACGATCATCATCTTCGATCGCGTTCGTGAAGATCTTCGCAAGGGACGAAAGGAGTCTCTCTACCAGACTCTCAATCGCGCGATCAACGAGACACTTCCTCGCTCGATCCTGACGCATGCGACGACGTTTGCCGCGACTATGGCACTGCTGATCTTCGCGGGTGAAGTCATCAGGCCGTTCGCCTGGGTGATGGCGTTCGGTATCTTTACCGGAACGTTCAGCTCCATCTACATCGCAAGTCCGGTACTTCTCTGGATCGAAAGGAAATGGCCGCGGAAGCTGGGTACGTCAAAGGGTTCATCGACAGTCACGCGCACCTCGGCGACCCGGCGTTCGACGGTGACCGCAGCGAGGTAATCGCTCGCGCACGGACCAGCGGAGCCGAAGCCATTGTGTGCATCGGTTCCGGCAGCGGCGCCGGGGATGTCCTCGGCGCCGCTCGTGCATCCGCCACCGTCGCGGCGTCGAACCCGGGATTTGTGTGGTTCACTGCGGGTGTCCATCCGCACGACGCCGAAGGATTCAGCGCGGGAAATTCAGACGAGCTGAAGGAGTTGGTGAATGTTGGCGCGGTGGCTCTGGGCGAATGCGGTCTCGACTACCATTACGACAATTCTCCGCGGCGCGAACAGCGTCGAGCATTTGCCGGGCAGCTCTCATTGGCGGGGGAGCTCGGGATTCCAGTCGTGGTGCACACTCGTGACGCAGAAGACGACACGCGGGCCATGGTCACTGAAGCGGGGGCGAATGGCGTGAAGGGCGTGCTTCATTGCTATACCGGCAGCCAGGAGCTTGCGGGGGCGGCAATCGAAGTGGGTTGGTACGTTTCATTCAGCGGGATCGTCACGTTCAAGAACTGGAAGGACGACGATCTGATTCGAATGATTCCGCAGCACAGAATTCTCGCGGAGTCTGATTCGCCATATCTCGCGCCGATACCGAATAGGGGAAAGCGGAACGAGCCGGCGTGGGTCGGTTACACTGTTTCGCGACTGGCGAGCGCCAGAGGTGAGGACGGCGCGCAGCTTGCCGCCACGGTCACTGCCAACGCGCGAGGTCTGTTCAAGCTGGCGTGATGTGCTCACGAATGAGTAAGATTGCGCGGGGTTCACATTCTTGGTTAGCGAGGGATAGCGTGGAGCACGTCAAAACTGACAAAGCGCCGGCAGCAATTGGTCCTTATTCGCAGGGGATCATCGCCAACGGCTTTCTCTTTTCCGCTGGACAGATCGCACTCGACCCTGCGACAGGTCACATGGTCGAAGGAGACATCACCGCACAGACCGAAAGGGTGATGCAGAATCTGGAAGCCGTTCTCACAGCCGCGGGCCTCGGCTGGGGAGACGTTGTACGTACGACGGTGTATCTGCACGACATGGCGCATTTCCCGACCGTCAACGAGATCTACGGGCGCCTGATTGGTGATGCGCGTCCGGCCCGCTCGACGGTGCAGGTGACTGCGCTGCCACGGGGAAGTCTGGTCGAGATCGATCTCATCGCAGCAACCCGATAACAAGCCCATCACGGAGTTTCAAATGAGCAGCACGTCGAAGACGCGCGAAGAACTTTTCCGTCTTACCGCGTTCGCTCGATGTGCTGGTTGAGCGTCAAAGATGGGTCCGGGTGACCTGTCAGAGGTGCTCGCTCCCTTGCCCGCGTCGAAGGATTCACGGCTGCTCGTAGGCCGCGAGACTTTCGACGATGCGGGAGTGTATCTGCTGTCGGACGAGATAGCTCTCGTTCAGACGGTCGATTTTTTCGCGCCCATCGTCGACGACCCATACGATTTCGGCCAGATCGCCGCAGCGAACGCATTGTCCGACGTGTACGCGATGGGTGGGCAGCCTCTGACAGCTCTCAACATCGTCGCGTTTCCCACCGGAGATCTGCCACTCAGCGTTCTCACGGAGATTCTGCGCGGCGGACAGGACAAGGTTCATGAAGCTGGCGCGTACATTGTCGGCGGTCACTCGATCACCGACACTGAGCTCAAATACGGGTTGTCCGTTACGGGGCGCGCGCATCCTGCATTTCTTCTGAGGAATGACGCTGCCAAGGCTGGGGACCGACTGATTCTGACGAAGCCGATAGGAAATGGAATTCTTGCGACGGCTCTCAAGAAGGCGTCAGCCGGCGACGAAAAATTCGCACCGATAATGACGGAGAATGTTGTCGCGGTAATGCTTGCGGGAATGAAGGCCCTGAATGGTCCTGCAAGTCGCGCGGCGCTTGCTGCGACAGTGAAGTGCGCGACGGACATCACCGGATTCGGATTGCTCGGGCATGCGTCACACATCGCGCGGGCAAGCAACGTCACACTGAGAATTCACGCGGCGTCAGTTCCTGTATTTCCCGGGACGTTCGAAGCGTGGTCCGCCGGTGCTTCGAGTGACGGCCTCAAGCGGAATGCCGCATACGTCGAGCCGATGGTGAAGTGGACTGACCAGGCACCGGAGATGCGGGCGGTTCTCTCGGATCCACAGACTTCTGGCGGACTCCTCGTATGTGTGCCTCAGGGACGTGTAGCGCAGTATCTTTCGAAAGTCGAAGGCGCGATAGAAATCGGGGAAGTAATTGGACGAGAAGAATCTGCGATTGAAGTCAACTGAAAATGGGGGTGGATGGGGCCTGGTGGCTTCCCCAGTCTTCAAAACTGGTGTGAC
>JADGQR010000268.1 GCA_017881685.1 Gemmatimonadaceae bacterium
CCAGACGCGACTTGCTCAGGGATTCGCCGGAACCACGCTCAAGAGCATCGATTCAAAAGAGACAGTCGTGAGCGGCGACCTCGGCTACGATTACGGAACGTTCGATCAGACGATCAACCCTCCGAACGGCAAGCCGATCGATGATCACGGCTATTACCTCGTGACGTTTCGTAAACAAGCCGACGGGTCGTGGAAGATCTCGCGCCACATGACTACCAGCGGCAAGGCACCAGCAATGCCTCCCGCGCCGGCCAGGAAATAGACCGACTGCGGAACTGACGCTGCGGTCGGCGTCAGTTCCGCTTTCTTTTCCATCCCAGCTCCTGCAGGACTGCCCGCGTAAGCGCTCTTGGGAGTAGTGCCACTGGCGACTGTGACGCAAACGCTCCTGCAATCGCGTATAGGGCGCGAGGCGTGAACGAGTGACTACGCTCGATCGCGTAAATCGGTTCCCATGTGTCGGGTTGGAACTTTTCCTTGAACTTCTCCAGTCCGTCAAAGTTGTAAAACCTGTTTCCGTGCGCGCTTGTCCATCGCAGGGCGAGTCTCAGCCAGCGGGGCTCAAGGGCATGAGGAATGACGTCACGTTTTGCCAAAGGAGCCAGGCCAAGCGTGATGTAGTCCGCCCGATCATTACATACTGTATTTACAGCCTCTCGCAGAAGAAGCTCTATCGTTCCGTTGGGTGCATCCGGAATGCGTGGAAATTGCTCGACGAGCCAGCCGTTCCTCGCGGGCACCGGAGACAGGACAGCGAACGCCAGAATCTGATCCTTGTTCTTTCCGTGTTCGACGACGCGCGACGCCACGAAGATCCGTCGGTCGTACAGACGCTCGAGTGTTGACGGCTCGACAAGAAAGTGCATTGGAGGAAGTCCGCGTCCGCTGAGCCAGCGATCGAGAACCGCATGAAGCCGCGGTGATCCTGTGGCCTCGGCAGCCGACCACTCGCGAACGGTCACCCCCTTGTTTGCCGCTCTGTGGAACTGCGCTCTTAACGAAGGATAGCTGTCCGCCTTTTCGACCCATCTGGACGGCTTCCATGCGGGCTGTGCGCCGAGTAGAGCCATCGAGTGCTCGGGGCTTCCGTGCAGTGCGCCTTCAAGGCGCGCCTCCGCGCCGAAATAGCAGATGCCGCGTCCATTATCGGTCGCGGACTTCTCGAATTCGTCAATGACTGCGGGAAGTCTCTCCTCTGTTGAAACGGGAGCGCCCGCCACCACTCTCATCCCGGCACGATCGACGTAACCAACGACCGCGTCGCCAGCGCTCGAGAACCAGTGATCGATGCCGGGATTGACTATCTGATATGCGGTGGCGTTCCAGCCGTACCGCATCACGAGGTCGCGCGCCCTGCGGACTGGCTTGGGCCACTCGGAAATCATCAGGCGACCGTCAGAACTTCCTGATGAATGTTGACGTCAGGGTGCTTCTATGCAGGTGATGCTTCGCGCGCAGCCGTGGACTGTGTGCTGAGAGAAGATCGCTTCGTGAGATCATTCCGATCACCGTGCGCCGATTGTCACGCGTTACGACCGGCAAGCGACCCACCTGCTGCGTCACCATATGGTCTGCTGCTTCACGCAGCGAGCTGTCGTCGAACACTACTGCCGGCTGACGTCGCACAAGCGAGGCAACCAGATCCGAACTATTTCTGGCAGGGTCGAGCAGATCTCTTCTCGTAAGCACGCCAACCAGTCGCTTGTCATCGTCGAGGACCGGGAATCCCTGATGAGTCGCTCCTCCGGCGCCCGCTGTCAGCCACGCTCTCACGTCAGCCAATGTGTCTGACCCATTCAGCGAAACGACATCATTCTCCACGACATCACGCACGAGAACGTTCGACAGATGGTCCACTGTGTACGCGTTTCTCAGACGAATTCCGCGTCGCACCAGCTTTTCTGTCATCAGCGACTCCCGGCTCAGAAGAAGCGAGACGAGATACGCTGCACTGCATCCACCAAGGAGCGGCAGCAGACCCATCGGCTGGCGTGTCGTCTCGAATGCAAAGACGATCGAGGCCAGCAGGGCGTGAGTCGCTCCGGCAAACAGCGCCGCCATTCCAACGAGACCGGCGACACCGGGTGACACCCCAAGACTCGGCGCGGATGACGACAGAATCTGGCCGAGCCAGGCACCAAGCCCACTACCTATAGTAAAGAGCGGCGCGAGCGTTCCTCCCGATGTGCCGCTGCTCAGGTAGAACACCCAGGAAATGAACTTCAGGATCACCAGAAAAATCAGCGCTCGGCCAACAATCGATCCACCAATCGCGCCGGTGATGTTCGAATAGCCAATGCCGAGTGTCCGAGGCTCGAGAATTCCGCAGATGCCGACTGCAACGGCTCCGATTGTCGGCCACCACATCCAGTGAATCTTGAGTCTGTGACCGAGCACTTCAAATCCGTCTTCTATTAAATAGGCGATTCGAGTGATGCCGACGCCGATCGCTCCCATCAACGCACCGAGGAGCACGTAGCTGATCAACGCAGTGTCGCGAGAGGCCGCCATGTCGGGAACTGCGAAGACCGGCGCACCTCCGTCGAACGCGACGTGCACGGCAGTCGCCATCACGGCCGCGAGTGCCACAGGAATCAGTGAGCGCGGATGGTATTCAAATAGCAGCAGCTCGACTGCCAGAAGGACGGCCGAGACAGGTGTGCCGAACGTCGCTGCCATTCCCGCGGCAGCTCCCGCAGCGAGAAGTGTTTTTCTCTCATCGGCAGTGACATGAAGTATCTGTCCGATAATTGATCCGAGTGCTCCACCCGTCGCGATGATCGGCCCCTCTGCTCCAAAAGGACCTCCAGTTCCGATCGCGACCGCTGCCGAAAGCGGTTTGAGGAGCATCAACCGAGCGCGAATTCTGCTTTCGCCGAACAGAACGCGCTCCATCACCTCGGGGATTCCGTGTCCGCGTATCGATGCTGATCCGAATCGGGCGATCAGGCCGACGATGAGGCCGCCAACTATCGGAATGAGGAGCAGCAGGGGCCAGCCGAAGTTCGACGACCCGGGCGAAGAAAACGCCGTCGAGAATTTGCCGAAAAACGCAACGTTCGTGACGAGTCTGATCAGCGCTATCAGGACCTGAGCAAGCAAGGCGGCCCCTGCTGCAACGACAATCGCGAGTGCAGAGACAAGGACTGTGCGTTTGTCGACGAGAATCGCTTCCCGCGGAGTCAATACACGCG
Organism: Gemmatimonadaceae bacterium; assembly: GCA_017881685.1. Taxonomy (GTDB): domain Bacteria; phylum Gemmatimonadota; class Gemmatimonadetes; order Gemmatimonadales; family Gemmatimonadaceae; genus UBA4720. The sequence continues at coordinate 3,195 of JADGQR010000268.1, forward strand.
GCTCTTCCTTTTCCGCATCGGCCTGGGCCTCATCGACCGCTTCGCCGAGCCCCGGTGCTACAGGGAGAGCGCCGGGTTGGGTGGATTCCTCTTCAAGACGATCACCGGACGGTCTCCGGTCGGAGTCTTTGTCGGCTGGAGAATTCGATTCGTGCATATCGCAATTTACCCGTGCCGATCAGGACACCCGCAATGAGGTGAACTACCGTCAGAAGCGAAATAAATAGCTCAGTTTGCCGAAAAATCCGTCGGTCGTTCGCTGCAGCTCGTTGAAGCGGAACTGATGCGGCTCGTCCATCGTTGCACCGTAGCCGAGGTATACGAGCGTGCCCGGTTCCGGGCGATAGCTGAAAAGCCAGTCCATGGTGAATTCGTTCGAGCTGGTGCCCGTGTCCTGCACCCCTTCGATGAGAATCGGATTTCCATCGCGATCCACCAGGCCTGATCGTGACCGCGCCGCGTATTGTCCGACGAGCCGCAGGAAGAGGGCAGGCGTGATCTGATACTCGGTCTTGATTCGCGGGATGGTCTCTGTCGAGAAGCGTGAGCCGTCGCGTGAGCGATCGAGAATCAAACGCGAAAACTGAATGGAGTTTCGCAACGCAGTGGTCGGTCGAAGGTCGACCGCCGCATCGATGCGCGTGCTGTGGCCGGGTGCGGCTTCACGAAAGATTGGCGTGCCTCCAATCGTGATGCTCGACGTGGCGCTGATGATTCTGAGAGTCGGTGTCGTGACGCGGAATGAGCTTGCGATCTGGTTCCCTTCAAATCCGGGAACGGTGAACGATGCCGGGAAAGTCCCAAGGCCGTTGGGTGTGCGGAGGGGCTTGAGAACGGTGAAGCCTGAGTAATCACCGGGCGCGTAAGCAAATCCGCTTCGCGTCACTGCACCGGATAGCTGCCAGCCTCCGCTCAGCGTGGCCGTCGGCGAGATCGACTCGCTGTTTTCAACGAGCGCTCGTCCCGACGAATAATTCCACGTGCGCTGTGACTGGAAAAACGATCCATAAGTCTGGACCAGCGCGCCCTTTTCGCCGTAAAAGCTCAGGCGGTTGAAGACGTTCGTCTGAATCACGTTCGTTCGATTTACAAAACCTGCGGCAGCGTCAAAGCCCGGCTCGACACCTCGGAGTGTGTAGTGAAATCCCCACTGACGTCCGGTGCGATCCCAGTCAGCCTGAAGCAGCGACCCGTTGCGACGACTCGACAGGCTGTCTGTCCAGCTCTGCGCCGCTTGAAGCTCCACGAAGTAGAGCTTCGAGTGATAGAACCTGAAGTCGACTCCACCAAGGCGCGAGAAGTCGTTGCCATCCTCACGGGTCGTCAGTACCGAGCCGAGGGTGTAGTTGCGACCGAAATCCTTGCGCAGGCGGGCGATGCCGAAAAGAGGACGACTCTTCCCTGACCACGAGTTGGCTTGATCGTCCTGTACCAGCATCGACGCGACGTTCACACCCGAGATCTTTCCGGCGAGCTTGAGTCCGCCGGTCGGACCAACGATCCGCCTCGTGTAGATGAGCTGGTTCGGCGTATCGAACAGCTCGAGTCCGTCGAGGAAGAATGGACGCTTCTCGGGATAGAAAAGAGCGAAGCGCTCGTTGAGGAGAACCTGTCCGATGTCGGCTTC
>JADGQR010000269.1 GCA_017881685.1 Gemmatimonadaceae bacterium
GGGCCGGAGCCGTCATCAGCGATGATGAGCTCGAAGTCGGCGTTCTTCTGGCAGGCGTAGCCCCACATGACTTTTTCCAGCTGCTCCGGCTGGTTGTAAGTCGTGATGATAGCGGAGACGCGCATGGAAACAAGTTAGCCCAACCTGCGGCGGGCCATCGGAACGATGAGAACTATCCCCCACAACCAGACGAGCCACACTGCTCTCTCTGTGAGAGTGAGGCTTCCAACGACTTGCAGGACGCTTAGTGGAAAAGTCACAGGAAGCTCGATTCCATGAACGCGAGGTCTTGTTCGCTCGACGATGGTCACGGCTCCTGAATCCCGTTGTCTGAAACGTTCCTCGATGAGCCGACCCACCGAGTCAGGTGCAAGGCGGCGCCAGCCTGGAATTCTCACGAGATTCCAGGCGGCCACGGTCCGTCCCCATCCGTGATTGTTCGAAGACGACACCAGGATCAGGTGCGCGGAGCTGGCGATGTCTCGAATTCTTGTCTCTTCCCGGTCGAGCTGTCCTAATCCGCTTGGTGCCGCATCGACGAGCTCGATGCCTTGAAAACGTGGCAGCGTATCCGCGATTGCCGACGCGAGAGAATCAAGATTCGCGGGAATCGGTCCAATCGTAACCGGCTGCCTTGCGTTGCCGGCGCTGTCCGGCTTGAGCTCGCCCCATTGGGTCAGCCTGGCGCTGTCCGGCGCAGACATGGCGAGCATGACTGTGGACACCTTGCGATAGTGTCCCTCCACTCCGCTCAACAGGGACATGCCGTCACCGGCGCGCACCGGGTTGTTCGGCTGTGCCGCGATTGCGCCGCCCCACTTGACGTGATCGGTAATGTACGCGAGCTGGAAACCACCGGATGCATGCCACGCCCGGTTTCTCTCAGCCGTGAACCACCGGTTTGCATCGTGCGACGCTTTTGTGTGGCTGTGGAAATCGACAATGACAATGTCAGGATCGTCTACCGAGAGTTTCGCCATTGGTCGGGGAGCCACGACTACTGATAGTTCTGTGCCAATGCAGATGACGACGAGAACAGCGACCGTTTTGGCCACCCGGATTCTCTTTCTTCGGTTGGCGCGTCTCGGCAGGAGGATGGAAGTGAGCAGGCAACACGCGGTGAAGACTCCAAAAAACCAGAAAGTCTGCGTAACCGAGAAAAGACTGATCGCGTCGAGTGTTCGCGAAATCGGGGATGTGGCGACATACCCGGCTGGAAGGTGGAGATGAACTGTCGCAGGAACGCTGCCGCCGCGGGAATCGGCGATCGACGGGGTGCTCCCGGTGAGCGCCAGAATGATTACCGTGAACACCAGTGGCCAGCGAAAACGACGGATCAATGCAGCTACCTCGGCACGTTGAGAATTGACATGTAGATATCGCGAGTCTGTTCCGCGATTCCGTTCCAATCCAGGTGCGAAAGTGTCGGCTGCTCGCCTCGTTTTTTCTTTGCGGCGGTCATGCTCTCCGTCAGAATTGTTGATGTAAGTGGACCTTCGTAGGTCAAAACCCAGTCTGCACCGACATCGCGGGCAAGTTCCGTCATCGATCCGTGCGCCGGGACCAGCACGGGCCGGTCGAACGATAGAGAAAGTATAGCGCTTCCGGAATTCAGGATTTCGCGGTATGGCAGAACAACCAGATCCGCCGCCTCGAGATAGAGCTGCATCGTATCGTCGTCGATGAAGCCACCAAATACTCTTACGCGGGAATCCGCGTCGGCGAGATTGTCGAACTCCTTCCTGGTTTCGTCGAGCTTGAGCATTCCGGCGATGATCAGCACTGCATCCGGGTCGTCGACTTTCCGAAACTCGCGCAAAAGCGCCGGCAGATTCTTGTACGGGCGCATCTGGCCGACAAACGTGTAGACGTCTCTGTCGGCACTGAGGCCGAGCTTCATTCTCGCTTCAGTGCGCTCGACGACGCGCGGATAAGCGCCGCGATAATGTCCATGTTGTGTTACGAATGCCGGCACGGTGCGAAGTGCGGGGTAGCGATTCAGCAATGCGTCGAGCGCCGTCGAGCTGAGACTGATGATGGCATCGAGGTATTCGGCAATACGCGGCCAATATGCGGCCTCGAGATCGCCATGGCTCTTGCGATCGTGCGCTCCGATGTCATGGGCGGTCCAGACTATTTTCATCCGTCTCAGCCGTGCCGCACGCAGGAGAAGCATCAGCTCGAGAGAAGTGCGCTGGACACGTCGACGCGAGTCACCGCGTATTCGTGATGTCGGTGCCCAGTGCATGTGGAGAATGTCCGACTGTGGGCCGAACAACAGGCGCTGCACTGAAAATTCGCTGACGCGGACGCCGGCTTTCTGAAGCGCTGTAGAGAGAAGCCAGTTGTATGGATTCTCGCGCCGGTTCTTGAACGCGGGCCACGACATGACACGGATCGGCCGCGTCACCAATCTCGCCGGCGATGTTCTGATACTTCCTTCATCTCCATCTTCGCTTGATCCAGCGACGAGCCTGTCCCCGCGTCCGGACCGACGATGCGTAGATCCGGTCGCGCAAGCGGGAACCATTTCCAACGCCTGAAGCCGCCCGTCGCCTCGCAATCGCAACAGTTTCACGCGCGAGTGTATCAAGTCCCGCACGGAACGCCAGGGTAGCGATCTCGGCCAGATCTTCCTCGATCGCAAGCCGGTAACGTGCCAGACGACCCTGACGCTCGAGCTCGCTCGAAAGATCAGTCAACACTCGCATAGCGGATCGGAGATGCGAATCGGAAGAGCGCATTGTGCTCATCGATACGCGTGTCTTCCTGTGACGCCGGTAGAAAACCTCTCCAGCCCCGGCGCCGGCTATTCGTACGCCGCTGGCAAGCGCTCGCATGGCGATGTCGCCGTCATCATTTCGCGTAAGGCTTTCGTTCCATCCGCCGACGGAATCGTACACTTGCCGCGGCCACATCAGAGCGCACGGTGGTGACCAGTTTCCTTCGAGCCAACCGAGCAGCTGATCGTCGTCAGAGTAAGTGCGAGCTCTGGAGGGAATGGATTTCCATTTGCCGTCGTCGGCTACGAGGTACGAAAATCTGCACGCTATGATTTGTCCCGGCCGACGCACTGAGGTCTTCATCATCTCAGCGACGGCGGTCGAGCCAAGAAGGTCGTCTGCGTCGAGGAAGACGATGAAATCTCCCCTTGCTGCATCGGCCCCCCGGTTCCTGGCGAACGCTCCGCCGTGATTCGACTCGAGCGAGATGATTCTGATGCTCTCACCGAAGACAGAGATAACGGAGGCACTCAGGTCCGACGACGCGTCGTCGACGACGATCAGTTCGATCGGCTTCCACGTCTGGTCGAGCGCAGATCGAATTGCATCTCCCACGAACTCCGCGGAGTTGTAGCAGGGGATGACAACGGAGACGAGCGGGGCAGGCAGAGGTGCGTACGGCTATCGAGCCATTCTGACGCGTTCCCGAACCGGCTTCACCACCGACGCCGGACGTCTGACGACTCGTACATCGCGATCTTCGAGCTCGGCAATTCCCACTTTCGCGCGGGTCTCTCCATTTTCGCGAATGCGCCGGCGAATCTCGTGATTCAGCTTCCAGCGAGCTTCGTCGACGTACGGGCGCTCGTGGTACAGATGCAGGCACGGAGTTCTGTGTCGCACCTGCCTGCCGCGCATTCCGGCGTTCGTCAGCCGTTCGCCAAGAGCGCGGTCCTCTCCTCCGTAGCCCATATCCATATCGAAACCGTTTGCGGCCACGATCGCGGCTCGCCAGGTGGACGAGTTGTGGCCATTCCACGTGCGGCGTGTCGGAGTGACGATGTCGAGAAGAAGCGGAATGAGTTGGCCGTGCAACAGACGTAATGCGCGACGGCCAGGTCGCCATCCAAGAGAGCGAAGCCGCGACGCGTCCATCGCACGACCAGACTTCAGGTCGTCCACTGCAATCTGCGAGCTGACCCTCTCAGGAAGCTTTATGTATCCCCCTGAAAGAAAGCATCGCGGTCTCGCAAGGCGCATGTGGGCTGACACAAAGTCTGCTCGAGGAATGCAGTCGCCGTCGGAGAAGATCAGGTAATCGCCACGAGCGGCAAGTATCGCGCGATTGAGTATCTCCGTTTTGCGAAAGCCCTGATCCGCGTGCCACACGTGCAGAACGTCGAGCCCGCTCTGCGTCGCGACGCGGTCGATCACTTCTGTGGTAGCCGGGCCGGAGCCGTCATCAGCGATGATGAGCTCGAAGTCGGCGTTCTTCTGGCAGGCGTAGCCCCACATGACTTTTTCCAGCTGCTCCGGCTGGTTGTAAGTCGTGATGATAGCGGAGAC
>JADGQR010000270.1 GCA_017881685.1 Gemmatimonadaceae bacterium
AGCGAGAGGCCGAAGTCATCGAGGAATTTCCGCCTGAGCTTGCTCCGCGCGCGATTCGCGCGTTGGCCGAATCGCTGGCGCGTGGGCAGGTTCGTCATCCGTCGGTAAAACGAAATCGCGCTGCGATTGAAGAGATTCGCCAGACATACAGAAGGTCGGGTGGCGAGACATCGCGTCTGAAATTCGAAGATCTCGCCGGGTGGTACGAGCGTGAGTTGTCGGGAATCACGTCGATGAACGATTTGCGAAATGCGCGGCTTGTTCTCGATCGCGACGAATTTGTCCCCCGCGAAGTTCGCGAGAAATTCGCGCAGCTTCCCGATTCGGTGGTGATCAGAGATCGCGAAATCGACATCGAATACGACGTCGAGGATCGCGAGGGACAACTTGTCGCAGTCGCTCGGCTCCGTCTTCCCGAGAAGCTTGCCCGCGGATTGACCGAAGCGGAGCTTCCGGTTCTCGATCGGCCGCTGCGTTTTGTGGTGATTCGCGGACAGCGCGGGGCGCTGAGGGCCGATTCGCTCGACGAGTTACAGGAAGCGTTGGACCGGCCATGGTCTCCCGACGAGATCGGAGATCATGAGATGCAGGATGAGAATTCATCGCGTGATGAGAATCGCGCGCGTGAGCTTGCTGCCGATCATCGTCATCGCCCGCATGGAAGGAATAAAACGGGGAACGACTCGCGGGGTGGTGGAAATCGTGGGAGGGGTCCAGGCGGACCGAAGCGTGGCCCTGGTGGTGGAAAAACGGGGCGGAGCACCGGGTCGCGCCGTAAGTTTCGCGGACGATGACGACAGATTTTCGCGCGCACTTCACCGCGCATCAACAGGTAGTTCAGGACAGTCTCGACAAGCTCGAGTCAGCGTCCGAAGCCGCGGCGCGGGCGCTTGTGGATGCGCTTCGCAACGGCAGAAAGGTTGTCACGTTTGGGAACGGCGGCAGCTCGGCAGAGGCCAGTCATTTTGTAGAGGAGTTGATGGGGCGCTTTCGGAAAAAGAGGCGACCTTTTCCTGCTATCTGCCTGACCTCCGATTCGGGAACGGTGACATGCATCAGCAACGACTTCGGATATGAAGCGTTGTTCGAGCGTCAGGTTGAAGCGTTTGTGCAGAGTGGCGATGTTGCGGTCGCGTTGACGACGAGCGGAAAATCGGAGAACATTGTTCGTGCTTTGCGCGCTGCGAAGGAGCGTGGCGGAGTGACGATTGCGCTTACTGGAGAAGCAGGATTGACCGGCGTGCAGGCCGATTATCTGGTTGCGGTTCCCAGCGCGGACTCGGCATATATCCAGGAAGTGCACCTCATGCTGATCCATGTGTGGTGCGAAGCTGTGGACCGCGCGCTGGCCGGCGACTGAAGCCGGCGGCTGCGCATTGACGCAGGAGCGCCTATGAAAAAGATCTTGTTGGTTGCAGTCGCGGTTGTGGTTGCCGGTGGTTGTCGAGGAGATGGGCTTTTGTCACCGAACGTTCTGACCTATTCGGCGGAGAGCCAGGTCGTTCCGAACTTCTATAATACGCCTGCTAATCCAAGCGTGGAGACCACGGTTCATATCACGAACAACACCGACAATACAATTACGTTCAACTACAGTCGTGGCAACTGTGGCGGATTCGAGCTTCACGCGTTCGTCACGGCCGATAGGTCCGGAACGCCGGCGTGGAACTCCTTTCAACCGGGTCTCGTGTGCGATTTGGTTGGACACCTTCCGTCACCGCTCAATCCTGGTGAGTCGGTGCAGCTCGTAATCTCCGGTGCACTTAAAGACATACTCGCAGCTGGCCGGCCGAATGGTACGTACTACTTCGACGTCCTCTTGAACGTCGGCGGCGGCGAAGTGAGAGATTCAGATGTGCACATACCGGCTGGTAGCATCTTCCTCGCGAAATAAACAATCCCCATCTCAGCGGGTCACTGAGGCGGCCTCCGCCCAAGCAACAGATCGAATACGCCGCGGAGGCCGCGGCTGAGGTAGGCCACTCTCAATCGGATACCGAGCATCGCCAGGATGCCAACAGGGTGATAGAGGAGCGCCGCAGCCAGTGCGCCCTTTCTCCCGGTCAGCTCGCGCGCGACACGCAGCATCTCGCCATAACGCTTCTTCAGGCCTGCTGTGCCACCCCCGAGAAAGAGCAAAGGATCCGAATCCCACGGATCAAAATCCACAATAGGATTCTGGAAATCCCAGCTCGGGCGAACGAACCTTTGCGCTCGCCCATTGAGCATTGCGGCCGAAAAACTGAACGTGCTGTTGCTTATCGCGAGAACGTCGGCCTGCGTCATCACGTAGAAGTCGCGGTAGAAACCAACGCCGAGCCCCCCTAGACGTTCCGGGGTTTCGACAATGAGGTCATCGGCGGTAACCGGATTGTATTTTGCAAACCAGTGACGAACGGAGGAAACGTCGTTGCTGCAGAGATAAAGAACGGGCTCGTCGAGCGTGTACCATATCGAATCGAGCCATTCCACCCACCATTTGGGAGGAACCATCAACGTCCAGCTGAATTGCGGCAACCACTTGTAATCGCCCGTTCGGAGGTGGATCGCCACGACGGTTTTTCCGCGCCGTCTCATCAGCGCCAGCGGCTCGTCGATCCACGCACGCATGTCCTCGCACGGCTGAAACAAGGATCTGAAAGAGTCCTTGTAGGGACGGTAAGCGCTCGAATGCCATTGAAAGAGTCCGATCAAATCTCCCGGCTCGACACCGTCAACCATTGCCGTGACGCCAATTCTTTCGGGACTTTTTGCAAACGCTTTCTGGAGATACGGCATGAATTCTGGCACTGCGAGAATCACCCCTTCGAAGTTCGAGCCTTGTTCCACCCTCGGGGTCAGGCTGACCGTGACAGGCGGATCGTACTGACCGAACAAAGCCTGACCCGGCCACGGGGCGCACTGTACCTTCGCATTCGAGGCGCGCGCGCAGATTCGCAGGAACGCATATTCGAAAATCTGGTTGCCAAAGCGCCCCAATCGTCCGATGGTGGACATGGCCAGCACGCGGCCACCAGTTGCATCGTCCTTCTTCTCTTCTTTCGTCGAATCGCCGGTTGTGCCTATCTTCACGCGGTCAACTTCGCACTTCGCAATCATCCCGCGCCAGACTCAGCGGTGCGGCTTTCCGTTCCCCAATTGGTCTCCAAGGTTTGAACATCCTGAAGCGCGTGGGTCGCCGGCTCCGTCCGCGCCGGCGGGTCCTCATGTTCGGTCCGGCGACATCGACGCCGCCTTCCGGCCCGAGAAATCTGATAGGTAACCCCGATTTCCGCCGGGCGTTCATCGAAGCGAGCGAGTTTGTCGAATCCCGACGCGGATGGTCGCTGCTGCGTGAGCTCGACAATGATTCTCCGCCTGAAGGTGTGACTTCGTCTGAGCGAAACTTCGTGCAGGAAGTCGTGTTCCAGCTGTGTGTGTTCCGCGCGTTCCACGCGGCGAACATAGAGTTCGACGCCGTTGCTGGAGTCAGCCTCGGTGATGCGGCCGCTGGACATGCTTCTGGCGCATTGACGTTCGAAGAGACGCTTCACGTAATGTGCGAAACCATTCGTGCAGCTCTCTGCGCGGTCGGCGGCGACCTTATCGCTGTTAAAGCTCCGCCGCGACGTGTAAGCGAAATCGTTGACGATACTTCAGTCAGAATGATCTTCGACTGGTCGGTGTTGAGCGTGTGGGCGGTTCCCGATGAATCGGCGCGCCGTATGCTGCGCCGCCTGCGGGCAGAGCGAATAGTATACTCTCGCCTGGGCTTCAATTGCCTGTCTCATACAGAACGCGTCGATACCGACGGATTACTGAAGTCGCTGTCATCTCTTCCCACGCGCAAACCGTCGTGTTTGCTCTATTCGACTCTCGAAGGTGGCGTCGTGCGGGGCCCAACGCCTCCGGAGCGATGGGTGCGTGCGATCTCGGAGCCGGTTCAGCTCGAGCGGATGTGGCGCGAGATGCGTGCAGATCGATTTACCGACGTCATTTACATCGGCTCCGTGCCGGCAGACAGGGACTTGTTTGGAGGTCTGCCGCGTGAGGAGCAGCCCGAGCGCTATTGTACCGCCGAATCTCTTATCCGGGTCGATCGCCCACCGGAAGGCGAAACACGTAAGCGTATAGTCGGAGCACCTACCGACATCGCCACGGTGCTGCGTTCATCTGCTTTCGCGCGCAACCCGTATCCGTATTACGCGGAGTGGTTGCGTGAATCGCCCGTTCAAAAGTTGACTGGAGAAGATTTTTTTATCGTCACGGGATACGACGCGTCACTCGATGTAATGAAACGACCTGAAGTTTTTTCTTCGAGCCCGTTCGAGACTCTGTCACCGGTATTGCCAGGCGCCGATGCGCCGCTTCACACGAGAGTACGCCGCGGGTTGTCACCATTTTTCACGCGTGATCGCGTCCTTGACCGCAGAGATCGGGTTCACGCCCTTGTCGCGGGGGCAGTGAATACTTTGAAGGCTCGCCGCACCTTCGACGCATGCAATGATTTCGCGCTGCCGCTGACGTTCGGCGTGTGGTGCGATTCTCTGGGATTGCATCAGGAGCAGGCGGCCGCGATTGCTCCACTCAAGCCGGCTGACGCGACATGGGAAGATGTGGAGTTCGCGCTCAACGGCGATGGAATTATGGCCGAGGTACTGGCGCGAGACGAGCTATCTGGCGACGATATCGCGAAGCTGCTGCCGTTCCTGATAGGCGCGGGAACGCTGACAATGCGCGACACAATTTGCTGCGCGTTGCACACGCTGCTGAGAAAGCCCGCGCTTGTCGAATCGATGGCTGAGAATTCTGCCCTGGTGCCGGGATTTGTCGAGGAGCTGCTTCGCTATGAGCCAGGGATTCACGGAGTTCCGCGCCGCGCTCGGCACGATACCGTTCTCGCGGGCGTGGAAATCCCGGAGAACAGCACACTCTGGGTGCTGATCGCCGCCGCAAATCGTGATCCGTCGAAATTCGAGAATCCCGATGAGTTCATCATCGGCCGAAGTGGAGAGAAACACATCTCGTTCGGGGCCGGTCCGCATTATTGCATCGGCAGTCATCTCGGGCGTCTCGAGGCGGAAATGGTAATCGAGGCGCTCCTGCCCATTCTGGGCCGGTTGCGAGCCACGAAGCCTCCCGATTTCTCGTTTACGAACATGCGCGACCCGCTCCAGATGTATCCATTCATGCGCGGCATGAGGTCGTGGCAGCTGGCGCTCAATTCGTAGATGCCTGCCGACATTGTCGTCACCGCTGACGAGGTCCGCGTCGCCTTTCGGGACGAGTGGAAGTCAGAGCAATGAGACGTTTCTTCGCACGCTGGGAAACGAAGAAGGCGGTCGAGACTAGCGCTAACGCAAACGCGTTTCCTCGCGACCTTTTCTCGAAAGAATTCGAGCGGCGTCCGTACGAGTTCTATCGAGCGTGGCGTGCGGATGGCCCGGTTCTTCACTTCAAGGCGAACGACGCCTGGATCGTTCTCGATTATGACGCCGCCGTGTCGGTGCTGAAAGACACGACGCATTTCTCGTCGTCGGTATTCGAGCCGCTCACCTCGCGTTTACTGCACTCCTCGGATCCGCCTGAACACACACGTCTGCGCCGGAGCCTGACTCCGTTCTTTACGCGTGAGCGGCAGGTCGCCCTGGGTTCGACGGTAGATCGCATCGCGAGCGAGCTTGCGGCGAGAATCGCAAAAAAAAGAAAGTTCAGAGTGCTCGCAGATTTTGCGGATGTGCTACCGTTTGCAATCGCGTGCGAATTGCTCGGTATCGATTCCGGATTTGCGTCTCGCTATCTCGTGCATCCAGTTAAACACGTTGACTGGCACGAATTCAAGGCGGCCGTATCACCCAATGGATTGATAGCGGAGCTGATGCAGACCGGTGTTGTTACCACCGACGAGCTGTCGGTATTGGCGGCGTTCTTTCTTTCTGCGGCAACATCTACTTCGCGCGATTTTATCTGGCTTGCTCTTCGCGGTCTCATTCTGCGCCCCGCGAATTTTCAAAACCTTCGCGACAATCCCGAAGAGATCGAAGCCGCAATCGACGAGCTGCTCCGCCTGGAGGCGCCGGTTCACGCACTCCTCCGTGTCGCGCGCAGCGAAGCTGACGTTGCAGGGTGTTCGATTGCCGAAGGCAGCCTGGTCTGGATCTGCATCGCCGCCGCAAACCGTGACCCGTCCAAGTTCGAGCGACCAGATGAGATTGTGTGCGGACGGAATGGCCCCCGTCATCTGGCGTTTGGCAGCGGCGCGCATTTTTGTCTAGGGAGCTACCTTGGAAAAATGATTGGGCATGCAGCAGTAAGGTTCTTGTTGCCGTTGCTCGACCCGGGGAATCCGAAACTCGTTGTGCCGGAGCTGAGGTTCGAGCGCGAGCGAAGTCTTCCGATTGTATGGCACCTCCCCGAATGGGTGCTTCCAGTAGCTCAAAGTTGATGGCGATGGACGGGTTCCGATGAACGCCAGCGGGCCGCTGGACGCGGCAATGTCATTTCTTCGAGCGCAGCAATCCGAGTCAGGACGATTCTCGGCATCGATACGCGTCGCGACGTCCGTGAATGGCAGCACGGAATACTCCATGCAACCGGACCTCTCGCCGTTTCCGACGTCCCATAT
>JADGQR010000271.1 GCA_017881685.1 Gemmatimonadaceae bacterium
GCGCTCTGATTGCTGAATGACCTCGGTTGCCTGAAGCATGAGGCGCCGTCGCAGTCCGTTGAAGACTAGAAGCAGAATGAGCAGCTCCGCAAAGACAGCCGCTGTCGTGAACAGGGCGAGTGTGCGCTCGTCGTCCTGGCTTTCAGCGTAGTGTTCGTCTTCAGAGATGATCAACAGGGCCAGACGGGTGCGCAGAACGTCGAAGCGTTTTTTTTGAAGGCCGATCGCGCCGGCCGGCGCACCCCTGCGCGCGACACTTGCGTTCCACTGTGATTGCGCATCCTTGATTCCGGCCACAGCTGTACCGGTATCGGGGCCTTTGCTCGCCATTTCGAGCAGTGAATCCATCGTCACCGCAAACCTTGCTGCGGTCTTGGCGGCGGGTCGAATGGCGGAGTCGTCGAGGAGCGCAAGCTCTCGTTCTACCGTGAGCACATAGGCTGTGCGAGCAAGGCGAGAAACTTCGCGGCTTTTCTCCACCCATGTCGCAGTTCGCTCGTGAACGTAGTACGTGACCCCGATGGTCGACGCGATCGCGACCAGGGCCATTGCGGCCACGGTGAACAGATTCGCAGTTACGCCAAGGATCTTCTGGCGAAGCTCGTCAGCCGGACCACGCTGCGGTTTCGGTACGTCGCCTGCGACTGGCTCGTTCACTCGGGTCGAATTCCTCTGGGGTGCTGGGTTCCGGGCAAAGACAGGCGAGGCCGTCGGATACGCAGATCCGGCGGTCGCGCGTCAGGAAGACTGCGAAGGACGGCCTTGCGTCACGATCCCACGATTCGTTTGCCTCGATACACGCGACGAGCCACGGGCAGGGGCTGCATGCCATAGAAGAGGAGAGACCGAACGTTCTGGAAGGTCGAAGTGTCAGTCGGTTATGAACCGAAGAGACATGCTGAGCGCCTCAGCCGCGTTCGCCGCCACCGCGTGCTCGCCACGAATCTCCCTGGGTCCTGAGCCTGTTGCAGCGAAGCAGATCGCTGATGACATCGACCGGCTGATCTCCGATGCGATGCGACAGTACAAGATCCCCGGCCTCTCGCTCGCGATCGTGAAAAGCGGCCGCGTGACAAAAGCGGCGGCTTATGGATTGACAGACACCGAATTCGAAATTCCCGCGACCGACTCCACGGTATATCAGCTCGCGTCGGTTTCGAAAATCTTCACGAGCGTCGGAGTCATGCTTCTCGCAGCGCGAGGACAGTTGAACATCGACAGTCCGATTTCCGATTACATCAAGGAAGCGCCGGAGTCGTGGTCGGGCATCCGCGTTCATCACCTGCTCGAGCACACGTCGGGACTTCCGGGAAGTCTCGAAGGCATCCCTGAGTTCGCGGTTCAAGAGCGCGAGCGGAGCGACCAGGAAAAATTCGTCGATGCTGCAAAGCTCGACTATTTCACGACGGCCGAGCGTCTTGCCTACGTCGTTCGGCTACCTCTCACAACCGTTCCGGGTGAGAAGTGGTCGTACAATCAAATCGGCTATATCCTGACCGGGATAATTATTGAGCGCGTGACAGGGCTTCCGTTCGAGGACTACATGCGCGAGCGAGTGCTCACGCCGCTTGGAATGGCGTCAGCTCGATACGGAGATTCGCGAGTGGTTGTACCCGGAAGGCGCCAGGTCGCGTACACGCGCCAGTACGGTCCTCTCCAGAATTGGCTCTGGCCCTATTCTACTTCGGACTATCCGGCCGCAGGCCTGAACACGACGGCTCGGGACGTTGCGAAATTATTCGTCGCACTCGACGGAGATTTGCTTCCCGCGAATCTGCGTGACCGAATGTGGACGCAGGCGACGACTGCCTCGACTCCTCCGAGATATGCGCTGGGATGGACCGTTGGAACCGTCGCCGGGCGGAAAGTCGTCGGTCATGAAGGCGGCGGCTGTTCGTGGGTGGGTCATGTCCCGTCCGAACGCCTGACCGCCATCGTACTTTGCAACCTTGCGGGCAGTGGAGCTGATCTAAGCAACAAGGTCCTTCTTCGGCTCCTGAACCCTGACGCAGGATGAAAAGAGGCTCGCAATCACCGCAATCGCGAGCCAAGCGACGCTCGTTTCGCAGAAAAGCTCCCGTTCTCTACCACGGCGCCGTCATCGACGTTTTGCACTGCATGGGAGCGTGATACATTTCCCGAATACCCAATCCGAGCCCCTGACCGATGACTCGCTTCGCAAGCATTCTCGACACGATCGGAAACACGCCCGTTGTCCGAATCAACAAGCTCGCTCCCGCCGGAATCGATCTCTTCGTAAAGGTCGAAGCTTTCAACCCGCTCGGATCGGTTAAGGATCGTCTCGCACTCGGCGTGATCGAAGACGCCGAGCGCAGCGGTGCGTTGAAACCGGGACAGACTATCATCGAAGCGACGAGCGGCAATACGGGAATCGGCCTGGCGATGGTTTGCGCGGCGAAAGGATATCCGCTCGTCGTGACGATGGCCGAATCGTTCAGCGTCGAGCGACGCAGGCTCATGCGCTTCCTCGGTGCGAAAGTAATTCTCACACCCCCGCCGGCCGGCGGAACGGGAATGGTCAATAAAGCCGTCGAGCTTGCAGAAAAGCACGGCTGGTTCATGACCCGGCAGTTCGAGAACGAAGCGAACGCTGACATGCATTCACGCACTACGGCGAAAGAAATTCTCGACGATTTTGCTGGCCACCGGCTGGACTTTTTCGTTACGGGATTCGGGACGGGTGGAACGCTCAAGGGTGTCGGTCGCGTGCTCGCGAAAGAACGCCCGGAAACCAAGATCATTCTGGCCGAGCCGGCCGATGCGGCGATGGTGGCGAGCGGGACGAAGCAGGAGCGAAAGGCAGACGGTGCTCCCGCGTCGCGGCATCCGGCGTGGAAGCCGCACCCGATTCAAGGATGGAGTCCCGATTTCATTCCGAAGCTCACTGGCGATGCCGTCGATGCAGGATTGGTCGATCGCGTGATCACAGTGTCAGCGCCCGATGCAATGCGCGCCAGCCGCGAGCTCGCACAAAAAGAAGGGATCTTCGTTGGAACCTCCTCGGGAGCGTCGTTCACCGCCGCTCTCGAAGTCGCGAAGGATGCACCAAAGGGATCGACGATTCTTTGCATGTTGCCCGACACTGGCGAGCGTTATCTCAGCACTCCGCTGTTCGCGGACATTTTGCCGGAGATGAACGAAGACGAGCGCGCAATCTCGCAGTCCACGCCGCTGTTCGCTGAGGCCGCGGCGCCGACCTGAGCGAGGCCGCATCCAACGTCGGCGGCTAGTCGTGCGTACAGTTCGCATACGCTGATTTACATACCGTGAATGGCACGATGCTCGCACTGGCTCGCTAATAAATGCCGACAACTTCTACCGCCCCGGCCCAAACCCCCGGGGCTCGCCCTATCAAACCAGCACCGATTGCGACGCTGGGACAAAGCAATCGACGTCCCCTTATCTATGCGGCGGCGGCGGTTCTTGTCCTCCTTCTTGGTTTCTGGTGGTACAAACACAAGAATGCCACCGGCGATACGACATACCGCCTCGGCGCCGTCGAGACTGGGAATATCGAGCAAACCGTCTCCGCAACCGGAACGCTGAACGCCGTAAAGACGGTCCAGGTCGGAACGCAGGTCTCGGGGCAGGTTTCGGCAGAGTATGCTGACT
Source organism: Gemmatimonadaceae bacterium (assembly GCA_017881685.1). GTDB lineage: Bacteria > Gemmatimonadota > Gemmatimonadetes > Gemmatimonadales > Gemmatimonadaceae > UBA4720. The sequence continues at coordinate 3,634 of JADGQR010000271.1, forward strand.
TCAACGATCAGGTAAAGAACGGCCAGCTGCTCGCGCGTATCGATCCACCGCTGCAGCAGCAGGCCGTGCGGGATGCCCAGGCGCAGCTCGAAAAGGCGCAGGCA
>JADGQR010000272.1 GCA_017881685.1 Gemmatimonadaceae bacterium
CGGGAGACGGAAATATAGATACGGCGGCCGTATCTGTGTATGATGCGTGTCGCAGCGCACCGGCATTTGTTACTCTCGCGGCGCGCTTAAATTCCCGACACACAAATGCAGCCCACGAACTTGTCCCAGACTTCTCAGTACCGTTCCGCTTCGGATGATGTCGCAGCTACAGCCGCGGATGCAGATCGCAGGGTGACCCGGCTCGTCGGATTCGATCACGCGGGCGAGCCATTCCGCAGTGGCGACCGTGTGTTGCGCGGCATCTACGCCGGTAATGCGGCATCGGTTCGCAGCGTTCTCGACATTTGCACAAAACACGACCTCTTCAGTCAAGGCATCGTCAGGACACGCGAGCTCGCGGAGAATCCACATCCGGAGCTCTCGTACGAGATGGTCCTCGAGCACGAGCGAATTCCTTTCGTGGCATATCCGCACGAATGGTCAGCCGCGATGTTCAAGGAGGCGGCGCTGTTTCACATACGCCTTTACGAGGAGCTCGAGAAATACGGCCTGACCATCAAGGATTGGCATCCCCATAACATCCTGTTCGCCGCCACTCGCCCGGTGTTCGTGGACTTCACCTCGATTATTCGCATCGCCGATCTCCCCGGCCAGTTTCACTTGAAGGCAGGCAAGCCACCGGCAGGCATCGGAGCTTTGTGGGATGTGACGTCAAAGGCGGTCTACGAGATGTATCGTCTCATGTTCGAGCCGTATTTCGGACTTCCCCTTGTGATGATGCATCGGGGCCTGCAATCGCGCGCACGACAACGTATCTACGAGACGACCATCAATTCCTCACCCACGACGATCACGAAAAGGGAGGCGTTCGAAGGATCGTTCGCCCAGCGGGTGTTGTACGACGCGGAGACCAGATGGCTCCTGATGACGCTGCTGCAAAACGGTCCACAGAAGCCGCGCTTCTTCGGCCGCGTGCGGCGCATCGTCGAGTCGAGAAGCGCCGCCATGAAGGGGAGCGCGTACAGCAGCTACTACGAAGACAAGAATGAGGCGTTCGCCGCTACGCCGAGCGATGACTGGACCAACAAGCAGCGCGGCGTTCATCAGAGCCTCACGCGCTTCAAGCCGCGCACGGTGCTCGACCTCGGCAGCAATACCGGGTGGTTCTCCATGCTCGCGGCCAGACTGGGAAGCTCGGTTGTCGCTGTCGATCTCGACGAAGCATCCATCGATCGCTTGTTTGGAGAGGCGCGCGCGCAGGACCTCGACATCCTGCCACTGGTGGCGAACCTCATGGCTCCGTTGCCCCCTCTCTTCGCAATGACCTACGAGAACGAGCCGTCGCTGTCACTCATCGGCGACGGTGATCCGCTCATCTCCCCGGCCGACGGGCGCCTTCAGTGCGAGATGCTACTGGCTCTTGCGATCGTGCACCACCTGGTTCTTGGACAGGCGCTGACGTTCGATGCCGTTGCGGCAAAGCTGGACAAGCTCGCGACGAAATATCTGTGTGTGGAATTCGTCGATATGGACGACGAGATGATCAGAACCGATCCGGATTTTTTTCCGGCGCTCAAGGCGCATCCGGAATCGTTCGGCTGGTACAGCCGCGAAGGGTTCATCGCGGTATTGCGACACTACTTCAGCGAGGTCGAGGTCGTTCCGTCACATCCCGCTACAAGGTCGCTGCTGATCTGCAAGAAATGAGAATGCGCCAGGGCCGCGGCTTCGATAGCAGGCGACCGCGCTCAGGCGTGTTGAAGATCGGTCAGGTGCCTCGCCAATGATCCGACCGTCCGAAGCACGCTTCGCGCTTCAGACATCGCGCTGTCGCTCGTCCAGTCAAAGGGCACGCCCAGGTTCTGGCTTGCATAGTCTTCGACAGAGAGCAACAGCATCACGAGGTCGGCCGAATCGATCACTCGCCCGGCACCGACGAGTGCCGTCTCACCCGTGATGATCCCGGGCGGGCTCGCCGTCATCTGCGCCACTTCGTCACGAATGAACTGCGCCACCTCGTCGTAAGACTTGCTCATTGGATCGATTTCCTCACCATGCGTCTGATTCCGCAAGCTCGACGAGCTTCGGCCCCATAATAAAGTCTTTCCCGTCTATGATGCGCTCACATATGAAATCGATGAACGGGTCTGCGCCCGGCAGCAAATGATTTCGTTTGTTGTGCTGAAGATTCCACCAGAGCCGGCTTGGATCGCGAACGACGGGTAGCGGCACCTGACGCTCGAGAAACACCGAGTAGGCATACTGCCGCGCCAGCGCAGTTTGCTCCGAGGTCAGCCGGGCGATGCAACTTGCCCGAGACAAGAGGTTCCGGTATGTCGCCGCGTCGAGTCCGTCTTCGGTGAATCCCTTGCCGCCATAGTGCGCCTCGCCGGCAAGAATTACCGGCTTGCCGTCGAGCGCCAGCTCGAGCCCCGGCGTTCCGTATACCGTCACGCCTCCATCGAGAATACTGAAAAACTCGTGCGGACTGATCGGCTCGGCCGCCGGGATCAGCTTGACGTGAGGCGGGAGATCGGGGAACCGGGTCTCAACCAGACGCTCGACCCCGAACTGCCGGTTATGGGACGCCTCGACAGGATGAATCTTTATCAGCCACTGCACGTCGGCGATCTTGGAAACGTGCTCGACAGTGTCGAGAACCCACTCGTCGAATGAAGCGTAAGCCATTGGTGAATAATCAGCTACGCTATCCCAGTTAATGTGGCACATGATGCCCCATACAGGTTTGGTCGGGTCGAGCTTGTACTGAGATCTGAACCGCTCGATCTCGCCCATGTTCCGATGAAGTCCCTGAACGTCGAACGCAACAGGCTGGTGATAGCGTGTATGCAAGACCGCCCGCAGACTCTTCTCTTCGTCGGCTGTCAGTGGCTTTGCCGCACGCTCGCGCCACGCGTGATCCTTGAGCCGGTAAAAGTCGAGCTTGCTGCCGGTCACCTGTTGGAAGTAAAAGCGAGCCGACACATACGATGATTTCCAGGTCGTCACCGCGACCCCGCGCGCCAGCGCCGTATGGAGCGCAGGGCCCCAGTCGACATAGACGCCGTGAGACATCACGACGTTCGAGGGCTTGAATTTCTCGATCGCGTTCTGCGCCGATTCCGCAGAAATGAGCGCACTGTAGGCGTATTCCCGCACTACACGCTCGTCGATCTCGACGGCGAAGCCCCTGCGATATCTGATCAGGGACGACACGACGTTCTGGCCGATGTCGACGCCATTATGAGACAGCTCGAGGATGTTCTCCTCGGTGCACTGCTGCGCGCGCTCCCACAGAGCCTGTCTTGTTTCGGGAGAGACAAAGTCCCCTACCGACGAGTATGGAATACCCATCGTGTCGAGCACCCGCCGGTTCGATGCGATACATCCAGCGCACTGCTCCTTCCACTTCTCATACGGAACGCCGTCCCCGACTTCCCGCTTGATGCATGCACTGTAGGGCGAATCGCAGATGATTGCGTGGACATTGTAACCGCGGAGCTGCAGTGCCGCTGCAATCGACGATTCAACGTGCAGCAACAGCTCCATGCCACCGGGGATCCAGAAAAGAACCATCGGCGCGGCTGGCAGAGGCGCGGCCTCGTGCTTGTAGAGCTCCTGCATTTTCCACCGGCGGTGCTCGTCGGTGTGAGGAAACAGGCGCTGGGCAGCCGGGGGCAGGCTGTCTACGGTGTGCCGTGCGACATTCCTCAGACCGCGCGGAAGCCTGCGGCGAAGTGCGCCGATTCCTCGCCGCACTCTGCTGACAGGTTCTTTCATTTTCGGTGCGTCATCATCTGAGGATGGTCAAATCAGTGGGTTGAGCGGAATGGGATCGGGCGGCGAGTCGCTCGACGAGTGCCACCAGCGCCGGAAAATTGAGGTCCCAGTCGGCCCGGCTGCGCACGCTTTCAACGTTGGCGTCCCGCATTCGGACAACGTCGTATCGCGAGGTCACGGCGAGCATCGCACCAGCAAGAGACTCGGCGACACCTGGCGTCGCCAATGCTCCGTTAACGCCTTCGCGTACCCACTCCAGATTTCCAAAGCTATCACTTACGACGGCCGGAAGTCCACACGCCATTGCTTCGAGAAGCGAAATGGAAGTGCCGTCGCTGACCGCAGCGCTGACGTAAGTATCCGATGAGCGGAAATATTCGGGCAGCAAACCATGGTTTACGCGACCCGGCGCGTGAATGAAGTCGGTCAGTCCGAGCTCGTCGACGAGGCCGCGAACTTTGGCGTCGAGCGAACCGTCGCCAAGCAATATCAGTCTCGCGGAAGGGAGCTTTTCGCGCACGGAAGCGAACGCCCGAACGAGCACATCGATCGCGTACAGCGGCTCCCAGCTTCTCGTCGAGATGAAAACCTGATGCTTCTCCCAGCCAAGCTCGCGCCGCAGCGGAATCGCCGGCGGCCCTGGCGAGAATCTCGCAAGATCGATTCCCCACGGAAACGTGATGATGCGATCGTCTGTAACTGCGGAGTGGAGCCGCACTGCATCACGCACCGCGCGGCAATCGCCGAACACCGCGTCGGCACTGTCGAGTGTGAAGCGCGTAACGGATTTCGCATCGGCGGACGCGTCGGCGTCGACGAGAATGTCAGTGCCCCACGATACGGCAATCAGCGGTTTGGCCCTCGAAAGCGCGGCGAGATACGCTCCCGATTGAATCGGTCCGGCAATGACCGCGTCCGGCTTCGTGGCGGCAAGAATTTCCACCAGGGAATCGCGCCGATTCTGCCAGTCGCTTGCGCTAAGCTCGTCGGTTTGCCGCTCCGGGAAGCTGAGAGTCTCGACGCCACCGGGAAGAGGACGGACGTCGAGCCGGTCTGGCGTGAGAGGCAGATGAATGGAATTCCATCCTGCTCTCACGAATGAGCTCAGGAATCGGTAATCGTGAGTAGTGTAGCCCTGCGAGATGTAGAGAATTTTCAGACGAGGTCTGTCCACTTCGGGTAGTCTCCCCGATTCACGTCGCGATTGAGGCTGCGCCCGAGC
>JADGQR010000273.1 GCA_017881685.1 Gemmatimonadaceae bacterium
CGGCATCTGCTGCGCGTTAATGGCCTTCAACCGCCCGGCCGACGGGATCATGGTGATGGCGGTGAGCGCATATTTTCTGCAAGCCAGGATGTGGAAGGCGTTTCTCGCCCCCGCAGCGGCGTTGTCCGCAGCGTTGCTCGCGTACAACGTCCTGGTCTTCGGCGCGGCGACCGGCGGGTACTCCTATTTCCAACCCTTTCGCAATATCTCCCACGCGATTCGAGAGGGAGTGTGTGGTCTTCTGGTCAGTCCAGCAAAAGGCCTTTTTGTCTTTTCTCCATTTCTCCTGGTACTCCTGGCCGCCACGCCGAGGCGGTTCCATGACTCAGGCCAGAAGCGCCTCGCGGTGCTACTGATCGCCGGACTGATGTGTCAGCTCGTCTTGTATGGTCGCACGCAATGGGACGGCGGATTCTGTTTCGGGCCGCGCTACCTCTCCGGATTGGTTCCCGCCATGATCTGGTTGATCGCTCCGCTGGTCGACTCGATGAGGCGACCACTCCGGTTCGCTTTCGGCACGCTCATCGCCGTCGCCATCGCAGTGCAGGCCGCAGGTGCCTTCTACTACCCTTCGTCAGGGGTCGATGGCGTATACCAGCGCGAGCACTGGACGCTGTGGCATCCGCTGTATAACACCGTGATCAGGGACATTCGAGCCGGGGCGGTGACTCCGCCAATCTTCGACGACCGCGAATGAACCTGGAGAGTTTGGAGCCCCGGCAAAAGGGTCACTTCTCGTTCCCCGCCTGCGGACTATGATGCCCTTCCATCGTGACTGAGAATCCTTCCGGACCTTCTGCGCTGCGCTGGATCTGTGTCGTCGTCGGAGTCATGCTTGCGTGGAGCGGCATTCAGATGGCCACGATTGCGATCGGCAATTTTCGCCCTCAGATGGCGCTCGCCCACTCGCACGTCACCGCCGACGCTACCGTCCTCGGGGTTCGGTGGGAGAAGCATGACATGGGTCGGAAAAAGGGGACCGGCGTCGCGAGCACGAGCTTGCAGGACAATGACGTCGTAAACGTCTGCTACGTGAGATTTCATTTTGTAGCCGATGGCCACGATGTCGAGGGCGAGATCGAGCCTGCGGGCTTTGTTGTATCGGACCCGGCCGCGCCTCCCTACCGCACTGGCGATGTGATTCGGTTGATGTACAGACCTGGTCATCCGGAACACGCAGTCATGGATGCTTCGTCTTCGATCTGGGGGCCGATCATCGCGCCCGGCGCCATCGCGCTGCTGTTGTTCATCTTCGCAGGCGCGGGATTCTACGGATTCCGTCTTATGTCCCGGAAAGTAAACGGAGCAGGGGCTGGTTCCGTATCCCCCACCGCAAAACCGCCGATAATGGGCGGGTCCGAAACACACAGTATGAATCTCTCTCCAGGCACAAAGCTCGGACCGTACGAGATCGTTCTCGAAACCGATCGATTGTTGTTTCGTGATCACCAACTCGACGATCTCGAGCCGTTCTGCGCAATGGAAGCCGACCCTGAATTCCGGCGATTTGTCGGCGGACAGCCGCAAACACGCGCGGCTGCCGAGGAGAAGTTCCGACACAAGTACCTGCCGGCAATACGAAATCGCATGGGGTTGTGGGCGACGATTTACAAACCGGAAGGCTGTTACATCGGCTATTGCGGTGTTTATCCGCATTTCGGTTCCACGGGTCCGATTCCTGGCGAGGGTACTCTCGCGTTCTATCTGGCAAGTCCCTATTGGAAAAAGGGGTTGGCAACGGAGGCCGGACTCGCGTTCATCCGGTTCGCATTCGGTGAGCTGAATCTGTCGCGTCTTGTGGCGAGCGTGCAAACAGGGAATGACGCGTCTGTCCACGTCCTGACAAAGCTCGGCTTCGTCGGGGTCGAGCGCGAGGATGGGGCACGTCGTTCCTTCGATCACTTCGAGCTCCGCAATCCGATGACCGCCACTCCGCCGGCAGCCTGAGCTTCAGGAAACAGCGTCAGCAAGACAGCAAACGGGACCCGCTGACCGCTGCTGGTGGCACGCCTCTCGCACGCCCTCCAGAATCACTCCCGCTGTTATCCTGCAGGCGTATCGAAAGGTGGAATTGCATGTCACGCTATCTTCTGCTGCTGCTCATAGTCGCTCTGACGTCGCCGATCCATCTCATCGCTGCCGATGATGCCAGGGTGGACGGCAAGATGATCGTCAACGGGAAGGCCATCAAATTCACTCATGCGTACGCGATTGCCCGTACAACCGCGCCAGGTGAGGAGAAGTCTTACCGCGTCATCTTCTCGGACGTCGCGATCAGCGACAAGGATCTGGCCCTCTTCCCTGATGTACTAATCAAAGCAATCAACGACGGCACGCTACACGCAATGCGTTTTCGCCTGGACAGTCATGGAGCTGTCGATTCAACAGATATCGATGACGCGTCTGGAGGGACGACAATCAAAGAAGAGAGCAAGATCGAGTTGAAGACCTTCAACGACAAAACGATCGCTGGGCGCATTCATCTCGATAAGCCGTACAACGACGGGATCGGAAAATACGACTATGACCTGAAGTTCAGCGCTCCGGTCAGGCAGGAAGCGGACCTGAATCCGCAGTAACGACACTTCGTTGTCGAGCTGTTTGCACCACCGCTCGGCGCCCGCCTCGGCGGCAGCATCCCACAGTCCGTCGTGCCCTTCGCCCCCGGCGATCTGTTCGTACTGCACAGCGACGGCGTCTACGAAACGGCGAACGCCCGTGGCGAGACGTCCGGCCTCGATCGGCTCGGCCGCGTCGTCGCGGAATGCGACGGCACGGCGGAGGAGATTCGAGACGCGGTGCTGCGCGACGTCGAAACGTTCCGCGGGATCGAGCCGCAGCAGGATGACGTGACGCCCGTCGTCGTCAGGATCGTTTGAGTGCAGAGCGCCGCCGTTTGCAGTGTCATCCCGAGCGTCAGCGAGGGACCTGGGCGGGAGGGTCGCACGAAGCAACGTTCAGCGCACCCACCACCCGCCAAGGTCCCTCGCTACGCTCGGGATGACACGTCGTCAGCTGACGCAGCGACGTCAGTTTCATCGGCCACGGGGGGTTCGGCCCAGCGCAGCGGGGCCCTACGGCACGGAACGGCGCACGTAGGGCCCAGCTGTGCTGGGCCGAACC
>JADGQR010000042.1 GCA_017881685.1 Gemmatimonadaceae bacterium
GCGCCATCTGAACGAAGGACCCTCCGCGTGCTCGAGTCCGGCGAGATCGACACCACGCGCGCGAAGCGGTTCGAGCTTCTCGACGGGATAGTCGCTCCCCACAACACCAACGAGCTGCACCGGGGTCAGAAGACTCGCTGCAGCCGAGAAGAAGGTGGCCGACCCGCCAAGCACGTCATCGGCTTTGCCGAAAGGCGTTTCAACAGAATCGAGAGCGACTGAACCGACGACGAGTACCGGCATTGAATTTGGTTTGTGGTTGAGATTGCAGAACGTGATGCTTACATGCGTTCGGGCGTACTGATCCCGAGGATATGAAGTCCGTTTCGAATTACGATCTGTGAGGCGCGAGCAAGTGCGAGTCGCGCGTTCATGATTTCTTCCGGCTCGCCAAGCACGTGGTGCTTGTGATACCAGAGATGAGCGAGCCGCGCCGTCTCGGACAGATACGTCGCAATTCGGTGTGGCTCGAGCGCCTCGGCCGCACCGGCAACGACGTCCGGGAAATCAGCCAGGGCCTTGATCAGCTCCTGCTCTTCGGGCTCTCTCAGAACCGAGAGATCGATTCCTTCGGCGCTGAACGATTCGCGGTCGATCCCCCCAACGCGGAAGATTCCGCACATACGCGCATGAGCCATCTGCACATAGTAGACGGGATTTTCTTCCGATTGCTTGAGCGCGACATCGATGTCGAACACGAGCTGTGAATCGCTCTTCCTCATCAGGAAGAAGAAGCGGACAGCATCGCCGCCGACTTCGTTGATGAGATCGCGCACCGTGACGTAACTGCCGGCGCGCTTGGAGATCTTCACCTCTTCCCCGCTCTTCATCACAGTCACCATCTGGTGCAGCACGTACTCCGGGTACTGCTTCGAAACGCCGATATCGAGCGCCTGAAGTCCTGCCCGAACGCGCGTCACTGTGCTGTGATGATCCGCGCCCTGCACATCGATGGCGCGATGGAAGCCGCGCTCCCACTTCGTCACGTGATACGCGACGTCCGGGAGGAAATAGGTGTACGTGCCGTCACTCTTGCGCATGACGCGGTCCTTGTCGTCGCCGAACTGGCTGGTCTTCAGCCAGAGTGCGCCATCGGACTCGTACGTCATGTCGTTCGCGTTCAGCTTCTGCACTACCTGCTCGACGCGTCCGTCGGTGTAAAGCGAAGACTCGAGATAGTACGTGTCGAACTTCACGCCGAAGGCCTGAAGGTCGAGATCCTGTTCCTTGCGCAGCTCCGCGACAGCGAATTCGCGAATCGAATTCATGTCGGCCGACTTGGCATCAGCCGGATGCATCGCGGCATATCGCTCGGCGATCTCACGGATGTATTCGCCGTGATAGCCTCCTTCCGGAATCGACACTTCTCCGCCGGCGATCGCATCGAGCCTGGCCTTGACACTCCGGGCAAGATTCTCGATCTGAACGCCGGCGTCGTTGTAATAGAACTCCCGCGAGACTTTCCAGCCCGTCCACTCGAGCAGCGTCGAGATCGCGTCGCCCAATGCAGCCTGGCGTCCATGACCGACGTGCAGTGGACCGGTCGGATTGGCGGAGACGAACTCGACGTTGACGGGTTCACCATGGCCCGCGTCGGACTTTCCGAAGCTCTCATTCGAGCTGATGACTTCGCGCACGCCTTCCGCGATCAACGCGGGGTCGAGCCGGAAGTTCATGAATCCCGGACCGGCGATCTCCACGCTTTCGACGCCGGCGTCGCTCAGCTTCATTCGGTCGCGAAGAAGGCCTGCGATCTCTGCCGGCCGCTTCTTCAGGGGACGCGCGAGCGTCATCGCCAGATTCGTCGACCAGTCGCCGAACGACGGATCGCTCGGCCTGGTGAGCGTTGGCTCGATCGGATCGGGAGCGCCAAGCTCGCGCGCGGCAGCCACAAGCTCCGCGCGAATACGATCTTCAGAGCTCATGCGGTCTTGGCGGGATTTGCTTTCGGTGTCGATGCCTTTGCCGGCTTCGACTCGGATGCGGTGCTGGGAGCTGCAGGCTTCACGTTCGAATCCGACGACTTGGCGGCCGTTGACTCACTCGCCGCAGGCTTCGATTCGGAAGTCGAAGTTTCGGATTTTGCGGAAGTGTCGGAAGATGCTGCGCTCTCGGTTTTCTTCGACGCCAGCAACGCCGCGGAGGACGCCGCATCACGCTCGGCTTTCTTGCCGTCCTTGCCGTAGTCGGTGATGTAGAATCCCGAGCCCTTGAAAACGAGTCCGGCGGCGGACATGACGCGTGCGGCAACCTCACCGCAAACCGGGCATTTCTCCTCGGTGGCGGCGGTTCCTATCGAGCGGTAGAACTTTTCAAAGTCATGCCCTTCGGGGCAGCGGAATTCGTACAGCGGCATTCGGCATTGCTTGGAGACGACCTTTGGAGCGCGAACCATCAAAGTTACGATGGACGGCACCCCCTCTCAACCCATCGGCCGTTTGCAGTGTGCCCGTTTTCGCCCGAAATTCAGAGCCCGATCGCTCAGAAAGGCTTCGTCGCGCGGATCGCGATGAAATGCCCGGTCACGAAGCGCGTCGGCAGAGATTCCAGCTTCTCGAACGCCATCAGAGTCCCGGCAAGTCGTGAATGCGTGTCGAGACGGTCTCCATCGACGAGCCGGAGGGCCTGAATCGCGAGCATCCGTGGAGCATGCATTATCGCGGTGACGTGAGTGACATCCAATCCCGCCTCTTCAGTCATCCTGCACATCGTTCTCACGTCGTACGTTCGCCCCACCGGATACGGAACAAGTCCGACTTTGTGGGTCAGCGAAAACGGAAGTGAGTTCCGGACCGCAAGCACCGGATTCGACGGATTGTCCATCGTGAGAATCAGCACGCCGCCGGGCCGAAGAATTCTCGTCAGCTCGAGTAACGCGACTGTGACGTCGTCCGGTCCGGTGAAATGATCCAATGTGGACAGGGATACGACGGCATCTGCGCAGTCATCCCGCAGTGGAAGCAAGCGAACATCTGCAGTTGCCGCGAGCATCGTGCTGTGCCTTGTGACGGCTGCTGTTGCGACCACTGGTGATACGTCAACGGCAGCGACGCGATCTGCGTGATCGAGAAGCGTGGTGTAGATGCCATCGGAGACGGCTTCATCGAAGAGATCTGTCTTCACGATCAGATCGGTACGGCCGCGTGGAAGCCATCGCCGACACAACTGCGAGTTCAGCGCATCGCTGTGCATCCTCCACAGCCGTTGAGGAGTTTCATCGAGCCACGTTGATGCGTATCCGTCCCACTCGAGCGAACGGGAGCCTGAGTCAGGCTCCCGGGTCATAGTGGCCCCATTTCGATCCGAGAGCTGCGGCAATTTCGCCCACTGTCGCTCGCGCGCGAACCGCATCGATGATGAGTGGCATCATTGGCTCGGCCTTGTCGCTGCGCAGCATCTCTTCAGCGGATCGTTCGATTGCCGCGAGAGTCGTCGTCACCTTTGCGGTGTCGCGACGACTCTTGAGCTCCGCAAGAGACGCGCGCTGGCCCTGCTCGAGACGAGAGAAGTCCGGTGCGGGAATCGGTGGCGGCGGTTCATCGTCGGTAAATCGATTGACGCCGACGACGACTGTCGATCCGCTTTCGACTCGCAGTTGATGCTGGTAAGCGCTGCGCGCGATTTCCTCCTGGAAGAACCCGGCTGCAATCGCTGCCTCCGATCCGCCGAGCTCGTCTGACTTTTCGATGAGCTCCATTGCGCGCCGTTCAAGCTCGTCGGTCAGGTTTTCGACGTAATAGCTTCCGGCAAGCGGATCGACGGTGTTCGCGATGCCGGATTCGTACGCAATTATCTGCTGAGTTCGAAGTGCCAGGGTTGCCGCTTGCTCGGTAGGAAGAGCGAGTGCCTCGTCGTAACCGTTCGTGTGAAGTGATTGCGTGCCGCCGAGTGTCGCCGCGAGAGCCTGGATCGCAACGCGCACGACGTTGTTGAGAGGTTGTTGCGCAGTGAGCGTCACTCCGCCCGTCTGCGTGTGGAACCGCATCCGGCAGCTCGAGTCTGCGGCGCCAAATCTGTCGCGCATGATTCGCGCGTACATCCGTCGCGCTGCGCGAAATTTTGCGGCTTCCTCGAAGAGATCGTTATGCGATGCGAAGAAGAACGAGAGCCGCGGCGCGAACGAATCGACCGGCAGACCCGCTTCGATCGCGCGTTTCACGTACTCGATTGTGTTCGCCAGGGTGAACGCGAGCTCCTGCACGGCTGTCGCACCCGCCTCGCGGATGTGATAGCCCGAGATCGAGATTGGATTCCAGTTCGGAACTTCTGCCGCACAGAACCGGAACGTCTCGGAGATGAGACGAAGACTGGGCTCAGGCGGGTAGATGTACGTTCCGCGGGCGATGTATTCCTTGAGGATGTCGTTCTGGATCGTCCCGTTGATTGCAGAGCGGGAGATTCCCCGCTCTTCGGCAACGACGATGTACATCGCGAGAAGAGTTGACGCTGTCGCATTGATCGTCATCGACGTCGAGACGGTGTCGAGCGGAAGACCATCGAGCAGCTGATGCATGTCTTCGACGCTGTCGATTGCGACGCCTGCGCGCCCAACCTCGCCGAGTGAGCGCGGCGAGTCGGAATCGAGTCCCATCTGAGTCGGAAGATCGAAGGCGACAGACAATCCCGTCTGTCCGGCCGCCAGCAGGAGCTTGAATCGCTCGTTTGTCTCTCGCGCAGTGCCGAAGCCGGCGTATTGCCGCATCGTCCACAGGCGTCCGCGATACATGCTCTCCTGGACACCGCGCGTGTACGGCCAGCGACCCGGGTCGTTCAGGTCGCCGGCGTAATCGATCGGTGTGTCCCTCGGACTGTACGCCGTCTTGAGAGGAATTCCCGACGGCGAAAGCTTGTCGCCGGCCCCGCCGGCGGCTGACGTCATCGGGCGGCTAGCGGTATCTCGTCGACGACCGGTTTGCCAAGCATTGAAAGCGCGATGTCGACGTCACCCTTGCTTCCGATGTAGAGCGGCGTTCGCTGATGCAGATCGGTCGGCTCGATGTCGAGAATTCGCATATCTCCGCTCGTTGCAGCTCCGCCGGCCTGCTCAACTATGAACGCAAGCGGGTTCGCTTCATAAAGAAGGCGCAACTTGCCTTTCACATTCTTTGTGTTCGACGGATAAGCGAAAAGTCCGCCGCCAAGGAGGTTGCGATGGAAGTCGGCCACGAGCGATCCGACGTAGCGGACGTTCATCGCAGCGCGCTGGCCATCGAGACCGCGATACCGACGCATGAGTGCGCGAACATCGTCGGACCAGAGGCGTTCGTATGAATCGTTCACCGACAGATACCGGCCGCTGTTGGGGACACGGATGTGCGGATGCGAGAGCAGGAACTCTCCGATCGACGGATCGAGAGTGAAGCCGTGTACTCCCCGTCCTGTCGTGTAGACGAGCATCGTGCTCGCACCGTAGATGACATAACCAGCCGCGACCTGTCTCCTGCCCGGCTGGAGCATATCCTCCATCTCGCCCCGCGTACCGCGCGTGATCTTCTTGACGACCGAGAAGATCGTACCGACCGGCACGTTGACATCGATGTTGGAAGAGCCGTCGAGCGGGTCGAACAGCAGGCAATACTTGCCGCACTTGAAGTTGTCGGGAATCTGGATGATGTCGGGCTCTTCTTCGGACGCCATTGCGCAGAGCCGACCACCGTGGTCGACTGCCTTGATGATGATCTCGTTCGCGATGACGTCCAGCTTCTGCTGGATCTCTCCCTGAACGTTGGTGTCTTCAGTGGCGCCGAGGATGTCCGCCAGTCCGGCGCTTCTGACTTTGTTGGCGATCATTTTCGCCGCCAGCGCCAGATCGTACAGGATTCCGGATAGCTCACCGGTGGCTTCGGGGTGAAGCTTCTCCTCCTCGATGATATACCGGTCGATCGTGACTACAGAGGTAGCTGTATGCTTCACCACGTTATGCGTCCTCATCGGAAGCTGCGCCGGTTTTGAGCCCAAGTCGGCGTGCCGCGTAGTTGCGAGCATCCGCCTCGTAGCGGTTTGCGTGGTAGCCCCGCCGCAAACTCTGCCAAATGTAATGGAACGGAAACGTCCTGCGCTCGGAAAACTGCTGGACGTGACGGAATTCGTGCAAGAGCAATTCCGGGTCGAGACGCGTCCCCCGCGCGAGGAAGATCGTACGGCCGAGAGTGATCGCGGCTACGGTCGCCTGACCGAGCATCCAGCCGCCAACGCGAAGCGGCAAGCCGCCCCGCCGAAAGCGAAGGGTTGCAAGCTCCGGATAAGTCTCGACGAGCACGTCGGGAAGCTCCAGATGCTCGCCGAACAGGCCTTTCAGTGCTGCCTTGGAATCTGCCAATTCTCTCCGGCCGCCTCGTACGTGATGTGATGCCCGTCCGTATGAACGACGATCGTCCCGACCTTGTCCGTTCGCAAGACCCGGGCTCCCACTCTCGCCAGAGCTGCCAGCACGTCAGTGCTCGGGTGACCATAAAGATTTCCGGCACCCACTGAAATGACCGCAAGAGATGGATTCACGGCTGCCAGAAATCTGTCGCTGCTGCTCGTCGAGCTTCCATGATGACCAACCTTGAGAACATCGGCATGCAGATCATCGCGGGAATGATCGATCAGCCAGTCTTCTTCGGGCTCTTCGGCGTCGCCGACGAGCAGAAAACGGTTCTCACCATACTCGACCAGGGCGATCGTGCTGGCTGAGTTCGGATCCGAAAGCGATGCGGTCCAGGCAGAGTCCGGCGCGAGAAACTTCACGCCGACTCCGTCGAAGGTGAGCGAATCTCCTGCATGTACCCGATGCCACTCGACGCCAACCGATCGCGCTGCCTGTAGCGCGTCGTCATAGACCACGCTTCCCTGTGGGAATGCGGAATCCCAGAAAGTCGCAGGATGAAGAGCCTTGATTACGGAGGCTGCGCCGCCAACGTGATCGGCGTGAGCGTGTGACAAGACGAAGCTCAGCACGGTTCCGCCGCGGCGCATCACATATGGAATGATCGTCGAGCGACCCGCGTCACCTCCCTGCCACACGCGGCCCGCATCGAACAGGACCCACCGGCCGCGATCGGTTCGAAGAAGGATCGCATCGCCCTGGCCAACGTCGAGAACGTGCAGCTCGACGTCACCGCTGTATGGAAAATGGAGAGCCGGACTCCACGCTATCAGACACAAAGAACCTGCGGCGACGACTGCCGGCCGCATCGGATATCGGCTCATCGCCGCAACGAGCAACGCGAGCACCATCACGCCGCCAGCGACAACAGTAAACAGCGAAGGCACTACATCGATCGACGCGCCTGGGATCGATGCGGCAGCAGACGCGACACCGTCGAATAAAAGCAACAGCGGATGCGCAGCCGCCGCGAAGAATGCGCCAAGTCCAGGGATCGGCGCGGCAACGAGCGCGAGGAACAATGTTGGCTGAAGAATCGCTATCACCGGTCCGGCGGCGAGATTCGCAAGCGGAGCGATCAGACTCAATCTTCCGAAATACCACGCGATGAGCGGCGCGGTGAGAATCGTTGCGACGACAGACGTGAGCAGCTCTCGCGCGACCTTTTGTCGCCAACCGTCCAGACGTGGAGCAAGCAGTCGTCGGCCGAGTGCGCCGCTCGCGATAAGTCCTGCGATGCCGACAACGCTCAGTTGATATCCGAGGTCGAGCACCGTTCTTGGCAGGATGAGGGGAATCAGCGCACCGACCGCGAGTGATGCCCACGGCGAAGTTGGCCGCTGCGTTGCTTTGGACGCTGAGACCATCGCGAGCATCACTGCGGATCTCAACGCGGGAGCAGGGGCGCCAATCACCGCGACGTAGACCGCAGTGACGAGCACTGACGCGATCGAAGCTGCGGCTCTCGGCACGCGCGCGAGCTGTAACAGAAGGGCTACCGCTCCGGCGACAATCGCGACGTGCAATCCGGAGATCGACAGCATGTGCACCATTCCAGCGCGAGCGTACCTGTCGCGAACCTCGGGCGGAATGTCGTGCTGATCGGCGATGAGGAGCGCTTTCGCCATCGGAGCGTCGC
Source organism: Gemmatimonadaceae bacterium (assembly GCA_017881685.1). Classification (GTDB taxonomy): domain Bacteria; phylum Gemmatimonadota; class Gemmatimonadetes; order Gemmatimonadales; family Gemmatimonadaceae; genus UBA4720. The sequence goes on from JADGQR010000042.1 coordinate 8,010, forward strand.
GTCCGAACAATCGTTCGATCGATCGCGATGCGCGAAGACGCGCGGCATCGAGGGCTGTGTGGTTTGCCGGCGCCTGATGTGCGGTTGTCTGATTGACTGGACGGGCGGACTCGAGCCCGCCCATCGCTCCGCCCAGCAACATGAGAGCGAGCGATGCAATCCTCACGTCCCGCCGAATGCCACTCCCAACAAGGATTGCCGCGGCGGCGGCGATCGCTGTCCATGCGAATCCGGAAAAACCAAGCAGCAGTCCAGCGACGAGCCACAGATATCCAGAGGCAATAAGCGGCAGCGCTCGCTCCAGTTCGAGTCGCTGTCACTGTAGGAACTCCATGTAACGTTTCGTTATCGATTCCTGACGCGAATGATCGGCGCGCCGCCCGAAGAAAGCCGGCTAGACCGCCATCGGCAAAGAGACACGCTCGCGAACTACAGCTCCCGTGAACGTCGAGCCGGTCGTGCCGGTCAGCTCGACTGTCGCATAAGTGCCGATCATGTCGATCTCGCCCGGAATGATCACGGTCTTGAAATCGCGCGTCCGCGCCTGAAGCAAGCCGCCTCTGCGCGCCTGCTTCTCGATCAGGACTTCGCGTCGCTCGCCAAGCGCGCCAAGATTTCGCTCGCGCGTTCCAGAGCGCACGGTATCGATGAGCCGTGCGAGACGCTCGCTGGCCACTTCGTCGGAGATAGTGTCACTCTCCGGCATCCTTGTCGCCGGAGTTCCTTCGCGAGCGGAGAACTTGAATGTGTACGCATCGTCGAATCCGACCTCGCGAACAGCGCTCAGCGTTTCGAGGAAATCCTCTTCGGTCTCACCAGGGAACCCGACGATGATGTCGGTAGTCATCGCAAGCCCGGGCATCGCAGTTCTCAATCGATCGACACACTCGAAATATCCTTCGCGCGAATAGCGGCGAAGCATTCGCCTGAGGGTGCGCGACGAACCCGATTGCATCGGCAGATGCACGTGCTCGCACACCGCTTCGGTCTCGGCCATCGCGGCGATGACGCAGTCGCTGAAGTCATTCGGGTGTGGACTGGTGAACCGCAAACGCTTCACACCATCGACAGCGCCAACAGCGCGCAGCAGGTCGGCGAAATCGTGTATGCCGTCCGTATACGAATTCACGGTCTGTCCGAGCAGAACGACTTCCGACATTCCTTCGGCCACAATCTCGCGGGTCTCACGCACTACCTCGTCGAGCTGCCTGCTGCGCTCGGGACCACGCGTAGTCGGTACGATGCAATACGTGCACCGATAGTCACATCCACGCTGCACCGGCACCCACGCCTTGACCTTGTCGAATCGGCGAGGCTTGAAGTCTTCATAGTGCTCTTCGAGATCGAAGTCCGTCGCCGTCGCGCGAACTCCGCGACGAGCGTTTTCGACGAGCAGCGGAAGCGACCGGTATCCATCCGGCCCGATCACGAGACTCACGTGCTTTGCGCGCTTGAGTATCTGCGGACCGAGACGCTGTGCCATGCAGCCCGTTACGCCGACCACCGCGTCCTTCTTCATCTTGCTCTTCATCTCGCCAAGACGTCCGATCACGCGCTGCTCAGCATGATCCCGAATCGCGCACGTATTCAGGAGAATGACGTCTGCATTGTCCGGGGCATCCGCCTCGTCGTAACCAGACGCGACCATCTTGCCGAGCATGAGCTCGGAGTCGCTGACATTCATCTGGCAGCCATAGGTCTCGATGTAGACAGTCGGACGGGTTGACTCGGTCATTCCACCCAGCGGGGTACGGGTACAGCGACAAGCTGGCCTTCGACCATCTCGAGCGTGGCGTCGAAGCGGTCGCGTCTGGCAATGCGATTGTCTGCGATGGCAGCCGAAAGATAATCTTCCGTCAGGCCCGAGCCTCTGCCGATGGCGATCACGTCGGCCTTTCTTCCGGCCTGGCGCGAAGCATACTCCGACGCCTTCGTCGCGGCCAGCGCGCGAAGCTCGCTGGCTCGCCGCGAGGCGACGTGTTCGGGCACAGGGCCGTCGAGCCTGAGCGCCGCTGTCCCCGGGCGCGGCGAATACTGGAAGACATGAAGGTCAGTGAACGGCAGTGAGCTCACGAGATCGGTCGTAGCGCTGTGATCGTCCTCCGTCTCACCCGGAAATCCACAGATGACGTCGCCGGACAGCGCGAACACGTCGCGATTGCTCGCGAGCTTCGTGACGGCATCGCAATACGAAGACGCTGTATACCAATTGCGTCCCATCCGGCGGAGAACGCGGTCAGAGCCTGATTGAAGCGGCGCGTGAAGGTGAGGCGCAACGCGTGCCGAATCGCCCGTCAGCAAGTCGGCAAGTCTGTCGTCGACTTCGGTCGCCTCGATCGAAGTGAGGCGATAGCGAACGGAATCGGTTTCGGCGACGAGCCGCCCCAGCAATTCTCCAAGAGAGCTGCCGTTATCGAGTCCGTAGCTGCCGATATGAATTCCGGTGATGACGATCTCCGGATGCGATTCAGATAGCCGCTGCGCTTCGTCGATGATCTCATCGGCGTTGCGCGAGCGATTCGCACCGCGCGCGTTGGTGGTCACGCAGAACGTGCAGTGCTCGTCGCAGCCATCCTGAATTCGAAGCAGCGCGCGCGATCCTGTCTGTGCGGACGGAGCGTGCAACGCCGGAACGGCGAGTCCCAACGCAGCTCCAACCGCTGCGACGTCACCGCCAACGACAAGGCCTTCGATCGTCGGAAGTGTTGCGAGCGGAGTGCGCGACTCATCTCGTTTCGTCACGCCCGGCGCGCATCCCATGACGACCGTGCGAATCGAAGGATTGAGCCGGGCAGCGCGTCGAACGTCGGCGCGCAGATCCGACTCTGCAGCGCTCGTCACTGAACAGCTGTTGAACACCGCGTAGTCGGCATCAGCAGCACTGTCGACTTCTTCTACGCCGGCCTGCGCGAGCATCCCTCGCACAGCTTCAGTGTCGTATTGATTTGCGCGACAGCCGTGAGTCTTGAGAAAAACCTTCATCAGGCGTCCAGCGTGGTTCCCCGAATGCGGACCTTCGACGAGGCGCCGTCGGACGACAGCTGTCCGGCCGCTGGAGTGATCGGAAGCTGAACGAAGAACTGGCTCCCTTCTCCTTCCTTGCTGTTGACCCAGATCATACCGCCGTGCAGATCGACGACGAGCTTGCAGAACGTGAGTCCGAGACCCGAGCTACGAACTTTTGGCGCCGTGGCGCCGGCGACCTGTCCGAATTTTCTGAAGATCACCTCATGATACTCCGGAGGAATTCCGGGACCGTTGTCGCTCACGGTGAACAGCACCGAGTCTCCAGTCTGCCGGGCGCTGATCGTGAGGTCGATCGGCTTGGATGAGTGGGTCACCGCGTTCGCGATGAGATTCGTGAAGACTCTCTTGACCAGCGTCTTGTCTGCGTAGAAAACCGGAGTCTCGTCGTCGACATTGAGCGAGGCATTCGTTTTCTCCTGCTGAAAGCGATGCGACCATTCATGCATCAGCTCACTGAGCAGAGCGGCCGGCGCGATCGGAACCGGCACGAGCGTCACCGCCGCTTCCTCGATTCTCGCAACTTCCAGAATGTCTTCGATGAGCGCGAGCAGGTCCTCCGACTTCCCCTCCGCGTCACCGACGGCGCGTCTCTGCTCGTCGGACAGCGCGCCGAAACTTCCGTCAGCGAGGAGCTCGAGAGTGGCGAGCACTGAAGTCAGGGGACTCTTCAAGTCGTGCACGATCATCTTCATCAGATCGTCGCGGACTTTCTCGAGCTCGCGCAGCTTGCGATAGCTGTTCTCCAACGCGTCGGTCGCCGCTTTCAGCTTGAGCAGGCTTCGGACGCGCGCGCCGAGAACCAGACGGTTGTGTGGCTTGGTCAGAAAATCATCGCCGCCGGCTTCGATGCCACGCACACGATCGCCGGTGTCGTTGAGTGCGGTGACGAAAATCACTGGAATGCGCGAAGTGCGCGGGTCGCGCTTGATGCGGCGACATACCTCGAACCCCGTCGACCGAGTGTCGACGCCGAGGTCTCCAGCGGGCATCGACACGTCGAGAATGCAAAGGTCGGGATTGTGCTCGAAGCAGGCAGCGACGGCCGATGGGCCGTCGTACGCGGCAACTGTGCGGTATCCCAGCGTTTGCAGCTGATCGAACAGAAGCTCGACGTTCGCCACGACATCGTCGGCGACGAGAACCAGCGGGCCAGTTTCGATCGCCTGATCGCCCATGTTCTTATGGGCGGACGTGAAGCCCGAAGCTGAAGATGTACGATCGCTCGCTGAGCGCACTGAGCGACGACGCGTTCGGCGATCTTGCCGCGCGCTCGACACCGAAGTCGAACGCCGCACGGTTCTGGAAGAATTGCGCGCCGAGCCCGGCCGCGAATGACAGCTCCTTCACTTTGTCGCCGGCTGCCTCATACGGCAGCGTCCGGTATCTCGCACCGAGCCTGAGAATCGTCTGTCTGTCGGCGATTTTTGGGCCGATTGCTTCGAGGCCGAGTCCGCTGTCCCACGCATCAGCCGCAGCGGCTCCCAGGGGTCCCCCGAGGCCGTTCATCCTCGACCACGTCTCATGCGAGACGTGGGCAGATATGCTCGATCCCGGAATTCCCTCGTACGACAAGCCGGCGGAGATACGATCAGGAATCTTCGCTTCGGAGACGACAGTATCGCCGCTTGCGCGTGCGGTAATATTTCCGCCTTTCAGCGCGCTCAATCCGAACCCGAGAACGCGCGAAGCTCGCACGAGAACGCCGGCGGATACTCCGTAACCGGTGAATCCAAGCGTCGACGTTTGCGTGATCGCAGTGAACTTGAGCGTATCCGGAAAGGTCTGGGAGAAGAAATCCTTGTTCTGACCGGTGAAGACGTGTCCTCCCAGCCCGAACTGAAGTTTCTGGTTCGGAGCCCAGCCGGCCGCAAATCGAATGTCGTTGATCGACCCGATTACGCGATTGTTTTCGGTGATGGTCGCATTCGTGCCTGCGACATCGAGAGTCCGGGTCGTCGCCGTCGCTGACGATCTGTCGAGAAAAGTCGAAACGGAAACGCCGAATGTCGCATGAGATCCGGCCGGGACAAGCACCGAAACGACAGGAAAGCGCGCGGTAATCGTGCTCGATGTCGCACTTCCATTAGTGAGCTTTCTGAACTCGGGCTCGTACTGAAGATAAAGCCTCGGCTCACCGGCCAGTCCGATCGCGGCGGGATTGATCGGAGTGTCGTAGTCGAACTCAGTGAGTCCGCCACCCGTTGCCAGAACGCGCGAGCTGAGCTGGCCGGGCGGATAGCCGAAGCCTTGTGTGCTCAGGGCTCCCTGCGCGAGCGACGCCGATGTCAGGGCGGCAGACGCCACCACTACGGCGATAATTCGAAGGCCACGCATCAGGGTAGTCCCTTTGACTTTCTGGTCGAATAAGTGATTCGGAGCCTTGGCTTCAGCTCCGGCGAGCTTTCCAGTGAAGAGAATCTCACTTCGAGTGGAGACTCGCCTTCCTGTGCGCTCATGAGGATAAGCGCGCGGGGAGTGTTCGTTGCTGACGTCGAGCGCCAGAGACTCACGGCCTGCGCTATCTCGAGGCTCTTGAGTCCGGACGCGCCCGGGTGTGCCTTCAGCGTGTCGGCGTTCGCGAGCGCAACGATCTGAGCTGCCTTCGGGATATCCGTCACGACGTTGGTGGCGAGTCCCACGTTGGCGATCACGAACACAGTGTCGTCTGGATCGATCTGATTATTGGGAAGCTGATTCAACAACAGCGACGCGCGAACGATATCGACTGAATCCGTGATGAACACGGGAATGTTGAATCGCATGTAAACGCGCCGGGCAGGCAGTCCGCCAATATTCAGTGCTGTCGCCGGTCCCGTTGCCGTTCCCTTGACGAGGAGAGTGTAATCTGCGAGTGACGTTGCATCTGCAGAATTATCGGCTGGCGTCTTGGAGAATGGCTGCAGGACGACTTTTGCAATCGTCGTATCGGGTGAGACGCGGTAACTCAGTGTCGTCGGAGAGCTGCCAAATTCAGTCGAACGAATCTTCAGCTGCACCGAGGATGTCGCACGCGCTCTGATTCCAAGTCGCATCGGTCCGCCTTTGCGCGAAAGGATTACCGATGGCGCAAACGCAAACGTGATCGAGTCCTTGAGATCAGCTTTCGCGTATGTCTGCGAAGCAATGAGCCGCGAAGGCGTGAACAAAGCAGCGATTGCCGCGATAGCCGTGTCTGGAGCGCTCGAGTTCACGTCGTACATGTCGAGCGTCACCTGGTCGGGAATCTTTCCACCGACAGTGTCGACGCGCATGTTCAGAAGCACGCTGTCGACCGTCGTCACATCGAACGAAGTCGTATCTGAGCCCGGCTTCGTGTAACGCGCCGGAATCGAATCGAATCTTATGATTCCACGTGAGTCGATCGAGTCGCCGCGAGTCGCGAGCAGCAGGGACAACTCCGTTCCCTGGCCCGTCAGCGCCGAGACGGTGCTGTCGAACGTCACAGCATCGAGCGTGACTGTTTCGACTCCGGCCTGCTGGTCGACGCACAACAACGGACACCCGGAGCTGTTGTCCAGATTCTCGGTGCACGCTGCGATGCCTGCCGTCAGTAACAAAAGGCCGGCGAGCTTCAGCCGGGTTGAGATCAATTCCACTTACATCCTTCCACGTAGATGGTTCGACGCGAACGCCTCTGGCAACAGATCAGTCAGACGCCACGTCACCTGCTTTCCGTTTCTCGAATAGCTGGTGATCTTCAGATCGGGAGCGAACTCGCTCATCGTCTGCCGGCACGAGCCGCACGGCGCAGCCGGATCGTCCGACTCGCTTGCGATCGCGATCTCTTCGAACTCCTTCATTCCCCGCGCAACCGCCGCGGCAATCGCGACACGCTCGGCGCAAAGCGCTTCGCCGTACGCGGCATTCTCGACGTTGCATCCAGCAATTACTTCGCCGGTTCTGGTTCTTACCGCCGCGCCGACGCGAAATCTCGAATACGGGGCATAGGCATTTTCCATCGCCGCAAAGGCCGTGTCACGCAGCTCCTTTGCGTCTTTCGTTTCGTTTTTGTCTGTCACTGAGCGATCAGTTCACCGAGAAAGGAAGTTCCCTTCCCGCGGTATGAGACACCAAGCCACTCCCCGACCGTTGCGCCCAGATCGGAAAAAGTCGTGCGAACCCCAAGATCGACGGGATTCACACGGTCGCCAAGCGCCAGAAGAGGAACCGACTCACGGGCGTGGTCGGTGGAAGCTGTAGTAGGATCGTTGCCGTGGTCGGCGGTAATGAAAAGCAGGTCGTCCTCGCGGAGAACCGCGGTGATTGACGGAAGGGCGAAGTCAAACTCCCGTAGAGAGTTATAGAACCCCGCTACGTCGTTTCGGTGCCCGTACAACTGGTCGAAATCTACTAGGTTGGCGAAGAGGAGCCCACTGTGGTCACTCTCGAGCCACTCGCGAATGAGGTCGATCCCCTCTGCATTCGATGAAGTGTGCTGTGCCGAGATCGACCGGCCGGCGAAGAGGTCGTCAATCTTTCCCACGCCGTGGCGCGCGACGCCTGCCTCTGCGAGAGCGTCGAGAAGCGTCTGCTCGGGCGGCTGGATCGAGTAGTCACGCCGGTGCGCCGTGCGGGTGAAAGCTCCAGGCTTACCTTCGAACGGCCGCGCTATGACGCGCGAGACGTCGTTCGGCGGCACCAGCATCTCACGCGCTGCCTCACAGCCTTTGTAGAGCTCCGTCAACGGGACGACCTGCTCGTGGGCAGCAATCTGAAAAACCGAATCGGCAGAGGTGTACACGATCCACTTGCCGGTCTTCGTGTGTTCTTCGCCGAACTGGTTCAGCATGTCAGTGCCGCTTCCGACGATGTTCCCGATCACACCTCGTCCCGTTCGACGCGTGAACTCGCCGATCAGCTCAGCGGGAAATCCCCCCGGGTACGTGGGAAACGGCTTGGCGAGGTGAACTCCGGCGATCTCCCAATGTCCGGTTGTGCTGTCTTTACCGGCAGACGCGGGATTCATTCGTCCCCAGGCCGCGTCGCAATCGCTGCGCGTCATTCCCGCGAGCTCCGCTACGTTGCCGAGCCCGTATTGGGCGAGGGCAGGAAGATTGAAGCCCCCGACGGCCCGTGCGACGTGTCCGAGCGTGTTGCTGTGCGCGTCGCCATAGCTTTCGGCGTCCGGAGCAGCGCCTGCCCCTACGCCGTCGAGCACGATTATCACTGCACGTTTCATTCATTGACCTCTGTAGATGCGACGGAGCCGTCCGCGAAGACCTGTCAAAAGCTCATACGGTGACATGTCAGCGGTTGCGGCAACGGATTCCACATTCAACTCCGCACCAGACTCAGGCGACGAGCCGATCATCGTCACGACGTCTCCGATTTCTGCTCCAGTATCGGTTACGTCCAGCATGATCATGTCCATCGTAACCCGTCCGGCGATTTTCACGCGCTTTCCGCGAACAATGCCGACCCCCTTGTTGCTCGAGGCACGCGGATACCCGTCGGCATAACCAAGCGGAATAGTCGCGATCTGTCTTCTGCTATCGGCCGTCCAGGTCGCTTCGTAGCTCACCGTGTCGCCGGCTTCCACGCGGCGTATCTCTGCAATTCGCGCACGCACGTGGACGACCGGGTGTGGCAACAGCCTCACGCCTGCGCCGCTGCCAACCCCGTACATGAAAATGCCGGGCCGAACGGCATCCCATTTCGTTTTGCCGTGACGGACGACCGCCGCACTGCTTTCTGTGTGAAGAACGTGCGGCCTCACCGGGAGCGTTGCGATAGCGTCCCGGAACCTGGCCTCCTGAATGTCCATGGTTCCATCGTTCAACGACGGCGAATGGAAGTGCGTGAATGCCCCCTGCGGCGGGTGCGCGATCACCTCTTCCGCCACTGAGGCGATCTCTCGCCATGGCAATCCGGCTCTCGCCATCCCTGTGTCGATGCTGAGATGATATGGTCCGCCGAACTTGTTCCATTCGGCGATTGCCTCGGCAGAACCAAGAGTCGGTGTCAATCTGACGTCGTGAGCCGGGCCAA
>JADGQR010000274.1 GCA_017881685.1 Gemmatimonadaceae bacterium
GGCTGCTGAGTCATCAGCCCTCGTCGCGTGTCGCGACCTACGCGTACGTGAATCCAGTCGTTGCAGTGTTTCTTGGCTGGGCGTTCGCGGGCGAAGCGTTGTCACTTCGCACCGCGATTGCCGCAGCGATCATCATCGGCGCAGTGGCAATAATTACGACTGCACGGAGCTCATCGCCCCCTCAGGAAGCGGCGTAACAGCTCCTGGCGGCACGCGATGTTCCGCGGTGCCCTTTGGAGTAAGACCGAACTTCTTCATCACCCACTCGCGCCACTCGTCCATTATCTCGTAGACCGTCGGGATCACGATGAGGGTGAGCAGCGTCGACGTGATCACTCCGCCAATCACTGCCCGACCAAGCGGAGCGCGGAATTCAGCGCCTTCGCCACGTCCCAGCGCCACCGGAATCATCCCCGCGATCAAGGCGAGTGTCGTCATCATGATCGGTCGCAAACGAATCGCGCCCGCCTGAATGATGGCTTCGCGACGAGACAGACCATCTCTCTCACGAGCCCATTTGGCGAAGTCGATGAGGAGAATCGCGTTCTTCGCCACGATGCCCATCAAGAGAATGACTCCGATGAGGCTCATGATGTTGATCGTGCTGCCGGTGATCATCAGCGCCAGCATCACTCCGATGAGAGACAACGGCAGCGAAATGAGAATCGCCAGCGGCTCGATGAACGAGCCGAACTGTACCACCAGGATGAGATACATGAGCATCACGGCGATACCCAGCGCCGTAAAGATGCGGCCGAACACTTCGGCCTGACTGTCAACTTCACCGCCCTGCGTGAGTCTGACGCCGGGCGGCATGTTGATCTTGTTGATACGCGCGTTGATGTCCTTCATCACTTCGCTGAGCGTACGTCCCGAGGTATTCGCCTGGACCGTGATCACCGGATCAGCGTCGAGATGTGTAATCTGAGCCGGGCCGAGGCCCTGTGTGATCGTCGCTATCTGTCCAAGAGGCAGTGTCGAAGCGCCACCGTTCGGCGTCGGAATCACGAGTGGAAGCCTCTCGAGATCGCTGGCGCGCTGGCGTGCTTCGGGAGCGAGCCGGACGTTGACGTCACGCATCTCCCCGGTTGGATCGACCCAATCGCCCGCCTTGATTCCTGCGAACGCGGGACGGAGTGACTGCGCGACCTGACCAACGGTGACACCAATCGAGCCGGCGAGCCCGCGGTTCATCTGGATCTCGAATTCGGGTTTCTGCCCCTTGGTCGAAAGTCCGACATCGACGGCTCCCTTTACCTGCTTCACCTGGGCTTGCAACGCTTCTGCTGCGAGGCTGAGTGACTGCGGTGTGCCGCCTCTGAGCTGAAGCTGTATCTGCTTCTGCGCGCCCAGGAAGTCGCTGGTGAACACGTTCATCGTCGCGCCGCCAATGCGACCGACTTCAGTCCGAATCTGGCGACCAAAATCTTCGGCGTGGATGTGACGCTTGTTCTTGGGCACGAGGTGCACGTAGATGTTGCCGACATCGACCGCTCCCGTGGCGTCGCCTAGTGTCGTGTACGTGTATTCCACGATGTCTTTGTGCTCGCGCACCATTCGAGCGGCCTCTTCGGCCTTGATGCGAGTGTAATCGAGATTGGATCCCGGCGGTGTTTCAATACCGATGTTGAGCTCAGACCTGTCATCGGATCCGAAGAAGCTCGTACCAACGAGTCCAACGGCTGGAAGGGCGAGCGCACCAGCAAACGCGACGAGTGCAAGTCCAATCATTGCAAGACGGTGATCCAATGCCCACCCAATGATCTTTTTGTAACGCTCAGCCTGCTTGTTGAACCAGACATTGAATTTGTCGAGCGTCCGCGCAATCGGGTTGCGACGCTCGTGAGCCTCGACCTGCGGATCTGCCCAGTAGGCGGAAAGCATCGGATCGAGAGAGAACGAGACGAACAATGACACGAGCACCGAGCACGCAATGGTGAGAGCGAACGGCTTGAACCACTGGCCGGCCACTCCGTACATGAACGCGACAGGAACGAACACGGCGACAATCGAGAACGTCGTCGCAGCAACGGCGAGTCCAATCTCGTCCGTGCCTTCGTGCGCAGCGGTCATGTGATCCTTACCCATCTCGATGTGCCGCACGATGTTCTCTCGAACGACGATTGCATCGTCGATCAGGATTCCGATCGCCAGCGACAGGCCGAGCAGCGACATCGTGTTGAGCGTGAAGCCGAACATCCACACCGCGACGAACGACGCGAGCACCGACACCGGCAACGCCAGTCCGGTAATGACCGTCGAACGCCAGGAGTTGAGGAAGATGAACACCACAAGAACCGTCAACAGGGCGCCCTCGATCAGTGCCTCTTCGACGTTTCTCACCGAGTGAGCGACACGTACACCAGAGTCTCGTACGACGTTGATCTTTACGGTCGGCGGAAGAGTCGTCTCGATTTTCTTTACGACATCCGCAATCTTGTTACTCACCGCAGTCGTGCTGTAGCCTTTCGACTTGGTGATGTCGATTCCGATCGCTTCCTTGCCATCGAGATTATTGGCGTTCGTGCTGTCTCTCTGCCAGTAAAGCGCGAGCGAGCGCTGTTCCTGAGTTCCGTCGAGGGCATCGGCGACCTGACCGAGCCGGATTATCTGCCCGTTCTTCTCTGCAACCACGAGCTGCATGAAGTCAGCAGGCCCGTCGAGACGGCCCTGAAGCCTGATCGCTCTTTCGTCGAGGGTTCCATTGACGCTTCCGACAGGCGCCGCGAGGTTCTGCGCTCCGAGAGCCTGAACGACCTGCGCGACACTGATTCCCGCTGCCTGCAACGCATCCGGACGCAGCTGAATCGTCATCTCGCGCTTCACTTCTCCGACGATGTTCACCTGCGACACGCCGGGAATTCCCTTGAGCGCACTGGTGATGGCAGGATCGGCCATGCGTGTGAGCTGCGCGGGTGAATACGCGTCGGACGCGAGTGTAAGTGAAACGATGGGACGATCTGACGGATCGAGACGCTGAAGGATCGGCTCCTTTATTTCGACCGGCAGGTCCGAACGTATCGACGAGATCGCGTCGCGTATGTCCTGAGTGGCCTGCGAAATGTCTTTCTCGAAGAGAAATAGCACGGTTATCTGCGCATACCCGTCGTAGGCAGTGCCGTAGATCTTGTCTACGCCGGAGATTCCCTTGATCGCATCTTCGACAGGCTTGAGTACTTCGCGCTCTACTCCTTCAGGCGATGCACCGGGATATGGAATACCAGTGAGCACTACCGGCTGCTGAACGTCCGGGAATTCATCCGTCTGGAGGCGGAACAGGGCAAACAACCCGAAGACGACAATCGCCACCATCGCCACGATGGTGATCATCGGGCGCTTGATCGCAAAATCCGAAATTACCATATGCTATGCTCCTGGCTTTTTAGGCAGTGCCTTGTCCGATGGCACTGACACCTTAACGATCGTACCTGGCGTAATTCCCTGCGCAGCGCCGAGCAGAAGTGTGTCACCGGCCTGTACGCCGGAGACGATCTCGATCTTTTCGGAGCCTTCGTCCCTGAGACCGAGCTGAACTGGAACCCGCTCGACCTTTCCGCCCTTGATACGAAACACAGCGGGGACGTTGCTGCGCGAATCGACTGCCGTAACCGGCGCAACAAGTCCCGTTCGGCTGTCCGCGGCGAGTCTTCCATTCGCGAACAGACCGCCGACGAGTGTTCCCTCAGCATTCGGAATGGAGATGAACACGCGCACCTGACGGGTCGCGGGGTCGGCCGTTGGATTCACTCGCGTCACTCGCCCTTTGAACGTTCGTCCCGGATAACCGTTGACCGTGAAAGTCACTGGCGCTCCGACTTTCACCTGATTGAGCTGCTCCGACGGGACGGATCCTTCGAGGCGCATGCTCGACGGATCGACGACGGTGAACATCGCAGCTCCCGGCTGAACGACGTCGCCGGCAGAGATCGGACGCTCGCTCACGATTCCCGACATGGGCGAAGTCACGTTTGTGTTGTCGACCTGTTTCTGCGCTGTTGCGAGGCGCGCGCGTGCGTCGGCGAGTGCCGCATTAGCGCTGATTGCTGCGCGACGCGCCTGTTCGATGTCACGCTCGGCGATAGCGCCGGCCGCGAGAAGCTTTTCTGAACGCTCGAGCTCACGGTTCGCCACATCGGCCGAGTTGCTTGCAGCGGTGACTCCGGCGCGTGCGGAGAGGTAGACGTCCTGAAGTCCGCCTGCTTCGATTCGCGCGAGTGTCTGGCCAGCGCGCACGGCCTGGCCTTGATCGGCGTACGTCTGAAGCACGCTGCCGCCGACCTGCGCGCGAATCATCGCCTCGCGCTCGGGTGTAAGATCGCCTGAAACCGTCGGTCCGCTCTGGAGCACACCGCTCACGACTACGGCAATGTTCTCGGTGCCGATGGTAGCGGTCTCAGTTGCCGCGGCATCCGCGTCTGCAGCAGATCCACCCTTGCATGCCGCAAGCGATGTGATCGCCGCGATCGTAAGAAGAGCAGTCGTTTTGCGAGTCATCGATGTAAACCTGTGTATGTCTTTCATGAATTAGAGTCCGGGTGGTATTTGCTGATTGGCCGACGTTCCCTGCTGTGCCTGCTGCTGAGTTGACTGCTGCTGTGCCGATTGCTGCTGCGTCGACTGCTGCTGAGTCTGCGACTGAGTCGTGCTCTGTGCGGACGTTCCGCTCTGCAACGGAAGGTTCGAGAGAAGTGCCAGCTTCATCCGCGCGATCTGGAGATCTCTCGCTGCGAGTGCCCGATTGGCAGTGGACTGTTCGAGAAGAATTCGCGAATCGTTCAACTCGAGCTGGGTGGAAATTCCTTCGCGATAGCGAACTTCGGCGATCGAGTATGCCTTTGCCGCTTGCTCTGAAGTTCCCTTGCTTGCTTCCCACGCAGACATCGCCTGTTTGAGCGCATTGAGTGCAACGCTCGCGTCGAGCGACGCGAACTCCCGCACCTGCTGCAATCGAGCACGCGATTCCGCGAGGTTTGCCTGGGCGACCATCTCATCGCCGCGGAGGCGTCCACCCGTGAAAAGCGGAATCTGCGCAGCAACGCCGACCGTCCAGTTCGCACGGAAGTCGCTGCGAGTCGGCATGCCATTCGTTGGATACGCGACGCCACCGTACTGCGACGTAAGCGAGAATGACGGAAGCCGCTCCGAGCGTGCGACCGTGAGCAATCCTTCCTGTGCACGAACTGCTTCTCCAGCCTGTCGAACGGCTGCGCGATGTGAAGCGACTGTGTCAGGCGCATCGTACGAGGTGACGTTCAGACCGGTCAGCTGGATTCCTGCCGGCAAGCCGGACGGATCCTCGATTGACGTCGTGAGAGTCAGAGGCTGCTCGAGCGGAATGTTCAGCAGCTGCTTGAGACGAAGGTATGCGACTTCGCGATCGCCGCGTCGCTGGATCACCTGAGGACGCTGGTTGTCGCGCGTGACCTGGGCACGAAGCAGCTCGAACTCCGAGACGTTTCCTACATTCTTGTTGAGCTGAACCTGCTGGAGAACGTTCTCCGTCTGAGTGAACGACGCGTCGGTGATCGTGACGAGGCGGTCGGCGAGCGCGGCGTCATAGTACGCTTGCGTTACGTCGAGGATGATCTGCGCGCGCTGTGCGGTGAGCTCGATCTTCGCCGCCTGTGCGCCTGCTGCGGCTGCCTTGTTCTGAGCGGTAATGCGTCCGCCGGTGAAGAGCGACTGCGAGAACGACAGGCCGAGGCTGTAGACGTTGGCCTGTCCGAACGGGAGGCTGCTCAATGACGCGAATGGATTGAGACCCAGAGAGCAACGTGACGACTCTTCCAGTCCGGCAAGACGATCGGCGACGCTCGCCGTGGCATCCTTCAGATATGCGTCACAGGGACCCGGGGGCGATACGACTTTGGTCGTCGTGTCCTTGCTCGTGCTTCCGAAACCCGAGTACTGGGATTTCAGGGTTCGCGTATAGCTGCCGGAGCCTGATATCTGCGGGAAGTACTGGCTGCGCGCCTGCATCACCTGGCCTTCGCTTCGCTGAACTCCCGCGCGGGCGATGTTGACGGCTTCACTCTGCCCTTCCGCCATTTTCACGGCGTCGTCGAGCGAGAGTGGAGTGCCAACGATCTGGGCGTTGGCTGTTGACGTCGCCGGCTGCACAGGCGTCTGAGCCGTTGCAGAGACAGGAGCGATGATCACCATCGCCAAAGCGATGAAATGAGACACCGGGTTTGGCTGACGGGTCGAGTTGGGTGCTTTCATATAGTGTGTGTTGACTGTCGGGGACCTGCTTTCGCGCATACTACTCTCTGACCTTACGGCAGAGTCAAGACTTTTTCGTCACTGCTGAGTCATTCGACTCGACGTTTCGAACTCCGAGAGCGCGCAGGATGAGACGAGCGTACTTGCCGGGGGCCTTGTTCGCCGGTTTCGGATAGACATCGGGCATCATGTCTCTGCCCATCGCATCGTGGAACAGCGAACCGATCAACATCGCGGATGCTACGGTTGGATCGAATTCTCCTTCGGTGAATCCTTTCGCGCGAAGCCGGCGAAAGTATGCGCAGAGCTCGTTTGTGGCGCGCATCGGTGCCTCACTTGCCTGGTCGCTGAGCTCCGGTCGTTCTTCCATCTCGCCCATGCATTTCCGGATCACCGGACTGCGGGCGTGGAGATGGTTGATGACAGCGGTGCACCAATCGGTTAGCTCGCGTGCAGGATTCTGCGGATCTTCAGGTAGCGGGCTGGTGACCGGGTTGGCGTTCGATCCGCGAATGGCTTCCTGAAGAAGCGCGTCCTTGGAGCCGAAGTATCGAAAGATCGTGACTTCGTTCACCGACGCGGCATCTGCGATACGGCGGGTGGTCGAGCCGCGAAAGCCGTGCTGGGAAAATACCTGCACGGCCGCGTTGAGAATGGTCGTTCGTGTGTCCATGGCGCCGGAACCTAGACGGGGCCGTGCATGTATGCAAGTGGCTACTTGCTTACATCAAATGTTTCGGATCTTTATGCAGGTCGGCGATTGCCGGGACATCGGAATGTGGATTTGCGGGCGGTGATCCGGGAGATCGAGGAGCCTGGTCCTGCTTCGGTCCGCTCGAAGGTCGCCTGCCCGATCGCAGCGAGTCGAGGTTGGCCAGTGAGTCGGCGGTCGTCGACCCGACCGCAATCCATTTATGGCCCGTAACCCCTGGCGGACTGGTGATCAGGAACCGGAAACTCAGCAGACGCTGCGTTTCGTGCGATTCGATTCTGCTGCCGCCCTCCGTTATCAGTGGCTGGATGGACCGAATCTCGTCGAACAATGCAACGTTCGGCAGAATCTCCCGGTAAATCGTCGTCACTTCCATGCCGACAATCGGGGGTCTGACGGTTCCGCCGCGCGTGAGTCGAAACTCGGCACGCCTGATCTTGTAAGTCGCACTGTCCATGAAGATCGAGCCTTCGACATCCGGCGCGATCAGAAGGGAATCAGGGAGAAAATCGATCCGGTGGGATCGAACCCCATTCTGATCGACGACGCCCGAGTATTTGAAGCAGTGGTTAGTGAGAAAATTTCGATCGGCAAGGTCGGTGAGAGTCGGAAGCCGCATGAGCCGTATATCGCCGAACAATTTGCTCCGATCGTTGCTCACGACCTTGCCGCGTCTGTAGCGCCAGCTGTCATCGCTTCGGAAAATCACTGTGTCGTACTGAAGCCTGTGCCTCTTAGTATCGACATCGTAGGTGTCATGCGCCTGCGCGATCTTGTACTCGAACGGATACCAGTTCCTCAGAAGCTGCTCTCGTTCCGCGGTCTTCCTCGCTTCTCCGAGAACGATGGCAAGCTCCGAATCCGGAACCGCACCGAAGTCATCAGGAACAAGGCACAAACGCGGCGGCGCGACGACCCTTACTTCATCGAGAGCGGTCGCGATTCGCGACATGGTTATCGAAAGCGTGACGGGAACATTCGCCTTTACTTCTATCGTTGTATCATGCGGGACATAACCCACCTGTCTGACGCGCAGATCGTACTTTCCGGGAGCAACTGCGAAGTACGTGAATGCGCCCGCCTGATCGGTGAACTTCTCCCGGCCGAGCTGAACAAGTCTGACAGTGCTGTAGGCAAGCGGTCTTCCGGTTCCTTCCGCAACGACTCTCCCGCTCATCGTGACTGAGCCGGGAGCTATCGTCTCCCCTGCTGTGGGTGAAGGCGTTGCCTGCGCATCCAGTCGGTTTACGACAGCCGCGAAAAGGAGCAACAGCGGCAAATGATACTTCATTACATCTATCAGAATGTCGTAAGAGAGTCGCGACCCGCAGAGGGGATAGGTGGGCAACATATGACGAATGCGCGCGTAAAGTCAAACGATATTGGCGCGAAAGACTCAAGCACGTTGCGAACGACTGAAGCACGTTGCGAAAGACCGAAGCACGTTACCGCTGAGGTCGCTGAGAACGGCAACGGCGAGAACGCCGAGGACGACAAATTAAAGGGGAAAACGGAACCACATGAGGTCGGTGACGACGAAGTTGTGTAGTTCTTTTCAACCGACAGCAACAGTCTCCCTCTTCGGAGGGAGCGCCAGAGCCGGCAACGGCGCGACGACCTGGCGCCGCTCACCAACCTGCTGCCTCCACATGGCATAATAGAGTCCTCTCGCCTCGATGAGTTCTTCATGCCTGCCTGACTCTATGATCCTGCCGCGCTCCAACACATAAATCTTGTCCGCGTGCATAATCGTCGAGAGTCTGTGCGCGATGAGAATCGTCATCACGGCGCGATCACTCGCAACGTCGCGCATCGTACGGCTGATCTCTTCCTCTGTAAGCGAGTCGAGCGACGACGTCGCCTCATCGAAGACGAGCAGGTGCGGCTTCCTGAGAAGCGCCCGCGCGATCGACAATCTCTGCTTCTCACCGCCGGAGACTTTCACTCCGCCTTCTCCGATCACTGTATCGAGTCCGTTGTCTGCACGCGCAAGCAACGTGTGAGCCGCTGCCTTGTGAAGCACATCGAGGCATTCAACGTCAGTCGCACCAGGACGAACGAACAGAAGATTCTCGCGAATCGTACCCGAGAAGAGCTGTGAATCCTGCGTAACGAAGCCGATTCTCTCACGCAGCCTGTCGAGATCGATCACATGACTCGACAAACCGTTATACAGAATCTCTCCCTCTTTCGGCGGATACAGCCCGACGAGCAGCTTCACAAGCGTCGTCTTCCCTGCGCCAGATGGACCGACGAACGCGATCGTGTCACCGCGCTTCACGGTGAACGAGATATTGCTCAACGCCGGTGTATTCGCGGTCTGATGCGTGAAGCTGACATCGCGGAACTCGAGTGTATCGAGATCGTCGACAGGAACCGGATTCTCGGGCTTTGGATCCTTGGGAATCTCGAGAATGTTCCTGAAGTTCTGAAGTGACACTTCGGTCTCGCGATACGTGTTGATGATGTTCCCCAGCTCCTGCAGCGGTCCGAAGATGAAGAATGAATAGATGAACAGCGAAAAGAACTGTCCGACAGTAATCCGCTGAGTGAAGATCAGATACAGCATAAGAAACAGGATACTCGTCCGCAGGAGATTGACGAACGTCCCCTGAACGAAGCTCAGACTGCGGAGATATCTCACCTTCTTCAGCTCGAGCTTCAGAATCTTGTCGGTCGTGGCATTCAACCGGCGAACTTCCTGATCGGCCAGGCCAAGGCTCTTCACAAGCTCGATGTTGCGCAGTGATTCAGTCGTCGAGCCCGCCAAAGCCGTCGTCTCCGCAACGATCACCTTCTGAATCACCTTGATTCTCTTGCTGAGCACCGAGCTCAGTGTGCCGAGCAGAGGAATCGTCAGAAGAAACGCCGGTGCGATCGACCAATGAACGCTGAACGCGTAGAACATCACGAACACCACGCCGATAAGCGTAGTGAACAACATGTTGACTGACAGCGAGATGAATTTCTCTACATCACTGCGAACCTTCTGGAGCTTGCCGAGTGTTTCACCGCTTCGCTGGTCCTCGAAAACGGAATAGGGAAGCTCGAGCGAATGGCGAATTCCATCGGAGTACATCTCCGCGCCAAGACGCTGAACGATTACGTTGACGAAATAGTCCTGGAAATTCTTGGCGACACGCGAGATGAACGCCACACTGACAGCTGCCGCAAGAAGTACAGAAACTCCGCGCAGAAACTGTGCGGTGGTGTAGTCCTTATACTTTGTCGCGTACGAATCGATGATGTGCCGGAAGATCAGCGGGTCGAGGA
>JADGQR010000275.1 GCA_017881685.1 Gemmatimonadaceae bacterium
ATCAAGACGACCGCGAATCTGCAGCATTCGCACATCCTCACGCTGCACGATTCCGGATCAATTGACGGATTCCTGTTCTACGTGATGCCCTATATCGAGGGCGAATCGCTGCGCGATCGCCTGAATCGCGAGCACCAGCTTCCTGTGAACGACGCAGTTCGTCTCGCAACCGAAGTCGCAAGCGCGCTCGACTACGCGCACAGGCATGGCGTCGTTCACCGCGACATCAAGCCCGAGAACATTCTGCTTCACGATGGCAGCGCGCTCGTCGCCGACTTTGGAATTGCGCTCGCCGTCAGCACCGCCGGCACCAGAATGACGGAGACCGGCATGTCACTCGGCACTCCGCACTACATGAGTCCCGAGCAGGCGATGGGCGAGCGTGAGATCACGCCACGCAGCGACGTTTACGCACTCGGCTGCGTGACGTATGAGATGCTCGTTGGCGAGCCGCCGTTCACGGGACCGACAGCTCAGGCGATCGTCGCGCGCGTGATGACCGAGGAGCCGCGCGGTCTCACGATTCAACGGAAGTCGATTCCAGCGCATGTCGAAGCGGCGGTTCACACTGCGCTTTCCAAGTTGCCGGCAGACAGGTTCGGCAGTGCGGCGGAATTCGCAGCAGCGCTCAACGATCCTACGCGAGCGACGGCGATTGCACAGGCACATGCGGCGCCTCTTCGAAAACAGCAATGGCGCATGGCTGCCATGATCGGAGCGGGGGCGCTGCTAGTGGGAGCCGCTCTCGGTTTTCTTATGCGACGCCCGGCGGTGACAACCGACGCGAGTGTCGTTCGCGTGCTGATGTCGATGCCCGACAGCGGCGGCGTGAGCCCCATCGACAACGCTGCATTAACAGTCTCGCCGGACGGACGCCGCATAGCATACATCGGCCCGGCGAAGACGGGCCAAATGCTCTGGGTGCGCGAGATGAACGATTTCGAGGGAAAGGCGCTTGCGGGAACTGAAGGAGCACAGGCTCCGTTCTTTTCTCCCGACGGTCAGAGCATCGGATTCTTCGCGCGGGGCGAACTTCAGTCGAACCTTATGGTGGTTCCAGCGGGCGGTGGCATGGTCCGCACTGTCGTGGCCGATTCTACCACTTCATTCGGCGGATCGTGGGGGAAAGACGGGAACATCTACTTCACTTTCCAGGGCGGCGGAATCGCCCGCGTTCCGGAGGAAGGTGGCTCGCTCTCGCGGCTAAGCCAACCCGACACGGCCAAAGGTGACCAGGAGCATGACTTCGTTCAGACGCTGCCCTCCGGGAAGGGCGCAATCATGCAGCTATGGCGCGGATCGCCGAGCGAAAACTTCATCGCCGCTCTCTCGTTCGCGACAGGAAAAATCACGAGGATCGCCAAAGGCACTTTCGCGCGATTCCTTTCTCCGGACAAGCTGGTCTTTGGCACGGCCGATGGACGCGTCTTCGCGATGGGATTCGATGAAAAAAATCTGAAGGTCACCTCAGAACCGGTGCAGGTTCTCGACAACGTTCGTGGCGAATCGGTGAATGGCACTCTTCAGTTCGCAGTTTCCGAGACAGGCACGCTGGTGTACATCCCAGGCGGCGCGGCAGACCGCGATGTCGTGTGGGTTTCACGAACCGGAACGATAACGCCGATCGATTCCACCTGGGTCGGTCATTTCAGCGATCCCTCGCTTTCGCCCGACGGCACCCGCCTGGCGATGACGATTTCAGGCAACGACGGCACCGCCATCTGGGTGAAAAGATTGCCGAGCGGTTCGCTTACGCGCCTCACGCTTGCGGGCAACAGCGACAGGCCGGAGTGGACGCCAGACGGAGCGAGCGTCGCGTATCTCGCAAGTCGCTCATCGAAGCGCACTGCCTGGATGCGGCGAGCTGACGGAAGCAACGACGAGCAGCCGGTCAATAAACGAGCGCCGCAGCTCGACGAGATCAGTTTCGCACCCGATGGCCGCTCGACGATACTCCGCACGCTCGGCACAGGAGCGAACACTCGCAAGCTGCTCATCGCACTGACGCCCGATAGCGCACCGAGACCGCTTTTTCACACTGATTACGACAACTACGGAGCGGTGATTTCGCCAAACGGAAAATGGATGGCGTACGGATCCAACGAGTCACACCAGGACGAAGTCTACGTGCGGCCGTTTCCTGCGGTCGATTCGGCCCGCTGGACGATATCGGTAAATGGCGGCGGCGAGCCGATGTGGTCGCGAAACGGGCGAGAGCTGTTCTTCCGAACGCCTTCAGGCGACATGATGGCAGTCACTGTGGCGGCGGGCACACCGTTTCAGGCCGGGGTGCCCGTGAAGCTGTTCAACGTTCAGCATCTTTTTGACGATATTCGTCACCACGAGTATGACGTGAGCCCTGACGGCCAGAGGTTCCTCATGATTCGCGGCTCGCAGAAAAATGCGCAGACACTCGGCGTCGTTCTAAACTGGGCATCCGAGATCAAGCGACTTTCGACGAAGAAATAAGTCTCACAGACCAGGGTGGTTATGAGTTCGGACCGCAGGAGCGGACACTTTGATGATGCGTGGCAACAAGTAGACAAGACCGACGATCCGGGTTTCTTCGTCCGGTTCCTCGACGCATCGAGGGCGCGTGCACTCGAGTTCGCACGTCAAAATCCGAAACTGGCATTCGCGCATCTCGAGCTAGCGCCGGGCATGTCTGTGCTCGACTGCGGTTGTGGAACCGGAGACATGCTCACACTCATGTCCGGCTTGACTGCTCCTGGCGAAGCGTGCGGAGGCGATTTGAGCGAGGCGATGCTGGACGAAGCGCGGCGTCGCGCAGGTTCAGCCGGGGCGAAATTTGTCCGTTTCGAGCCGATGGACGTACAGTCTCTTCCGTTTCCGGATCGCAGTTATGATCGGGTTCTCGCGACCCAGCTGCTCGTGCATGTGCGAGACCCACGCGCTGCGTTGCATGAAATGTGTCGGGTGACAAAGCCCGGGGGACTTGTTGCAATCGCAGACACTGACTGGGACACCCTCGTAGTCGGATGCAGCGACAAGGAGCTGGGCCGTCGCTTCACTCGGCTCTTCAGTGACGGCGTTCGTAATGGATTGGTGGTGCGAGACTATGCTGGATGGCTTCGTCATGAAAGTTTTACGAACATCAGGATTATCCCGCAGCCGATCGTGTTTGACGACTGGACCTTCGTCAAAGATTGGATATTGGAGCCAGCGTTACCCCACTTTGTGAAACAAGGCTCAATGAGCGCCGTGGAAGCACAAACCCTCGTCGACGATCTCGCGCGTCGGAATGCGAATGGTGAGTTCTTCGCCGCGTTTTCGTTCTACACGGTCACGGGGCAACGCCATTGAGATGGACGCGGTCAGCACTCGCAGTTGTGTTGCTGCTGGCAGCGTGTACACCCCGACGAGTTCCGCTCTCTCTGCCAGACTTTGCAGCAAACGGCAGCTTTGGCGAGCGGATACGAGTGCTCGATCTGTATCCCGGCGTCACGGCGACGATTGTCGCACCAGCCAATCTCGATACACACAAGCGCATCGATCTGATTCTTTACGCGCTGCCTAACGGCAATTCAACGGCGCAGACAATCGGGCGCAGGATGGCCGAGGGCATCGACTGGCACTACGACATTCAGCATGTCGGCGCTCAGACACGGGCACTTCGTACGCGAGGACTCCCTCAGGCGATCGTCGTGTACCTCGAAGCCGACACGAAGAGCTGGCCGGAATGGCGACGCGTCCGCGGGTATGACAAAGCCAACGCGCGCATCGTCGAGATTGTCGATCAGATCCGCACCGCGGTTGGCAATCCGCCTGACTTGAAGGTCACGCTCACGGGACACAGCGGCGGCGGCTCGTTCATGTTCGGATTCATCGAAGGACAGGACTCGCTGCCGTCATGGCTCGAGCGCATCGCGTTCCTCGACGCGAATTACAACTTCGACTACAAGCACGGCGAAAAACTGGTGAAGTGGCTTCGCCAGAATCCGAAGAACACTCTCGTCGTGCTTGCATACGACGACCGCAACATCATGCTAGACGGCAAGAAGGTCGTGTCCGACTCAGGCGGAACGTGGCGAGCATCTTCGCGAATGATGAACTACCTGAGAGAACCGTTCGAGTTGAAGGCGGATACGCTTGGTGAGTTCCTTCGCTATCGCGCTCCTCAGGTCGATTTCCTGCTGCATCCAAATCCGCAAAACCGGATACTGCACACCGAGATGATCGGTGAGATGAACGGTTACATGCACGCGATGCTCGTGCGGCGCCCGGACTACGAAAAGGGCCCGACAGTCCTGAAGTCCGAGCGCGCATACACCCAGTGGGTCGAGCCCGATGTCACGCTTCCGGCGGCGACTCCCCCGGACATTCCGCCGCGGGCCGCGAATGCGATGACTGGATCCGCATTCATCGCATCTGTCGTTCACCTGTCGCGCGAGGAACGTGAGGCGGCGATTCGGCGAGAGCTGTTCGCGGGCAACATTCCGTCATTCCTGCGGAAGTTTCGCGCTGTCGAGGCAACCGCTGTTGGAAGCGACAGCGTGAAGCACTCCATCGCGTACGACGTCATGCCCGATTATCTCGCGATCGGTTCCGACGAAGACTTCGTGCGCATGCCGATGATTCCGTACACGGCGCAGGACTTCTGCGATGCTTTCGG
>JADGQR010000276.1 GCA_017881685.1 Gemmatimonadaceae bacterium
GAGCGAAAGATTCGAAGAAGCGGACACCGAGTTCGAGATGGCGATGAAGCTCGATCCGAAGTCTTTCGAGGCCGCGTATTTCTATGCCCGATCGTGTGTTGCGCAGGGTCGCAACGAAGACGCGGCGAAGTGGTTCGAGAGAGCCATCGCGGTCAGACCCGATGACTACGCATCACTGGCTCTGCTTGCCGGCGTCTACAGTTCTCTCGGCCAGCACGACAAGTCGATTCAGACTTCTCGCCGCGCCTACGACACGGCCCGCAAGCACCTCGAGCTGACGCCCGACGATCCGCGCGCGCTCTACATGGGCGCGATGTCGCTGACAGCTCTTGGAGAATCGGAGAAAGCGAGAGAGTGGAACCGGCGTGCTCTTGCGATGGATCCTGACGATCCATCAGTTCTCTACAACATTGCGTGCGCCTTTGCGACCGAGGGTCAGCCTGCCGAGGCCATTGATGCGCTCACGAAGGCGCTCGACAACGGCTTCGGACACTGGAAGTGGATCGAGCATGACATCGATCTCGATACGCTTCGCGACAATCCCGCCTTCATCGCGCTGCTCGCACGCAAACCGAAAGAAACAGAGACGGGAGTCGCATAGGATGCATAAGGGACTCGAAGACGCGCTCGCCACCTCGTACCGCCTCGATCGTGAGCTTGGCCGCGGTGGAATGGCGACTGTGTATCTGGCGCACGACATTCGTCACAACCGGCGGGTGGCTGTGAAGGTGCTTCATCCAGATCTCAGTCATTCAATCGGACCCGACAGGTTTCTGAGAGAGATACAGCTCGCGGCTCAGCTCAATCACCCGCACATCGTCCCTCTGTTCGATTCCGGCGGCGCGGGTGGATTTCTCTATTACGTAATGCCGGTCGTCGAGGGCGAGACGCTGCGCGACAGGCTTCTGAGAGACGGACAGATCCCGCTCGAGGAATCACTCAATCTCATTCGTGGGATCGCGTCCGCGCTTGATTACGCGCACCGGCAGAACATCGTTCATCGCGACATCAAGCCCGAGAACGTGATGCTTCAGGACGGCGAGGCTGTCGTCATGGACTTCGGCATCGGAAAGGCTGTGAGCGTCGCGGCCGGCGACACGCTGACGCAAACCGGAATGGTTGTCGGCACGCCGGCCTACGTGAGTCCCGAGCAAGCTGCCGGAGAAACGAGAATCGACGGGAGAAGCGATCAATACAGCCTCGCGTGCGTTCTCTTCGAGATGCTCTCGGGGCGGAAGCCGTTCACCGGTCCAACCGCACAATCGGTCATCAGCAAGCGATTCACCGACCCTGTGCCGTCGATTCGCGCCGTTTTCGAGTCTGCGCCTGAGGAAGTAGAGAACGCGCTGCTAAAAGCGCTTTCGAGGGACGCTTCTGACAGGTTCGTCACGACGGTCGAGTTCGCTCGCGCTCTGGTAGCGACTCATATGTCCACCCCGGATGGCAGTCCCCTTGGGCAAGCCGGCTCCGCGAAATCAATCGCCGTCCTGCCGTTCACCAACATGAGCGCGGATCCGGAAGGCGATTTCTTCGCCGACGGAATTGCTGACGAGATCATCACGGCCCTTTCAAAAGTGAAGGCTCTTCGCGTCGTGTCGCGCACTTCTTCGTTCACGTTCAAGGGCAAGAACGACGACATCCGCGAGATCGGACGAAAGCTTCAGGTGTCGACGATTCTCGAAGGAAGCATCAGAAAAGCGGGCAAGCGACTACGCCTGAACGCGCAGCTCGTGAGCACATCTGACAGCTCGCAGCTCTGGGCCGAGCGATACGATCGCGAGCTCGAGGATGTGTTCGCGATTCAGGACGAGATCGCGTCGAGTATCGTCGCTGCACTTCGCGTCGTTCTGACTGAAGACGAGAAGAAAGCAATCGAGCAAGTCCCGACGACAAACATCGACGCATACGAGTACTATCTTCGCGGCCGCCAGTTCTTCCATCAGCATCGTCGTCGGTCACACGAGTTCGCACGTCAACTCTTCGAGCGCGCAATCGAGCTGGATCCGGGGTACGCTCTCGCTCACTCCGGTGTAGCCGACTGCTGCTCGTTTCTCTATCAATACTTCGACGCATCGGAAGCGAATCTCAACAAGGCAATTTCCGCGAGCCGCCGAGCGCTCGACCTGGCTCCGCAGCTGGCCGAGTCTCATGCTTCCGCGGGACTGGCGATTTCACTGACCGGCAAGTTCGACGAGGCAGAGAAGGAATTCGAGGAGGCGATGCGGCTCAACCCGAAATCGTTTGAGGCGGCCTATTTCTATGCGCGTGCCTGCATGGCGGTTGGAAAGAACGTAGACGCCGTACAGTGGTACGAACGAGCCGTTGCGGTTCGGCCGGACGACTTCGCCGCAATGATGCTGCTCGGCAACAGCTATGCGTCAGTGGGCCGGCCCGAAGACAGCATCAAGGCAATGCGACGCGCCTACGATGCGGCGAGAAAGCATCTGGAGCTGAATCCTGATAATCCGCGAGCTCTCTATATGGGCGCAGCTTGTCTCATCGAACTTGGAGAAAGGGATAAGGCACTCGACTGGACGCGGCGGGCAGAAGCGATGGAGCCGGACGACCCGTCCGTGCTTTACAACATCGCGTGCGATTACTCGATGCTCGACATGCCAAAGGAAGGAGTGGCCGCGCTTACCAAATCGATCAACAATGGGTTTGGCCACTGGAAATGGATCGAGCACGATACAACCCTCAATAACCTCCGTAACGAGCCAGGCTTCATTGAACTTCTTGCTCGTAAGCCGGCGGATGCAGCTTCTCTTGGGGCCTAGGCTGCTATGTGACGCAGAGACCGCAGAGACCGCAGAACCGGGGGAATTAACCGCCGAAAACGCCGAGAACACCGAGTACGACATTCAGAGAGTCCCGTTAATCGCAGAGTCGACTCCGAATTCGAGCTCTCCCTGTTCTTGTTTCAACATCGGAACTACGGTAACTGCGTGTCGTTCCGTGGTTCCCTCAGTTACCCCCCAATTATTGGAATCTGAGTCTCTGGCTCGGCATGCCGGGACTGGGAACGTGAGGAATTCTCGGCGTTCTCGGCGGTTAAATCCCCGTAGTTTCTGCGGTCCCAGCGGTCTCAGCGTCAAATAGCGGTAGAGGCTCGCCGAGAGCGGCACAATTCTGGATAGCTCACGCGAAGAGCTTTCCTTAACTTCTCTCGCATGCCGAAGACCCAGCGCAAAGACGACATTCTGAAGTCGGAAATACCGCCAACGCTGCCCCTTATGGCGCTGCGGTCGACAATCGTCTACCCGCTTGGGACCATCGCAGTGCAAATGGGCGCTCCCGAAAACCTCGCGCTGCTCAAGGAGAACACGGGCTCGGGACTCATCGTCGCCCTCGTCGTGGCCACCGGAGATCATGACGAGCCAGTGGACATGAATCAGTTCGTCGGCCGCGTTGGCGTTGCGGCGCGCGTCCACGAAAGAATCAACCTGCCCGGCGAAACGGTTCAGATCACGCTTCAGGGACTGCGTCGAATCACGATCGACGAGATGACGCAGACGGCTCCCTACCCGATCGCCAAAGTCACCTGCGCGAAAGAAATCCCTGCGAAGCCAGAGGAAACCACGGAGCTCGTTTCACGCGTCGTGAATGCAGCCGAGACACTCGCGCAGCTCGTGGACAGAATTCCGGACGAGGTTCCGGCAATCCTCAAGATGAACGTCTCGGATCCGGGCCGGTTCGCCGACCTGGCCGCGACCAACATGAACTTCAAGATCGCCGACAAGGACGAAATCGTTCAGCGGCTGGACATCGGGCAACGACTGCGTTTCCTGCTCACGCGACTGGAGCGTGAAGTTGCACGCGCCCACGTTGTCGAGGACGTAAAACGACAAACTGAAATCAAGATCGAGCAGCACCAGCGCGAGTTCTATCTCCGCCAGCAGCTCCGCGCGATTCAGGCCGAGCTCGGCGAAACGGATCCCGGGGAGAAGGAAGCGGTCGAGACTCTCAAGAAGATCGAAGAAACGAAAATGTCGGAGCGCGCCGCACAGGAAGCGCGGCGCGAGACCGAACGGCTTCGCATGCTTTCACCCGCTTCGAGCGAATATCAGGTCATTCGCACGTATCTCGACTGGCTCTTGTCTCTTCCCTGGGAAAAGCGATCTGGCAAGGACGACATCGATCTCAAGACGGTCGAGAACGCACTCGATGCCCGACACTACGGTTTGAACGAAGCCAAGGAACGAATCATTGAATTCCTCGCCGTCCGGAAGCTTCGCGGCAACGATCCGCACGGCCCTATCCTCTGCTTTGCCGGTCCTCCGGGCACGGGGAAGACATCACTTGGCGAAGCAATAGCAACTGCAATCGGTCGCGAATTCTATCGCATCTCCGTCGGCGGTGTGCGAGACGAGGCGGAGATCCGCGGACATCGCCGCACTTACGTTGGAGCGATGCCCGGCCTCCTCATCCAGGCTCTTCGCCGCGTGCAGGTGAGAGATCCCGTGTTCATGATCGACGAGATAGACAAGATGAGTGGAGGCGGCTCGTCAGGCGATCCAACGTCGGCCATGCTCGAAGTTCTTGACCCGTCGCAGAATCAGAACTTCGTCGATCACTACCTGAACGTGCCATTCGACTTGTCTCAGGTGCTGTTCATCTGCACTGCCAACAACATCTACGACATTCCTGCGCCGCTCCGCGACAGGATGGAGATCATCCGCATCGCCGGTTACACGGTCGAGGAAAAAGTGGAGATTGCGTGGCGCTACATGCTTCCGCGACTTCTCGAAGAGCACGGCATCACGGACAAGGACGTCCAGTTCACTGACGAAGTGCTCGGCTTCATCTCGAGCCGGTATTCCCGTGAAGCCGGACTTCGGAATTTCGAGCGCGACATCGCGGCAATCCTTCGGCGTCGCGCGCGCAAGAAGGCAGAAGGCGAACAAGGCGCCTGGATCGTCGACAATGCGATGGTCATCGACATCCTGGGAAACCCGCGTTACACGCTCGAGTCGGCAGAGCAGGAGCCGGAGATAGGAGTTGTCACAGGACTCGCATGGACAGCTACCGGTGGCGATCTGATGCTGATCGAAGCGCTGAGAATGTCAGGCAGCGGCAAGCTCACAGTTACCGGACAACTCGGCAGCGTCATGCGCGAGTCGGTGGACGCCGCATACTCGTACGTTCGATCGAGAGCCGACACGCTCGGAATATCCAACGAAGACTTCAAAGATTCCGACCTTCACATCCACTTTCCCGCCGGCGCGATTCAAAAGGATGGGCCGAGCGCCGGCGCTGCGATAACACTTGCAATCGCAAGCGTCCTGAGCCGTCGTCCGATTCGGCGAGACGCTGCGATCACCGGTGAAGTGACCCTGCGCGGCAAGGTCCTCGAGATCGGTGGAGTAAAGGAAAAGGTTCTCGCCGCATATCGCGCAGGACTTCGTCAGGTCATTCTTCCATCATCGAACGAGAAGGACTTGCGCGACATTCCCGATGAAGTCCGCCAGTCCATGGCGTTCACATTCGTCTCCACGATGGACGAAGTGCTTCACCTCATGCTGCTGCAGAAGCCTCAGGCAGTTCTCGCCGACTCCGCTGCGCCTCCCGCGCCACGACGCGGACCAGCGAGACGAAAAGAAAGAACTTCCGAGACAACGGAGCGTAGTGACGATACGATCTCAGTCGCGAAGGAGTAGCGTATCGTGGTTTTGAACATGGAGAATGTCTGGCTCCAGTTTGGTGTGCACGTCTTCGTGGGCACCATGGCCGGAGGCTTATCTGACACTGTTGCGGTCTGGATGCTCTTCAATCCGAAGAAGAAACGATTCGGATTTCAGGGAGCGATTCCAAAAAACCAGGCGCGAATGGCCCGGAGTCTCGGCCGCACGGTCGGAGAGCGGCTTCTCACCCCTGGTGATCTTCAGAGCGAGCTTGGCAGACCAGAGCTTCGCCGCGCATTCGAGCTGAAGCTCGGCGAAGTCATCGACAGCATCATCGAATCGCGCGAGCCGCTCATCGACAAGGTTCCGCCCGCTGTCGTGACGGCCATGGAAGGAGCGATGGGCTCGTACCTGCCTGTCGCTATGGGCAAATTCGGCTCATTCCTCGGTCAGCCAACGACGCGCACGAAGATGCGCGGCGCACTTCACGGCCTCTTCAATCGATTCGTCGAGGACCTGAAGTTTCACGAGAAGGTACTCGCAAAGCTGATGATGTCTGAGCGGAAGTTCGACGCTGCCCTCGACGCAATCGAGACTGACGGTGTCGATCAGCTCGTCACTCTTCTCGATGAGCCTGAAATTCGCGAAGAGATCTCGAAGACGATCCACGATGCGCTGCTCGCATACCTTCAGAAACCGATCGCCGAAATAGTCAGCGGAGTCGCTGCAACGCAGGAACCGGATGCGGGAAGGAAACTCGCGCACTCCACTGCCCCGCTCATCTGGGAGTGGATCCACGCACAACTGCCGAGCCTCGTTCAGAGGCTCGATGTTCAGGCGATGGTGGAGAGAAAGGTGATGGCCTTCAGCGTCGA
>JADGQR010000277.1 GCA_017881685.1 Gemmatimonadaceae bacterium
GAGTCCCTGCACGCGCACAGCGGGAGCCAGGCTCGGATGATCGTAAGACTCAGTGAGCGCGGCCACGTTCGGCGAATCGGCGGCGTGCAGAGAGAGGGCACACGAGAACGCGAGCAGAGAAGCAATGAGCGGACATCTCATCGGCGAGCCTCCTTGGGTATTCGGGCAGTCTACGATGTATGACGAACCGGTCATGAAAAAGCTCCGGGGGTGGGTGCACGAGCACGAGCGCTCGGAAATCGGCGCGGGCGATCCCTGGCGCGATCTGGAGTGCGGCGGCCATGCCGCCGCTCTGACCGGTGACGCGCACCCCTGGACGTGACGGTTTCGCATGGAGTAACTGAGGCTGCCCGTTCGTTCCCACGGTAGACTTTGACCGCTCGTTTCACCGAGGACCACGTCATGAATCGCCATTCAGCAAGAACCGCTTTCGCGTTCGCATTGCTTCTCCTGTCTACGCCATTGATCGCGGGGATCCACCGCGCGGTAATGCCTCCCGGAATTGCCGTGGGAGAGATCGCCGACGTGCTCGGTATCGGACCGATGTCCGGTGCTTCCGTCAGGGGCGTTGTGGCCTCGGTTCAGGGGACGCTGATCACGCTGAATACCGGCGGAGCTCCTGCCATCGTGATCGATGCCTCATCGGCGAAGTTCATGAATGACCACAGCGGATCGGGCTCGATCGCCGATGTCAAACCGGGCACTCGGATTACGGCATTCATCAACACGGCTCCGACGATGCAGCCATCCTCATTTCTGCGCGCGCAACTGATCACGATCGAGTCGCAGCCCGATCTCGAGCTGACTGGAACCGTTGATTCCTCGGACCAGGCGCACTCGCGATTCGTCGTCCTCGGGATCACCATCAATGTCGACGCGAATACCGGCTTCGGCAGCAATGTCCCCACGTTTGCTGCAATCAAGTTCTCTGACGTCGTGGCCGGGAAGGTCGTGAGCGTCACCGCGCGCTTCTCGGGCGGCGCGATCGTGGCGACACAGGTGCAGCTCAACTTCCCATCGATCCAGTTGCCGGCCATTCTGCTCGGCACCGTCAAGTCGATCGGGCCTGCCGCATGGGTCATCACCTCACACGACGGAAAGGACACGACTGTCTCGGTCGATTCGCAGACAAAGATCATCGGCGACCCGAAGGTCGGAGACTCGGTTCAGGTGATGGCGAACGTCGACTCCGCACACACCTATCTGGCCATTGCCATCGTGAAAGTCGACCTGCATGACACGACCACCGTCGAATTGCACGGGACGGTGAAGTCGATCTCAGCCACGCAGTGGGTCGTCGGCGGACCTCCTGGCACCCTCGGGCCCGATTTCCTCGTGAAGATTGCCTCGACCACCATCATCTATCCCGATCCAACGGTCGGCGACCACGTCGTTGTCGTCGGGACACGCGATTCCAGCGCCATGTTCACAGCGACGAAGATCAGCAAAGACAGCTAAGCCGGCACGGCCGGCAGCGTTGGTTGGCCCAGCCTCGGGCTCCATCTGTTCCGCCAGTCACCTGTTTCGTGCGGCACTGGAGGAAGGTGTCAGCGATCTCGTGATTTCTCGAGGCCCGCACCTGCAGATGCCTGCTCCGGAAGCGGGAAGAACGTCAGGAAGCGCTTCGCCAGGGACTTGTCGCCCTCGACTCTCAGGTCGCCGGAGCGCAATGCGTCGGCGAATTTGCGACCGCCGTAGACGACCCCGGCCAG
Source organism: Gemmatimonadaceae bacterium (assembly GCA_017881685.1). Lineage (GTDB taxonomy): Bacteria > Gemmatimonadota > Gemmatimonadetes > Gemmatimonadales > Gemmatimonadaceae > UBA4720. The sequence continues at coordinate 1,713 of JADGQR010000277.1, forward strand.
CGGCAGGGGATTCGTCGCCCACCCTCGCCCCGCACCCTTGGAATGACAGATCGTCTCATACGCTCCTCACCGGCACACTTGCCGTTACCCTGCTCGGAATGACAGGGTGTTCCGCTTTCGCCTCTGCCGATGAATAATCCGGGCTCTAGGAGATCGTCATGAAATCTGGCTACACACTCGCGCTTCTTCTTTTCTCGATCGTCGCTGTCGCACAGACGCCGCCGCCACCGCCGGCCGCGGATGCACCATGGCACTTCGTCGTCGCCGGCGATTCACGCAACTGCGGTGACGTGATCATGCCCGCCATCGCCGAGGCGGCGAAAAACAATGGCGCTCAGTTCTACTGGCATCTCGGCGACTGGCGCGCGATCTACAACTTCGATGAGGATATGGCGCAGGCCGCGGTGATGGCCGGCGCGCCGCTCCAGGTGCAAAACTATCTGAGGAACGCGTTCAAGGACGCAATCGACAATCAGGTCAAAGCGTTCGACGACCGCGGCGTCCGTATCTTCGTCGGAATCGGAAATCACGAGACCACATGGCCGATGACGCGCGGCGCTTTTGTGAAAGCGTTCAAGGCCTATCTCGACCTTCCGCCCATTCACGACCAGCGGATCAAAGACGACCCGAGCGACACGACCGTGCGGGCGTACTACCACGTCGTGATGAACGGCATCGACTTCATCACCCTCGATAACGCTACGTGTGACATGTTCGACGACGCGCAGATGGCCTGGCTGAAGAAAGTGCTCGACCGCGACGCCGCGGATGCCACGATCCGTACCGTCATCGTCGGCATGCACGAAGCCCTCCCTGACAGCCGCTCGTGCGGCCACAGCATGGGCAACTATCCAGCTCAACAGAAAAGCGGCCGCGAGGTCTACGCCCTCCTGCTCGCGCTGCGCGATAAGGGCAAGAAGCAGGTCTACGTCCTGGCCAGCCACTCCCATTTCGTCATGGACAACATCTACGACAGCGCGTACTGGCGCGCGAACGGCGGCGTGCTCCCGGGATGGATCGTCGGCACCTCGGGCGCGGCCCGCTATCGCCTGCCGGAAACTGCGACGCCGGGACCGAACACACGCACGGACGTCTACGGCTATCTCCTGGCTACCGTCAGCGCGAATGGCTCGATCACCTTCGAGTTCCGCGAGCTGACACCAAAGGACATTCCGGCCGACGTCGTCAAGAAGTACTCGAAGACCTTCGTCGAAAACTTCTGCTTCGCCGCGAATCGCGACATCCACCCGCAGGACGGGTTCTGCCCACCCATGTTCCAGTGCTCAACGGGGAGCGACTGATTTGTTCGCAATTACTAAGAGGGCCGCGTTTCCGCGGCCCGACTTGTTCTATCGGACGTAGGCATTCCCGCGCTAGACTTCCTTCCCAGGAGAACTTGAATGGCACGACCGAGAAAGCCTCTATCCCCTTCCCTCTCTTCGTCTCAGGCGCACTACGTCCTCGAAAAGGCCGTGGCCGATCGGAAACTTTCGGCTGCGGATGTGGACCGCTATGTGGCCTCCATGCACCATGAGATCTCGACGCTCGAACGCCGCCTTGCTGCCCTTCGCGACGCGATCGTGGAACCCGTCAAACACTTCGTTCACAAGGTCGAAGCAAAGGTCACGGGCGGCGACAGTCCCTTCCCTGCGCATGAGGCAAAGCCTGCGAAGAAGGCACGGAAGAAGCGCGTCTCAGCCGCACGCAAGGCCTCTATGCAGCTGCAGGGTAAGTACCTCGGCCTGATGCAGAAGTTCTCGAAGTCGAAGCGGGCAGCCTTCAAAGCGATGGCCAAGAAGGACGGCCGGGAGAATGCCATTGCCGCGATGAAGAAAGCGCTGGGCCGGGAAGGCAACGGATAGAAACGGTCCGTCAACTTCGTGCGGTTGGCCCCCACTCTTGAGGCGCTCGACAATCTCCGCAGGGAACAAGTCATTCGATTCGAAATCGGGATAGGGGGAGCCTCATGGCTCCTCCCCTCCCACACCACCGTGCGTACGGGTCCGTACACGGCGGTTGGTCGGTTTCGAAGGTGCAGCGTGTTTCGCGGCGTGAAGAGATGGCTCGCCAGTAGACGATTGGTTTTCAGGCTTCACCCTCTGACCCAACCGGCCACCCATTCTCAGATGCTGTCGGGGTCCACGCGATCCTTTAGCCGCTGCTCGACTCCTTCTACTCCCAACCTTCGGCCCTTCGCGATTCACTCGCTACTATGGCCTCTGCTGACTTCTGTGATGTGATCAGAACCCTCTCGGTGTTCTCAGTCGCGAATCCGCCACTACATCGCAGATCTCCCGAGGTAGGTTCAATCGCTTTCCACGCACAACCGCCGAATTTACGCTCTGCGTCTTTGATGGATATGCGCTTCGTCGTCACATGTCGACTTGCGCGACGCTCACGCCTCGCGTCCGGTTCTTGTTCATCGGCTCACGTGTTTGCTCCACGCTTCCTTCAGACCTCGCCTCGCGGCGACAGCCCTTGCGCTTCGCTACCCTTCACCTCCATCACGTTGGGAGAGGACTTTCAC
>JADGQR010000278.1 GCA_017881685.1 Gemmatimonadaceae bacterium
CTCTTGAGCTGATCCCAGACAGGACCCTTTCTCTGAAGCGATCCGAAGCCCTGAGACTTGTGCTGCGAGCGGCTCTCAGCGGCGATCTCGGCATATGATTTCCCCATCGCGGGATTGTACTCACCCACATTGATCCTGATCGTCGGATCGGCCAACCTGAACCCTGCGAAGCGATAAAACTTCAGTGGCGTCCAGGCGGGACCGAACTTGCTCACCGGAAAGCGAACTGTGTCTGCGGCTGCGCTTTCGTATGCCTCCTTTGCGAGTATGGCCGAGACCTGGTGCTGGCCGTGTCCATCTTTCGGTGTACCCGAGAAGACAGCGACGATCACTTGAGGTCTCCACGACCGTATCACGGTCACGACGTCCTCGAGCAGCGAATCTTTCGGCCAGTGCGCAAAAGTCTCGGCTGCTGTTTTCGAGAAACCGAAATCGTAGGCGCGTGCGAAGAATTGATGCGCGCCATCCACCCGCCGCGCCGCAAGCAACTCCTCAGTGCGGATCACTCCAAGCTCCTCGCCGAGCTCATTGCCGATGAGATTCTGCCCACCGTCGCCGCGAGTAAGGGACAGGTAGGCTGTCTCGGCTCGCCCACCTCGCTGGAGCCACGTAATGAGCTGCGTGTCTTCGTCATCCGGGTGCGCGGCTATCACGAGAACACGCCGCGTGTCAGGCGATGGGATATCGCCATTCCGCAATGGAACAGCGCCGCGATCCTGACCATGCAGAAAACGCGGCGCCGCGACCGACATCAACGCCACAAAAGCAATTACCGCTCGCTTCATGACCTTCTTTTAGGTTGGAGAGAACTACGGTAACTAACCGACCACCGCACTCCGGCGCCTGGCGGGCGCGGGCTCCATCGGTGCAACGACCTCCGAGACAATCCGCTCCTGCTCCGGCTTGTGCGCAGACAAGTATCCCTCCGCCGGACTCGCGCGCTCGGGGCGACCCACATAACGCACGATCAGCGAATTGCCGGTGGACACACGAAGCCGCGGCGCGACATACGTCCACGCTCCCATGTTCTTCGGCTCTTCCTGCGCCCAGACAACTTCCTCGACCGACGGATAGAGATCGACGATCTTCTCGACCTCTGCATTCGGCCACGGATAAAGCTCTTCGACACGCACGAGCGCAACATGCGGAGCACGGCGCGCAAGCAGATCGTAATAGATCTTGCCGGTGCAGAACACGAGGCGCTTCACATTCTCACGCGAATCTGCAACCGCCGCATCATCGATAACCGACCTGAAAAACGAATCGGTCAAGTCGCTGAGACGCGACGCTGCCTCCGGCATGCGAAGCAGACTCTTCGGCTGCATCAGAATCAGCGGGCGGCGCTTTCCGCGCAGTGCCTGCCGCCGGAGGATGTGATAGTACTGAGCCGGCGTCGATGGATACGCGACGTACATGTTCGACTCGGCCGCCGACTGAAGGAACCGCTCGAGACGCGCGCTCGAATGCTCGGGACCCTGCCCTTCGTAACCATGCGGAAGGAGCAGCGTAACGCCTGAATCCTGTCCCCACTTCGCGTGGTCGGACACAATGAACTGATCGACAACCGGCTGCGCCACATTCACGAAATCCCCGAACTGCGCCTCCCACAATACGAGCGCCTGACGTGTCGCAGTGCTGTAGCCATACTCGAATCCAAGCACAGCGGTTTCCGACAACGGACTGTTGTAGATCTCGAACTTCGCCTTTGCCTGCGGCAGGTGCTCGAGCGGCGTGTAGGTCTCGCCAGTCTCGGCATCATGAAGAACCGCCTGACGATGAGAGAAAGTCCCGCGCTCCACATCCTGTCCCGTGATGCGAACGGCCAACCCTTCCACCAGCAGCGACGCAAACGCGAGCGCCTCCGCATGTCCCCAGTCGATTCCGCCTGACTTTCCCATCGCGTCACGACGGCGCTGAAGCGTCTTCGCAAGCTTTGTATTCGCCTTGAATGTCTGCGGCCACGAGAGAAGCTGCTCATTCAGCGCGACGAGCTGGTCCGCCGTCGGCAGAGGTCTGGTCGTGCCCGCGGCACTCGACCCGTCTGACGGTGCAACAACCTGACCCGGCGACGACTTCTCGCCATCGCTTGCCGACGCGCCGCCCTGGATCTTCTCGAAGAACGAAGCGAGCTCAGTGTCGAGCGACTTCACTTCCTCAGCCGTCACGACACCCTCTTCGACGAGCCGCTTGCCCCAGATCTCGCGAGGCGAAGGATGCGTCTTGATCTGCGCATACATCGCCGGCTGCGTGAACGCAGGCTCGTCTGTCTCGTTATGACCGTGGCGTCTGTATCCGACCAGATCGATGAGGAAATCCTTTCCGTACTTTGCGCGATACTCGACACCGAGCTGCATCACCCTGATGCACATGTCGGCGTCTTCCGCATCGACGTGCACGATCGGAACCTCGAATCCTTTCGCGAGATCGCTCGCGTAATGCGTCGAGCGCGCGTCGATTGGGTCGGTCGTGAAACCAACCTGGTTGTTGGCGATGATGTGGAGCGTGCCGCCAACACGGTATCCGCGAAGACGCGACAGGTTGAACGTCTCGGCCACGACGCCTTCGCCCGGAAATGCAGCGTCGCCATGAATGCAAATGGCGACCATCGAGTTCTCGTCTCGCGCTTTTCCGTCTGAAAGCAGCGTCTGTCGCGCACGTGCCACACCTTGCAGAATCGGATTCGCGACCTCGAGGTGACTCGGGTTGGGAATCAGCGAAATCGAGACCTCGCGGCTGCCGATCTTCCGCCTCCCGGTGAAGCCAAGATGATACTTCACGTCACCAGTCTCGCTCTCGGCATTTGCATCAGCATGCTTCCCCTCGAACTCGCCGAAGATTGTCTTGTACGGCTTGCCAAGGACGTGCGCGAGAACGTTGATGCGGCCACGGTGCGCCATCGCAATGGCGACCTCACGTGCGCCGTGCTTCGCTGCTGACTCGATCGCCGTATCGAGCATCGGCACCATCATGTCGATTCCTTCGATCGAGAACCGCTTGTAGCCCTGATACGCCCGGCCCAGGAATCGCTCGAGCCCGTCGACTTCTGTCAGGCGACGGAGGACAGACTTCTTCTCATCTGTCGTAAGCGGCGCGTGAACGCGGCCATTCTCGATTTGATCCTTCAGCCACTCCCGCTCTTCGGCTTCGCCGAGGTGATCGAATTCGAAGCCGACATCACCAGAGTAAAGCTTTCGCAGACGCTCGACGGCTTCGGCGGCAGTCGGGTCAGCGAAGCCGAGCGCTTCGCCCGGAATCGCAGCAAGATCTTCCTGTGTGAGTCCGTGGAATTCGAGCGTCAGCTCCGGCGTGCCGGAAGGAGCGGTTCCAAGGGGATCGATCTGGGCGGCCAGATGTCCGAATGCGCGAATGGACGCAACCAGCGCTGCTGCGGCGGCCACTTTTCGCAAAAGCGAGGCATCCGTTTTTTCGCCAGGAATGCCGGCAACCTGAGCTGCGGCAGGGGCCGTTCCGGAAAGCGACTGCGCAAAGCGGAAGAATTGGCGCCAGGACTCATCGACCGACGACGGATCTCGCCGGAATGACTCATAGGCCTCGGCGATATAGCCGTCGTTAAAGACGCTCGTGATCGGTTCACTCGACATTGCTCTAATCTAATGTTGAGACCAGAGTCCGGAAAAGCATCACACGTCTGCATTTAGCTGATCTCACACCCTCGATTTTCGGGGTGTGTCACTCAATGGGGACGTCGCTTCAGGACAGTTGGACGCCTCGCAGATTTGTGATATTCGCTGCCAGCGGGACACGATCTATTCTGCCTGCCGGAATGACGCAAAAAGGGGCCCCCGCACTTTCGCGCGGGGGCCCCTTTCTACCGCTCAGGACTGCTTATCGACGAGTCTTGTCGACGTTGTTTCCGAGCACGCCACCAAGGACTGCACCGGCAACACC
>JADGQR010000279.1 GCA_017881685.1 Gemmatimonadaceae bacterium
CTTGCTGACTCAGGAATAAAAGCCATCGACGATCGACGACTAATTGCGGATCGAGGATGAGCGGTTACAAACAGAAATGCAGGACTACGGAGGACTACCGTAGTAGGTCCGCAGTAGGTCCGCAATTCGCACTTAGTCGTCGATCGTTGATGACCGTTGGTGCTGAGTCCGCACAGTCCTCGATGCGCTTTCCGCAGAAATCGAGGACCGGGAGAAATTGACATCCGCCTTGAAACCCTCTAAGTTGAAAGGCTGTAACCGTTTCCCACTCCTGCAGTTATCATATGGCATACGCAATCATCCGCACTGGCGGCAAGCAGTACCGCGCCGAGTCGGGTAAGACAATCAGAATTCCGAGCCTGCCAGGTGAGGCTGGCTCGAAGGTGACGTTCAGCGACGTCATCCTCGGATCGGATGGCGACAAGACTCACGTCGGCGTTCCGACCCTCAAGGGCGCCTCCGTCGCAGCCGAGATCGTCAAGCACGGCCGCGACAAGAAGATCGTCGTCTTCAAGATGAAGAGACGTAAGAACTACGCGAAGAAGCAGGGTCACCGTCAGGGCTTCACCGAAGTTCGCATCGGCGACATCACGATCGGATAAGGGATATTTCAGATGGCACATAAAAAGGGCGTAGGCTCCTCCAGAAACGGTCGCGACAGTAATCCGCAGTACCGTGGCGTGAAGAAGTTCGGCGGCGAGAAGGTCATCGCCGGCAACATCATCGTTCGCCAGTGCGGCACCAAATGGCATCCTGGCCGCAACGTCGGCCTCGGCACCGATTTCACGATCTATGCGCTCGTCGATGGCGTCGTGAAGTTCGAGCACAAGAACCGCACGCGCTTCAAGATCAGCGTCTATCCAGAGCAGAAGGCGAGCGAAACAGCAGCCTGATTGAGGCCGCAGCAGTCGAGAAAGCAATCTGCCCCCGCATGACGGGGGCTTTTTGTTGCCCGAAACAACCGGCTGCAGAATTGCGTAATGAGCGCTGAAGGGACACTCCAACAAGAGACGACAATGGCGCTACTCGACAAGCTGAAGGAAGAGCTCGACAAGGCCGGACGTGCCGCACAGGGCGCGATCGATGAGGGGAAGATCAGGCTCGAGGCATTCCGCACTCGACAACTCGCTGACAAGGCCGCGCAGGCGCTTGGCTATGCAGTGTTTCGTGCACGTCAGGGCGGCGGTGAAGTAGACTCGGACACCTACACGCGTCTTTCGTCGACACTTGCCACGCACGATGCAGAGGCAGCGAAGTACGAAGCGCAGATCGAAGATCTCAAAAAGCAGAATCGGAGCTGGGGCGGGTCATCTTCAACAGCCGACACCGCAGCCCCTGGCCAGCCGTCCGAGCCCGCTGCGTCGCCATACGCTGACACTGCGAGTGGTCCCGACGTCGGCACACCTCCGGGTGCGCAGGACATCTCTGGCTGATTGGCAGTTTGGCAGATTGGCAGCGAAAAAAAGGCCCGGCGAAAATGCCGGGCCTTCTTTCAATGCGACTGTCTTCCTAGTGCATCAACGGCGTTCCCTGTGCCGGCGGAAGATGCTTGTAGCGCTCCGTCAACAGCTGCTGACGATCCGGCGCGGTGTACTCGTGACCACGCACGTACACGTGCTCAGCGACCGTCGAGAACTCGAACGGATCACCGCTCCAGATCACCACGTTTCCGTCGCGGCCTGCCTGCAATGAGCCAACTCGATCTGACACACCGAACACTTCTGCCGGCGTCAGCGTCACCGCGCGAAGCGCGTCGTCCCACGTCATCCCATAAGCAACAGCGTTGCCCGCTTCCTGCTTGATGTTGCGAACGTTGAACGTTTCCTCGTCACCACCACCAGCATTGCCGACGATTAACACCTGCACACCGGCTTTGCGAAGCAGACCCGCATTTTCCTGCGCCGAGTTGAGCAGTTGGAACGAACCGGGGATGTTGTTCATCGCTCCGGTCAGCACGGGCACGTGCGCGGCGGCGAGCTTGTCAGCGACGAGCCATGCTTCAGCTCCACCGCCGATCATGATCTTCAAGCCATTCTCCTTCGCGATGCGCAACGCGGCGTCGATGTCTGTCGCCTTGTCCGCCTCGACGAGAAGCGGAAGCTTGCCTTCGACGACAGGAATCATCGCCTCGAGATCGAGACGGCTCGCGATATAGTTGCGAGTCTCGGCTCTTTCATACGCGGCGCGATTCTTCATGAATGCGCGAGTATCCTCGATCAGCTCGCGAAGACGAACAAGCAGCTCGCCGCGCGCTCCCGTGCCTGCATCCTGCGGATTCTGCACCTGCGCGACCATCGCGATCGGCGTCTTCAGAACCATGTCGCCAGGCATTCCGTCGACGAGATTCAGAATCGCAGCCTGACCCGACACGAGTTGATCGCCTGTTGGAAGCACGACGACGCTGGTGATTCCATCGCGACGATTGGGAGCGATCATCACGGACTGCGTGTTGAGCCCCTCCCATACCGTGAACGCCGCGGCGATGAAGTCCTTTCCTTTTGCGGCGTCGTCGCGCGTCTCGCGAACCCCGCCGACTTCAACGAGTCCCAGCTCCGTGCCGGAATTGATGAGACCGGGCGTAACCCATTTGCCCGTTGCGTCGATGCGTTGTGCGTCAGCGGGAACACTGATGTTCGATCCGACGGCTACGATCTTTCCGTCGCGAATGAGCACTGTACCGTTTTCGATTGGCGCCCCGCTGACTGGATAAACTTTTCCGCCGGTGATCGCGATCGTCTGCGCGCCGGCAATTCCCGCGAGCATCATTGCTGCTGCGAGTGCAGCCGCGCTCGCTTTCCTGTTGATAATGTTGATCATCGGTTCATCCCCGCCGGTGTCGTCACATAGCCAAGCTCGAAATCCGTGCGCCACTGCTCGCGAGGATCGAGCCGGTCGAAATACATCGTTCCATCGATCCACACTTTCTCCGGCTTCGAGTAGACACTGAACGGATCGCCTGTCCAGAGAATCAGATCGGCGTTCTTGCCTGGCTCGATCGATCCGATCTTGTCGTCCAGTCCGAGCTGCCACGCCGGATTGATCGTGAGCCACTTGATAGCCATGTCCTCAGTAATCGGAATTCCTGCGGCGATGCCAGCCGCCATGGCCTTTGCAGCTTCCTGATTCAGGCGCTGTGAGCCCGATGGATCGTCCGAGTGAACCGCGACGCGAACGCCTGCGTTCGACGTGAGCGCGATGTTCGCCTTGACCGCATCAAGCGCTTCCATCTTGAATCCGCCCCAGTCTGCCCAGAGCGATGCGCCGATTCCTTCTTTCGCGAGAATGTCGGCGATCTTGTACGCTTCGACGCCGTGATGGAAAGCGCGAATCTTGTATCCGAATTCCTTCGAGATGTCGATCATCTGCGCCATCTCGTCGGCGCGATAGCAGTGGTTGTGAACGAGGATGTTGCCGCGAAGAACTTCGGCGAGTGTCTCCAGGCCGAGGTCGCGCGCCGGCGGATCACCCTTATGGTCCTTGTTCCACTTGTCCCACTTGCGACGATATGCTTCCGCCTGAATCCACGCCGCGCGATAACCTGCAACGTTGCCCATGCGCGTTGACGGACCGCGGTTCTGATAGACGCGCTTCGGATTCTCTCCGCACGCCATCTTGAGACCGTACTTCGCGCCGGGGAATTTCATTCCCTGAACCGTTCTCGCTGGAACGACTTTGAGAACGACACTGCGGCCGCCGATCAGGTTTGCAGAGCCCGGAAGCACCTGAAGAGTCGTGACACCGCCCGCGAGGTTTCGCGGAAACTGCGGATCCTGCGGCCACACTGAATGCTCGGCCCACACGTTCGGTGTGACGGGGTTCGTCGCCTCGTTGCCGTCGCTGTTGGCCTGGACTCCCGGCGCAGCATAGACGCCAAGGTGTGAGTGCGTGTCGATAATCCCCGGGGTGACGTACTTGCCGCCGCCATCCATCACGGTCGCTCCCGCCGGAACGTCGACGGTTGCACCGACGGCGACGATCTTTCCGTTCGACACGGAAACGGAGCCATTGCGAATCATTGGTCCGGCAGCCGTCATGATGTTCACGTTTCTGATCACGAGCGGCGCCGACGCGACGCGCACGTATGTGCTGGGGAATGGATCCGCATTCGGCTGCGAAACACCTCCCAGCCCGGTCTGCGCCGCTGAATCCTTCGACACATCCGGCGACGGCGGCGCTGCAGGCTTTGCCTGAGTACAGCCCGCGATGGCTGCAATCAGGGCAATGCGAACGAGATAACTTTTCATCGGGTCAAAACTCCTCCGGGGTTCACTGCTCAGCGCAGGCTGCGCTGAAGCGCGGGAAAACATAGCAGCAGACCTGTTGGAGAACAGACCCGAAATTGTAGGGCAAATATTCAGACGCAGGGCTGGGTCAGGCCTTACCCGCAATCCAGGCAACGTATTCGTCGACCTTGTCGGTGCAGGCCCCGTCCACGCCGAGCTGGTAGAGAGTCTCCCACTGCTCAGGAGAGTTGGCTGTCCAGGCAATCACACGTCCGCGGCACGCGTGCACGCCCGACACGAGCGCGGCATCGATGAAGTCGACGTGCTGCCACAGATCGGTCGCACCGGACATGCGCAACGCGGCGCAGCTGTCCACCAGATACGAAACCTGAAGGATTCCAGTGCGGAGGCTCGGCATCAGTCCGGCCATTCGACGAATGACGCGATGATCGAACGAGTGAACGGCGAGCTGGTCAATTCGTTCGGAATGACGCTTCAAACAACGCGTGACAGTCTCTTCCATCGATGCGCCCTTGATCTCGATGAAGATGCCTGCCTTCCCGGCAACTGCTTCGATTACCTCGTCGAGCGTCGGTATCGAAACGTCGTCGGCCAGCCGAAAGCCTGACAATTCCTTCGAATCGAGCTCGGCGATGGGTTTGAAGGGCTTACCTTCGGCGTCGATGCCACCTGGCGAGGGATCGTGGTGTACATGAATGACGCCGTCCACGCTCGAATGGACGTCCAGCTCGATTGCGGCCGCTCCGGCGTCGATCGCCGCGAGGAACGCAGGAATTGAATTCTCGGGAGCGCCGTGGCGCAGGCCGCGGTGCGAGATCGCAAGCGGTGCAGCAGTCTTGGAATACATTCAGGTTGTCGGCTCGGTTCGGGCTAATCATAACGTCTTAACGATATGCCTCGCAGAACGTCAAACATCACGAATTGAATGAACTCCTCAAACCCGAGCGGCGAATCTGATCAGGATCTGATCGCAAGATGGAGAGCAGGGGATTCCCGGGCGGCGTCGCTGCTCGTGGGCCGGCACGCTGATTCGCTGGCCCGGTTCGCGGTAAGCTCGGGAGAAAGGGAGGATATCGAAGAGCTCGTGCAGGACACGTTCGTCAGGGCTTTCGCATCTCTCGATGCATTTCGCGGTGAAAGCTCGCTGAGAACATGGTTGTTCACGATCGAGCGGCGCCTGATGCTCGACCGGCGCAGGACCGAAAGGCGACAGAAGGCGATGGTGCCAATCGAACCTGCCGATGCAACGACGGAATACGACGCTCTCGACAGCCTGCTGGCGGAGGAGACAGAGAGCCGGGTGAGAAAGGCGGTGGAGAGTTTGTCACCGACGCAGCACGAAGTCTTTCTTCTGAGGGTTGAACAAGGACTGTCGTACAAGGAAATCGCGGATGTCGTCGGAACGACAGAGGGCGCCGCGCGAGTTCATTACCACAACGCAATGCGCGCGGTGAAGGAGTTTGTGAATGACTGATTGCATGAATGCGGAAGTCCGCGACGCGCTGCCCGACCTGATGAATGGCCGGCTGGGCGATATCGACAAGGCGACAATGACGGCGCACGTCGAGAGCTGTGCCGATTGTCGGGAGGAGCTGCGGCTTCTCCAGGAAATCAAGGCGTCGGCTCCGATGGCTCCGCGCATCGATGTGTCGAAAATCGTAGCGGCGCTTCCTGCTGCCATGCCTTCGACGATCGATCACCTGGCGCCCGCTCGGGCTCGTCCTCGTTCTTCGATGATGTGGAAGGCGATGGCCGTCGTCGCGCTCCTTACCACCGCGGTTACGTTCGGCAAGGCTCGTCGCCAGGCAATCGAAGTTTCGCCTGCCGCTTCGTCCGCATCGGCGGTGAGGCAGGAAGTTGCATCTCAGGCTGCAAAGACTGGACAGTCGGAAGGAACGACCAGGGCTTCTGTCGCCACGGTCGCTCCTGCAGTGGTAGCAGCAGCGGCGCGACCGGTTGCGGCAGCGCGAGCAGAGCTTTCGCTGACCGGCGGCGTACAGGATCTCAGCGACGACCAGCTTCAGTCGTTGTTGAGCGGCCTCGACAGCGTGCAGGGCCTACCTGCGGCGGAGCCCGAGGCAGTGACTATTTCACTTGACGACAACGAGGGTCAATAATGACATACATTAGCATGGGCATGCGCATGGCCGCCGTGGCCGCATTTTCCGGCATGATGGCATTGCCGGCACTTGCGCAGAATCCGCCCGCCGGTCCTCCGCCACAGGGCGTACAGCCGAATCAGCGCCGCCAGGAGCTGGAGCAGCGCCTCAGGCAGCGCACAGGCGAGATGGTCAAACGCCGTCTGGGTCTCAATGACGATCAGATGAAGAAGCTCCAGGCGACGAACCAGAGCTTCGAGAAGCAGCGCGCTGACCTCATGAAGCGTGAAGGCGACACTCGAATGGCGCTGAGAGGACAGCTTCTCTCGGGCGACAGCGCGAACCAGAATCGTGTCAGCCAGCTCCTTGATCAGGCAATTCAGCTTCAGCGCCAGCGCCTCGATCTTCTCCAGAGCGAGCAGGGTGAGCTCGCAAAGTTCATGACTCCGGTGCAGCGGGCGAAATACGTCGGCTTCCAGAACGAGATGCGGCAGCGGGCGCAGGCTCTCCGCGGACAGATGCAGCGTCGACGAATGGGCCAGATGCAGGGACCGATGGGCGGACGGATGCAGGGCCCCATGCAGGGTCCGATGCGAAGAGGAATGCAGGGCCCGCCGATGCAGGGTCCGATGCAACCGCCGATGGCAAACGGGCCGAAGAAGTAGTCAGTGCGGTGTCGACGCGTGCGTGACTTGTCACGCCGCGTCGTCAGGTGTAAATACCGAGTCCGGCCCGGGTGGCGGAATTGGTAGACGCAAGGGACTCAAAATCCCTCATGCTTCGGCATATACGAGTTCGAGTCTCGTCCCGGGTATCAGCACTTCAAAACCTTCCTGAGCAGCAGCAGCTCTCAGGAAGGTTTTTTCTTTCACGCCGTTTCTCGCCCGTTTGGAATCCTTCTTGTATTACGCCATCCCATAAAGATGAGAGCGATCATAATCTCCGCATCCGGCGGCTCCGAAGTACTCGAGGAGCGCGAGGTACCTGAACCGCATCCAGGCCCGAACGAGGTCAAGGTGCGCGTTCGCGCATCGGCGCTCAATCGCGCTGACATCTCGCAGCGTCGAGGATCGTATCCGGCTCCGGCCGGCGTGCCCGCGAATATTCCCGGTCTCGAATACGCAGGCGAAATCGAAGAGATTGGAGAACACGTAACGCGCTGGAAGACCGGCGACCGCGTCATGGGCCTCGTCGGTGGCGGCGCCCATGCAGAGATACTCTGCACCAACGAGCTCGAAGCGATGCGGATTCCCGAGCGTCTCACGTTCGAAGAGGCGGCGGCGATACCTGAAGCATTTCTCACTGCATACGACGCGATATTCGTCCAGCTCGGAATGAAGATCGGCGAGCGCCTGCTCATTCACGCAGCCGGCAGCGGCGTGGGCACGGCGGCAATTCAACTCTCAGCGCGAGCAGGCCTGAGGACAATCGGCACGTCGCGCTCGGCTGCAAAACTCGAAAAGGCGAAAAAGCTGGGCCTCGAGTGTGCGGTCGAAGCATCTGGCGACAACTGGCCTGATGGAGTCATGGAGATTTTTTCGGACGGCGTCGATGCGGTGCTCGACCTCGTCGGCGGAAGCTATCTGGCCGGCAACATGAAAGTACTCGTGTCGCGCGGCCGCATCATCCTCGTTGGTCTCACCGGCGGCCGCCAGCAGGAGATCCAGCTCGGCATGATGCTGCACAAGCGGCTGCACATCTTCGGAACGGTTCTGAGATCGCGCTCATCTGAAGATAAGATTCTTCTGGCGCAGGATTTCGCGGTAAAGATCATCCCGTCGTTCGACGACGGATCTCTCATGCCCATAGTCGACCGTGTGATGCCGTTTTCGGAAATCCGGGAAGCTCATGACGCTATGGAGTCGAACGAGACGTTCGGCAAGATCGTTCTCAACTGGACATAGATGAATTTCGATCTCTCCGATTTTTCTCTGATAGACATGCTTCAATGCGGCCGAGGGATTCGACTTGATCCGAATGCGGCCCGCAGACGATGTTCCCTTGTGGCAACGACAACGACGCAAAGAAGGTTGTCTCCGACATCTGCGTCGACTTCGGATTCGATCCCGTCGACATCGGCTCGATCGAAGGCTCGAGAGAGCTGGAGCCGATGTGCATTCTCTGGGTGAAAATCGGATTCATGACGGGGTCATGGACCCATGCATTCAAGTTGCTGAGGCGATGACGCAGCCCTAGGTTTCAAGGTTGCAAAGAAACCTCAGCCAGACCGAATAGAATGCCTGAATACAAGCTTTCCGCCGTTCCACGGAACGGCGAGCGGATCGTTTTCGAAAACGGAAATATTTCTGTTCCAAGTCATCCGATCATCCCTTTCGTCGAGGGAGATGGCACCGGCCCCGACATCTGGCGTGCGTCCGTCCGTGTTTTCGACGCCGCCGTAGAAAAAGCATTCGGTGGCGAGCGCAAAATCGAATGGATGGAAGTGTACGCCGGCGAAAAAGCATTCAAACAGTTCAACGAGTGGCTCCCACAGGAAACTGTCGATGCGATGGGAGAGTTCCGCGTCTCCATCAAAGGACCGCTGACCACTCCAATCGGCGGCGGCATCCGCTCACTCAACGTCACACTGCGGCAAGTGCTCGACCTTTACGCGTGCATTCGCCCTGTCCGCTACTTCGAAGGTGTCGGCGCCCCGGTGAAGGAACCCGGGAAAGTGAACATCGTGATCTTCCGGGAGAACACCGAGGACGTTTACGCCGGCATCGAGTGGAAAGCCGGAAGTCCCGAAGCAGAGAAGCTGCGCAAATTCATCAAGACGGAGCTCGGCAAGGACATTCGTGAAAATTCCGCGATTGGAATCAAGCCGATGTCTGAATTCGGCTCGAAGCGTTTGATCGAGATGGCGATCCAATACGCTATCACCAAGGGCAAGGAGTCCGTGACTCTCGTTCACAAAGGCAACATCATGAAGTTCACCGAAGGCGCCTTCCGCGACTGGGGGTATGAAGTTGCAAGAGAGAAGTTTGGCGGCTCAACCGTAACTGAAGCCGACATGTCGAAGCCCGGCTCGGAGCGTCGCGCCGACGCCGTCATCATCCGGGACCGCATCGCCGATTCGATGTTTCAGCAGATGCTGCTTCGCCCTTCGGAATATTCAATCATCGCAACGCCGAATCTCAACGGCGATTATCTCTCCGACGCCGCTGCCGCTCAGGTTGGTGGACTCGGAATCGCACCGGGTGGAAATGTCGGTGACGGCGTCGCCGTGTTCGAAGCAACGCATGGAACCGCGCCGAAATACGCGAACCTCGACAAGATCAATCCGGGCAGCGTAATCCTGTCGGGCGTGATGATGTTCGAGTACATGGGCTGGCACGAGGCAGCAGATCTCATCGTGAAGGGCGTAGAGAACGCGATCAAGGCAAAGCGTGTCACTTACGATCTTGCTCGGCAGATGCCCGGCGCAACGGAAGTGTCCACGTCGGTATTCGGTGACGCCGTGATTGCCGGCATGGGTAAGTAGATGCCAGCCTCGGTAACGCTCGGAGCCGGAAATGTCGCTGAATTCTCCGGATCGCTCCTTGCCATCGCGCTTTCTGACGAACCGAAGCTTTCTGGTGGCCTCATAGACCTGGATCGATCGCTGGGCGGGTCGATTCAGCGATCGATCGAGCTGCGCGATTTCCGCGGCAGTCGCGACGAGGTCTTCGCATTGACGGGACCTTCCGGCGGCGCGCGCAGAGTGATTCTGATCGGACTCGGCAAGATCGTCGACAAGCCGGGTGCGCTTCGAAGAGCGGCTGCTCTTGCTGCGCGACAGGCGATGAAGCTCGGGTTCACAGACGTAGGCTTTCACGCCGGTGAGATCGACGCTCAGGAAGTTGAGGCTGCCACAGTCGGTCTCATTGTCGGCTCATGGGAATACAAGGACCTCAAGACACCGCCGCCGGAAGCGGAGCGTCGCGCCTCTCTCGAGAAGGCGACGATCATCACCAGCAACACGAATGCGTCACGCGCCGCCGTCACTTCTGGCGAAGCGATTGGCGCCGGACATTCTCTCGCACGCACGCTCGCGATGATGCCGGGCAATCTTTGCACGCCGGAATTTCTCGCGAACACAGCGACCGACATCGCCAGGCGCCATGGGATGAAGATCACGGTGCTCGGACGAAAGGAAATGGAAGCGGAAGGAATGGGTGCGTTGCTCTGCGTCGCGCAGGGAACGCCTCAGGATCCGAAGCTGATCGCGCTCGAGTACAATGGCGGAAAGACCGGAGACAAGCCCGTCACGCTCGTTGGAAAAGGTCTTTGCTTCGACAGCGGCGGAATTTCGATCAAGCCGGCGCTGTCGATGGAAGACATGAAGTTCGACATGTGCGGAGCCGCAGGAGTGCTCGGAGCGTTCGAAGCGATCGGAAGAATGAAGCTTCCGATCAACGTTGTGGGATTGATCGGATCGACGACGAACATGCCATCCGGAACCGCGATGAATCCCGGCGATGTCGTGAAGAGCCACCTCGGCAAGTACATCGAGATCATCAACACCGACGCCGAAGGGCGCCTCGTTCTCGCTGACGTGCTTTCGTACGCGCGGCGATTCAACCCGGCTGTCGTTGTCGACGCGGCAACACTGACCGGCGCAATCGTCATCGCTCTCGGTCATACGGCGACTGGCGTTTTCAGTGCCGAAGAATCGCTCGTAACCGAGGTGATCGCCGCGGGTAAGAGAGCGGGAGAGCCAAGCTGGTCGATGCCGTTGTGGGACGACTACAAGGATCTCATCAAGTCAGACATCGCCGACATCAAGAATAGCGGCGGCCGTCCCGCAGGCTCTGTGACAGCCGCAATGTTCCTGAAAGAGTTCACCGATTCATATCCATGGATTCATCTCGATATCGCCGGTACGGCGTACTCGGAATCGGATCTCGGCGCGATGCCGAAGGGACCGACTGGCACTCCTACCGGAACGTTCATCGAGTTCGTTCGGGGAAGGATTACCTGAGCCTCGCCAGCCGCATGATTCGACTGGCCCGCCTCGGCTTCGTGGCCGGGGCGTTTTTCATTACTATGCCTCGACAGGGCTCGGCGCAGGTCGTCGTGCCGCCGGCGAGCGAAGTGCCGATTCCGCCAAAGCCAAAGACCGACACAACGTCGAAGACCGACACATTGTCGAAGACCGACACTGTCGCGGCCAAGGTGAAGGCTGATACGATCAAGGCCGCATTCGGACGAGGAGTCGGTCCGCGCACTTCGGACATCGGGCCTCAGTATTCCTGGAATCGCGCGGAGTTGTTCGCCACCGGCGCTCTCACTGTCGCCGATCTACTCGAGCGCGTGCCGTGGGCGACATCGTTTCGAAGCGGATGGCTTGCTTCGCCAAAGTTCGTCGCGGTGAACGGCGAGTTCGGAAGAGTGAAGATCTTCTATGACGGTATAGAGCTCGACAATGTCGATCCTCGAAGCGGATCGCTCCTCGATCTCAATACCGTCCAGCTCTGGACTCTCGAGAGCGTTTCAATAGAGCGATTCGCGAACGAGATTCGCGTGAATCTGAGAAGCTGGCGCGTCGATCGCACTGATCCGTACACTCGCACCGACATTCTCACGGGTGATGAGAATACGAACGCTTATCGCGGATTTTACGGAAAGCGATTCGACAACGGCGCTGGACTCCAGCTCGCCGGTCAGCAGTACAGCACGCGCTCGGTGCGTCTGGGAGGCGGTGGCGATGCGCTTTCATTCATGATTCGCACCGGCATTGCCAGGAAGAACTGGAGCTTCGACGCATTTGAGATGCGGACCAACGCATCGCGCGTGCTGCAGCCGACGTTTGGAAACGGACTCTCGCTTCCGCCGTTTCAGGGGAATTACGATCTCGGCTATCTGCGCGCGGGATTTGGTAATGTCGATGGGGGACCCTGGCTTCAGCTGATTGCGTCAACAATGCAGCTAAGCGAACGGAGTGCTCACCACGACGCCGCATCGGCTGCTTCGCTCCACATTCTTCCGGATACAGTCGACACTCTGACGCACCGGAATCAGTTCCTGATTACGGGCGGGTATTTCCGCGGTCCGCTGAAGTTCTCCGCGTCCGATCGTATCCGCGCCTTCGAAGGGAATACGTATCACACAACTGGAGCGCGTTTCGAGATCGGTAATGCGATCGGACTCGTGAGTCTCTTCGGCGAAAAGAATTTTCAGACGAAGACGACGGTTGGAGATGCGGTGGTTCAGCTCACGCCTCTTCCTTTCTTCTCCGTCAGCGCATCCTTTGGGAAGTCTGTCCCGGATAGCAGTCCCATCGGCGCGAGTCCGGCATATCTCGCCGGTCGTTTCGAAGCGGGTGTTCGACTATTTCGGCCCTGGCTGATTGCCGGGTTCGTCACTCGCGATACGGCCGTCTTGAAACCTCTCGCGGTGTTCGACACGGCGTACACAGTCCGGTCGGTTGGAAGAAGGAATGGATATTACGCGGCACTCCGCGGGCCGTTGTACAAAGACATCAATGTGGATGTGCAGGGCACCATGTGGGACTCCGCAGGCTTTTATCAGCCGCGCTACCAGGCCCGTTCCGAAATCAACCTCGTCACGAGTTGGCTCTCGCGGTTCCCGAGCGGCAACCTCGGGCTGAAGGTCGCGCTCGTCCATGACTATCGAAGCTCCGTAGTTTTTCCCGCTTCGACGGGGGATCGTTCAACGAGCGCGAGCGGAGTGGTGTCAGCGCTCGTCGAGATTCGCATCCTGCGAGGCGTGGCGACTTACCAGGTTCGCAACATGTTCGGCGATCAGTATCAGATCGTTCCTGATTTCTACATGCCTCGCGCGATCAGCCTCTACGGCTTGAGATGGGAATTCTGGAATTGACTATCTCATTGTCAATCCATAGCTTGGGCGTCCGCATATGATATCCAGCATGACCGGATTCGGCTCTGCCGAGGGCAAGGTGGGCGCTGCTGGTGTCAGCGTCGAGATCCGTACGGTCAATCACCGATTCTTCAATCCGAGCATCAAGCTTCCACAGATATTCGCAAAGTGGGAAGGTGATGTTCGGGAGCTCCTGAGGCAGCGTATTGCTCGCGGACATGTAGCGCTGATCGGTCGTGTCGAGCGAGAGCTCACCCGGGGGACCGGCATCAACGACGAGAGATTCTCCGAATACGTCGCTACGCTTCGCGACCTGCAGCTGCGCCATGGCCTTTCGGACAGTCTTGATGCGGCGACGATTCTGAATCTCCCGGGTGTAGTCGACAGCCAGACAGATGAATCCGAGCAGGGTTCCGTTGGTGAACTCCTCACCATTGTCGATCAGGCCGTTGGAGCGCTTCGGCAGATGCGGAAGGAAGAAGGAGGCAGACTCGCAGTATTTCTGCTGGAGCGCATCGATCTCGTCGCAAAATCCGTCGCAATCGTTCGCGACCGAAGCCCGCTAAGACTCAACGAACAGGCGACGCGCTTGCGCAAGTCGGTCAAGGAGCTGGCTGGCGGAGCGAACGTCGATCCTCAACGTCTTGCCCAGGAGGTGGCGATCCTCGCCGACAAGCTCGACATCGCCGAGGAAGTCGATCGGTTCCAGTCGCACATCGGCTCGTTCAGGCAATCGGTAATGGAAAGCGGTGAAGAGCCCGTCGGAAAACGACTTGGCTTCCTTCTCCAGGAAATGGTGCGAGAAGCCAACACGATGGGAAGCAAGGCCAATGATGCGCCGATCCTCGCTCAGGTCGTCATCATCAAGGAAGAGCTCGAGCGCATCCGGGAACAGGTCGAGAACATCGAGTGAGCAGTTTTCCCGTGATCCTTTCGTCCCCGTCCGGAGGCGGCAAAACCACAATTGCTCAAGAGCTTCTCAAGCGCCGCATTGACCTGGGCTACTCCGTTTCCTGCACCACCCGGTCGCCGCGTGCCGGGGAGATCGATGGAACCGACTATTTCTTCCTCACGCCCGAAGAGTTTCAGGCAGCTCGTGGCCGCGGCGAATTCGCCGAGTCAGCCGACGTTCACGGGCATTTCTACGGGACGTTGAAGAGGGAAGTCGACCTCGTCCTCAGGTCAAGCCGCCACGTCGTAATGGATATCGACGTCCAGGGGGCAAAGCAGTTTGTCGAAGGCTATCCGGACTCGGTCCTGATATTTATCCTTCCGCCGGACGGCCAGGTGCTGCTCCGGAGACTGGAGGCTCGCGGCACGGAAGACCCCGAATCCATGGCCCGAAGGCTGAAAAGTGCCATCAAGGAGCTTCGGTCAGTAGGGTTGTACCATTATGTTGTATTGAACGCTGATCTGGACAAAGCCGTAGAGGCGGTCTCCGAGATCATCGACGCAGAGGGAGCAAAGCGGGCGCGAGTTAGCGGCCTCGACAAGAGGATCGAAGGGATCGTGCACGATCTCGAGCGCCAGCTTGAACACATACAGAGGAGCCAGAGCTAAATGCAGGTCTTCATTCCGAACGAAGTCGCGAAGCACGCGACCAACAAGTACCTGGGAGTTCTCGTCGCGGCAAAGTTCGCGCGTGTGCTGAATGAGTTTCCGCGCGATCGTTCGGCCCCGGGCGAGAAGAAGCTCACGACGCGAGCGCTCGAGGATTTGACCGAAGGCGAGATCCAGTATCGCGTCGTTCCCCGCCGCCGCACCGAGTAGCTCTCGTGCGGCCATTTGAAGGCCGCCGCATTCTCCTCGGCATAACCGGGGGGATCGCAAGCTACAAGTCAGTGACGGTTGCCCGCCTGTTGACCCAGGCCGGCGCGGAAGTGGACGTGGTCATGACGCGGGCGGCGCAGGAATTCGTCGGCGCGATCACGTTCGAGGCCGTCACGGGACGCCGGATTTACACCGATATCTTCGGTGCCGGGAACGCCCTCGATCACATCAAACTCGCTCGTGAAGCTTCGATCTTCGTTGTCGCGCCTGCGACAGCGGACTTTCTCGCGCGCGCGGCCCATGGGATGGCTGACGATCTTCTTACCGCGTGTCTTCTGGCCAACACATCGCCTGTGCTGCTCGTGCCCGCAATGAACGATCGAATGTGGGCCAACGCGCAGACAAAGCAGAATCTCCGACAGCTCCGAAATCTTGGATATAAAGTCCTGGATCCGGACGAAGGACCGCTCGCCGTCGGCGAAGGATCGGGGCCGGGAAGAATGCCCGAGCCCGAAGCGATCGTGGCAGAAATCGGCAGAGTTCTCGAGCCAAGGACGAGGCTCGCTGGATTGAAGATCGTCGTCACGGCTGGTGCAACACGCGAGGCGATCGATCCAGTGCGGTTCATCTCCAATCACAGCACGGGGAAGATGGGCGTCGCTCTCGCGCAGGCCGCATGGCGACGGGGAGCGGAAGTGACACTCGTTGCGGGGCACATCGACGTTCCGTCGCCGCACGGCGTCGACGCCATACACGTCGAGACGGTATCGGAGATGAAGGATTCGATCGAAGAGATTTTGCCTTCGACGGATGTGCTTATCATGGCCGCCGCTCCCGCTGATTTCCGTCCGTCGTCTCCAGCGACTCGGAAGATCAAGAAGGAATCGCAGAAGTCTGGTCCGCCGAAGCCGATCGAGCTCGCGGAAACTGAAGACATTCTCGCCACGACTCGTTCCGCTAGAAAGAAAGGCTCAATCGTGATCGGGTTTGCCCTTGAAACAGAAGATCTTCTCAATAACAGCGCGAAGAAGCTCGAGCAGAAGGGTCTCGACCTGATCGTCGCAAACAGTGCGGTTGACGAAGGAACCGGATTTGGCGGTGATACAAATCGCGTGACGATTCTTTCGGCCGGCGGCGCGATCGAAGAGATTGCGATGATGAAGAAGACCGAAGTCGCTGACCTGATTCTTGATCGTGTCGAGGCGCTGCTGAATGGACGCTAGGGAGAGGCTGCGCCTCTATCTCGAGCAGCGCAGGGATCTCGGCGAATCCGAGCTTGTTCTTGATTCAATGAGCGTCGAGGACGTGATGCGCGCGATTGGAGCGATCTCCACGGGAGGCGCTTCTCCTCGTGCTGGTGCCGGCGGCTGGCGAGAGGTGCTCGCGGCAGAGGCTGCATCCGAGGCGAGAACCACTACCGGGACGACCGAGATCGTGACTGATTCGGTCGTGGTCGAGGTTCCTGGACAGGAATCGCTCGCCACAATCGCAGCCGAGGTAGAAGGATGCAGGCTCTGCCCGCTCTACAAGACCGCAAACCGCGGAGTACCGGGGGCGGGGAATCCCCGGGCTCGTCTGGTTTGCATCGGCGAAGGTCCGGGGGCGAGCGAAGACGAGCAGGGTCTGCCGTTCGTCGGCGCAGCGGGCCAGCTGCTTACGAAGATCCTTGCTGCGGTGAACCTGTCGCGCGACGAGGTCTTCATCACCAACGTCGTCAAGCACCGTCCACCCGGCAACCGCAACCCCGAGCCAAATGAGATCGAGGCCTGTACTCCATATCTGGTCCGCCAGCTAGACCTGATTCAGCCTAAAGTCATCGTTGCGCTCGGCACCTTTGCAGCGCAGACTCTTCTCAACACAAAAACGCCGATTGGAAAACTCCGTGGCGACGTCCATCGCTACCACGGAATTCCTGTCGTCGTCACTTATCACCCCGCTGCCTTGCTTCGCAATCCGGCGTGGAAACGCCCCACTTGGGAAGATGTCCAGCTCGCCCGTCGAATTCTCGATAGCGCCACAGGCGCGTGATCCCTACTCGGAGCGGCGACCGCCGTACTCCGAGGATGCAGAACAGGCCGTCCTGTCGGCCATGCTCATGGATGCGGAGGCAGTCCTCCGCGCCACGGAGTATGTAGACGACACGATGTTCTACCGTGAGGGCAATCGCCGGATATTCCGAGCGATGGTGGCCCTTTCTGAGCGCGGCGACGTCGTCGATCCACTCACGCTTTCCGAAGAGCTTTCGCGCCACGGCGATCTCGAGTCGAGCGGCGGCAAGGACTACATCGGATTTCTCGTCGACGCCGTTCCGACGTCCGCGAATATCGAGTACCACGCCAAGATCGTTCGCGAGAAGTCGCTCCGCCGCCGGCTCATCGAAGTCTCCACAGCCATCGTTGCCGAGGCGTTCGAATCCGGCGCGCCCGCTGCTGAGCTGCTGGATGCCGCCGAGCAGAAAATCTTCGAGGTCAACCAGAGCCGGGGCATCGAAGGCTTTACGCGCATCAAGGAGCTGCTCTGGCCGACGATGGAGCGCATCGAACTGCTCCAGCGTGGCGGCGAATCGGTTACAGGCGTCGGCAGCGGGTTCAAGGATCTCGATGAGCTAACGGCAGGTTTCCAACCATCAGATCTCATTATCATTGCAGCCCGTCCGTCGATGGGAAAGACAGCCTTCGTGTTGAACATCGCCCAGAACGCCGCACTCGACAACAACGTTCCGGTCGCGTTCTTCTCGCTCGAAATGAGCAAGGAGCAGCTCGTCCAGCGTCTTCTCACGTCTGAAGGTCGTGTCGATGCGCAGCGTCTTCGAAAAGGAAAACTGCACGACGACGAGTTCGTGCGACTTGGTCGCGCTGCGGGAATTCTCAGTCACGCTCCGATCTGGATCGACGATACGCCGAGCATCTCGCTTCTCGAGATGCGGTCAAAGGCGCGCCGTCTGAAGATCGACAACAACATCGGCCTCATCGTCATCGACTACCTCCAGCTCATGCAGGGACCAACGCAGTCCGAGAGCCGTCAACAGGAAATCAGCTATATCTCGCGATCGCTCAAGGCTCTCTCGCGCGAGCTTCGCGTACCGGTCGTTGCACTCTCGCAGTTGTCGCGCGCACCGGAGCAGCGCACCGGTGAGAACAAGCGGCCGCAGCTATCCGATCTTCGTGAATCCGGCGCAATCGAGCAGGACGCCGATCTCGTGATGTTCATCTACCGGCAGGAGATGTACGACGGTCCAACCGACAAGGACGGAAACTCACTCGAAGGAAGGGCCGAGATCATCGTCGGAAAACAGCGCAATGGACCGACAGGTCTGGTGAACCTGCACTTCAACAAGACCTTTACGCGCTTCGAGAACTACTCCGCCCGCACGCCTGGTCAGTGACGCCGAAGGGACGCAGCGTTTTTCGCTGCACAAACTGCGGGGCTGAGCATGCCCGTTGGTCGGGACGATGTGACGTCTGTGGTGAGTGGAACACACTCGTCGAGGAAGTCGTCGCAAAATCAGCGGCTGGATCGGGAAAGGGCGGAGCCGCTCGGCGCATTGGTGGACATAAGTCGCTAGCCGAAGGCGGCTCGATCGCCGAGCCGCGGAAATTGCGTGAAGTGTCCGGTTCTGCGGAGCAAAGGTGGAAGACCGGGCTCGACGAGTTCGACTTCGCACTGGGCGGCGGAATTGTCCCAGGCTCGATGATACTCATCGGCGGCGAGCCTGGAATCGGCAAATCGACGCTGCTTCTTCAAGTCGCGGCAAAGCTCGAGGCTGCTGGTCGTGGTACTCTCTATATCTCTGGAGAAGAGTCGGCGTTGCAGGTCCGGATGCGAGCGGAGCGGCTGACAGACGCCGCTACCGAAGTGAATTTCCTCGGGGAAACACTTCTTGAAACGATCCTGGCTACTGCGGCTGCGATTGGACCTTCAGTCGTCGTCGTCGATTCGATTCAGACGGTGTTCACTGCGGACCTCGAAGGTGCACCGGGCAGCGTTGGACAAGTACGTGAGTGCGCTGCGCGTCTGATGCGCTTCGCAAAAGAGACGGGCATCACTGTCTTCGTCGTCGGACACGTCACGCGCGAAGGCGGGATCGCCGGACCGAAGACGCTCGAGCACATCGTCGACACAGTCTTGTATTTCGAAGGCGAAGGGATGCTCGATCACAGAATTCTTCGAGCGATCAAGAATCGCTTCGGCAGCGTTGACGAGATCGGAGTGTTTCGGATGACCGATCGCGGCCTCGATCCAGTTGCCAATCCATCAGAGCTCTTTCTTGGAGATCGGGACAATCACGCGTCGGGCAGCGCAGTCACAGCGCTACTCGAGGGAAGCAGGCCTGTCTTGATAGAGATTCAGGGACTCGCGGCGAAGTCCGGCTTTGGAATGCCGCAGCGCGTCGCGACCGGATTCGACAACCGCCGTCTCGCACTGCTTCTGGCAGTTCTCGACAAGCGCGCGGGACTTTCGTTTTCTCAACTCGATGTATTCCTGAATGTCGTCGGCGGTGTTCGGCTTCAGGAGCCGGCGGGAGATCTCGCCGTTGCCGCTGCTCTCGCGTCGAGCGTGTACGACAGACCAGTCGGCGCCGGATCGATCTTCCTCGGCGAAGTCGGACTCGGCGGGGAAGTTCGGCCAGTGTCGCAATCTGAGCGGCGACTTGCTGAGGCGGCAAAGATGGGAATGACGAAAGCCTTCATGGCGCACCGTGCGATTCCGTCTCGTGTGCCGAAAGGAATTCGACCAGTCGGCGTGAAAACAATCGCCGAGCTCTTCGCGCAGCTGTTTCAATGAAGGCCGATGTTGCTGTCGTGATCGTTGCGGGAGGACGTGGCTCCCGAGTTGGCGGCGACGAGCTGAAACAATTCCGCTGGGTCGCCGGCAAGCCGATGCTGCTGCACAGCGTTCAGAAATTCCAGGCGCGCGATGACGTGGCGATGGTCGTCGTCGTTCTTCCGTTCGAGCACGTGGGAGATCCTCCAGCATGGCTGTTTCAGTCGGACACCGAGAGACTGCTTCTCTCGGTTGGCGGACGAGAGCGAGGAGATTCTGTTCGTAACGGTCTGGAGGATGTGCCCAGCGGTGTTGACATCGTGGTGATTCACGACGCCGCGCGACCGCTTGTCACCAGCTCGATGATAGACCGCGTAATCGCTGAAGCGCGGCTCGGTCATGGCGCGGCACCCGGCTTGCCGGTAACCGATACACTGAAGCGCGTATCGGGAACGGGCGAGATCATCGAGACCGTAGATCGCGAAGGCCTCGTCCGAATTCAGACTCCGCAAGCCTTCCCGCGCGAGATGATCGAGTCGGCTCATGCGCGCGCAGCAAAGGAAGGAATCACTGCGACTGATGACGCTGCGCTTTGCGAAATGTTCGGAATGAAGGTCGTTTTCGTTCTGGGAAGTGAGCGCGCAATGAAGATCACGGACGAGTCGGACTTCGTTCGCGCCGAGGCGTTAAGTATCTTGCCGGAGTGACTGTTGCCCCGTTCGCGGTTCCGTTCTGGTCGCCCGATGAGATCGAGCACGCTCTCAGGGGCACGATCGCGCATCTCAACGCGCGGCGGGTTCTCGCGTATCCAACGGAGACCGTTTACGGCTTCGGCGGCGCGGTGGATAGAGAGTCGGTGGCGAATCTCATCGCGCTCAAGGGACGGCCTCCAAACAAGCCGTTTCTTCTCATCGTTGCTTCCAGCGAGATGATCACGCGACTCGGCCTGCATCTGACGACTTCCGCGTCGCAGCTCGCCGCACGGTTCTGGCCAGGACCGTTGACGATGGTTCTCCCGGGTGGAGAAAACCGCGTTCCCGATCAACTCCGCGGTCCGGAGGGTGGAGTCGCGGTTCGCTGGTCGCCGCACCGTGGCCTGTCACGACTCGTCCAGGCGTACGGCGAGCCAATCACGTCGACGAGCGCCAATCGACCGGGAGTTTCCCCCGCGACTAACGCGCAGGAAATCATCGATCAGTGGGGAGATGCGGTTGCTCGCGGCTCGCTTCACGTGCTCGACGGAGGTCAGCTCTCGCCTTCGCAGCCGTCCACCGTAATCGACTGCACCGGAAAGCGTCCCCGTGTGATCCGGCCAGGTGCTATTTCGGCGGCACAGCTTCGCGAATGTGTTCCCGACGTCGTTGGAGACAACTGACGATGAAGATTCTTTTCGTCTGCAGCGGCAATACGTGCCGTAGTCCACTCGCTGAAGCGATTGCGCGGCGAATGTTCGAGGTAGCGGGTCGCGCGGATATCGAGGTCTCGAGCGCGGGAACTCAAGCGTGGGATGGATCATCAGCGAGCGACGGCGCGATCCTCGTCGGAATCGAGCGTGGCCTCGATCTCTCGCCTCATCGATCGCGCATGATCACTCCGGAGACAATCGCGGAGAATGATTTGATTCTCACCATGTCGCCGGAGCACATCGCGAGAATCAAGGAATTGAGTCCCGGCGCGAACGTGCATTTGCTTTCCGGCTACGCGACGGGCGATCCGGAAGGGCGGGCAGTTCAGGACCCGTTTGGCGGAGACCTGGATTCCTATCGCGAAACTGCGGATGACCTGGAAAGGGAGCTGGCAGGCCTTCTCGATCGAATCCCCGCCCCGTGAGTCAGCCAGAGCGGCTGGCACTTCTTGGTCACCCAGTGTCACGCTCGCTCTCGCCCGCGATGCAAAACGCAGCGCTGGCCGCATCGGGCAGGTCGATCAAGTACGAAGCAATCGACGTCACGATCGAAGAGTTTGAGAACACTCTTCGCGATTTTGTGTCGAAGGGCGGCGCAGGGAACGTCACCATTCCGCACAAGCAGCATGCATTCCAGTGCATGGACGCGTGCACCGAAGAGGCGAACAAGTGCGGGGCAGTCAACACATTCTGGCGTGACGACTACGGGCGCATGTGCGGCCACAACACGGACGTAACCGGCTTCGCTTCGATGATGAAAGAATTCCTTGGCGAAGTTCCGTCGAACGCGAGAGTAGCGGTGCTCGGGTCAGGAGGCGCTGCATCTGCGGTCCTTGCAGCGATCGCTGAGTGGCCGGGTGCGACGGCGACAGTTCATGGCCGTGACCTCGCTCGCGCGTCTGCGACGCGAATGCGGCATTCCGTTGTCGTGAAAGCTGCTTCGATGCGGGATCCGCTGATCGGCGAGGCAGATATTGTCGTCAATGCGACACCAGTCGGAATGGCGAGCGAGGAATACCCTGTGGAGATCGATCGCCTCGCACCGAACGCGATTGTCGTCGACCTCGTCTACGCCCCGGGTGAGACAGCGTGGGTTCGCGACGCGCGGGCCCGGGGACATCGCGCAATCGACGGCCTGTCGATGCTCCTCAATCAAGGCGTTGCATCGTTCGAATGCTGGTTCGGCGAGGAACCCGACAAATCCGTGATGAAGGAAGCGCTGCTCAAAGCGGCTGGAAGGGCCTGAGCTCGCTCAGGCTCAACGTCTCGGCCGCGCTCGGAGCGGCCGCCGATCTGCTCATTCCTGTTTGTTGCGCCGCGTGCGAGCGACTGATGAGGCCCGGCGAATCAGGCATCATCTGCGGACACTGCTGGTCACGCTGCAGACAGCTCCCGAATCCGCGCTGCTTTCGTTGCGGGCACCCGGTTGGAGTTCACTCCTGTCAGTGGTGCGCTCTCCTTCCACCGTTCGTGAGATCGGCGCGCTCATACTGCTGGATGGGAGTGGGGACCGGGTCTTCGATCGTCCACGCACTCAAGTACGGCGGCTGGATCCGGGTCGCTCCTGCCATGGCTGAAAGAATGTCACGACTCGCGTGGCCCCCCGATGTCGTGAGGGAACGAGCAGCGATCGTCCCGGTTCCACTCTCGAAAGCCCGGTTTCGGGAACGCGGCTTCAACCAGTCCGCGGTTCTCGCCACGCATCTCTCGAAGCTCTGGCGAATCCCTGTGTTTACAGACACGCTCATCAGGCAGGCGAGCACGCAGAGCCAGACGGTGTTGACTCCAGGGGAACGACTGAGCAATGTTGCCGGAGCGTTTTCAGTTGCGCAGTCAGCCCTTCAGGAAGTGCGCGGGGAACACATCGTGCTGCTGGATGACGTCATCACAACCGGCTCGACGCTTGGCGCTTGCGCCAAGGCATTGTTCGCCGCCGGCGCCCGCACAATCAGCTACATGACATTCGGCCGAGCTCCTTCATCAGGCGACCGGCTCATTCAATAGGAACCGCGAGAATGGCAATCAGAGTTGGAATCAATGGCTTCGGCCGAATCGGCCGCCAGGTACTTCGCGCTGCAAAGGAACAGGGAGTCGCCGATCTCGATTTCGTTGCAATCAACGATCTCACGAACACGAAAACCCTCGCTCACCTCTTCAAGTATGATTCTGTCCACGGACGATTCGACGGAGACGTCGAGGCGGGTGACAATTCGATCATTGTCGATGGCGACGAGATTCGCATCCTTTCCGAGAAGGATCCCGCTGCTCTTCCGTGGAAGGAGCTCGGAGTTGACATCGTTCTCGAATCCACCGGCCGCTTCACGAGCGCTCCGGACGCGCGCAAGCACATCACTGCGGGCGCAAAGAAAGTCCTGATCTCGGCGCCTGCCAAGGGCGAAGACATCACGATCGTCATGGGCATCAACAGCGACAAGTACGATCCTGCTTCGCATCACATCATCTCGAACGCTTCGTGCACGACTAACTGTCTTGTCCCGATGGTAAAAGTCATCAAGGACAATTTCGGATTCCGTCACGGATCGATGCTGACAGTGCACAGCTACACGAACGACCAGAACATTCTCGATCTGCCGCACAAGGATTTGCGCCGCGCGCGCGCGGCTGCCATGTCAATGATTCCGACGACGACGGGCGCTGCGAAAGCAACCGCGCTCGTAATGCCGGAGCTCAAGGGAAAGATCGACGGACTGTCGATTCGCGTGCCTACACCTGACGTCTCGTTCACGGATCTCACTGTCGAAGTCGAGAAGGCGACGACTATTGAGGAAGTGAACGCCGCATTCAAGGCGGTCTCCATGGGCGCCCTCGAAGGAATTCTCGCGTACTCCGAAGAAGAACTGGTCTCCTGCGACTACATCGGTAATCCGTACTCGTGCATCATCGATTCGAAGACGACCAACGTCGTCGACGGAACTTTGGTGAAAGTGTCAGGGTGGTACGACAACGAATGGGGATACTCGTGCCGCTGCGTCGACATGCTTCGCTTCGTTGGCGCCCGGCTCAAGTAGCACATGAAGAAAACGGTTCGCGATCTCACGGATGATCAGCTCCGCGGCAAGCGCGCGCTCGTCCGTGCCGACTTCAACGTGCCACTCGATGAAAACTGCAACATCACCGACGACACGAGAATCAGGGCGGCAATTCCAACGCTGAAGTTCCTTCTCGAGAAAGGCGCTCGTCCAATCGTGCTGTCGCACCTTGGACGACCGAAAGGAAAACCGACGGCGAAATATTCTCTGCAACCGGTGGCGGACCGTCTCGAGAAGCTGGTCGGAGTTCCAGTCAACTTCGTCGAGACGACCGACACCGACGAAGCCATGAAGGCTTCACACGACCTTCCGCAGGGCGAGATACTTCTCCTGGAGAACACCAGATTTCTTGGTGGAGAAGAAACGAACGACGAGCGTCTATCCCGCTCGCTCGCCGAGCTCGGCGACTTGTTCGTGAACGATGCCTTTGGCGCCGCACATCGAGCGCACGCATCGACGGCTGGTATCTGCGAACACCTACGCCCCGCCGTCGCAGGCCTGCTGATGGAGCGCGAGCTCGATTACCTTGGCCGCGCACTTTCATCGCCCAGACAT
The DNA here is from genome assembly GCA_017881685.1 of Gemmatimonadaceae bacterium. Lineage (GTDB taxonomy): Bacteria > Gemmatimonadota > Gemmatimonadetes > Gemmatimonadales > Gemmatimonadaceae > UBA4720. The sequence continues at coordinate 24,713 of JADGQR010000279.1, forward strand.
CCTTTCGTGGCGATACTCGGCGGATCGAAAATCTCCGGAAAGATTGACGTGATCGAAGCGCTGCTTCCGAAAGTCGATGCGCTTCTGATCGGTGGAGCGATGGCGTGCACTTTCTATCGCGCGATGGGACTCGAGACGGGGAAGTCACTCGTCGAAGAGGACCGCGTGGACATGGCGCGCGAATTACTCGACAAGGCTGGAACCCGAATCATTCTTCCGCATGACGCGATGGTCGCGCCAGGAATCGATTCGCCGCAGTCGGCGCGCGCCGTTGCGAAGGATGAAATCGGTGTCGGCGATGCGATGCTCGACATCGGACCGAAAACCGCAGAATCATACGCGAGAGCAATTGCCTCGGCGAAGACGGTTCTCTGGAATGGACCGATGGGAGTGTTCGAGACACCACCTTTCGATCGCGGCACCAGAACAATCGCCGACGCAATGGCGGCGGCAACGGGCAACGGTGCGACGACCATAGTTGGTGGCGGTGACTCCGCCGCAGCGGTCGCTCAGGCCGGACTCTCCGAGAAGATGAGTCACGTATCGACTGGCGGAGGCGCATCGCTGGAGTTCCTCGAAGGAAAACCGCTGCCAGGCGTAGAGGCGCTGGACGACAAGTAATGACAATGAATCGTCCAATTCTCGCTGCCAACTGGAAGATGAACAACGGGCCGACATCGGCCCGCGAGTTCATGAAGTCATTTCTCGACCAGTATCCGCGCCAGAACGACCGCACAGTCTTGTTTTTTCCTCCGGCGATTTCTCTCACGACGATGGCGGCGGCGATCGCCGACCGGCGTGACATCATGCTCGGAGTTCAGAACGTCTACTGGAAGGATCAGGGCGCATTCACCGGCGAGTTGTCGGTTGGCATGGCGCGCGATGCAGGAGCTCGCGTCGTACTCGTGGGACACTCTGAGCGGCGGCACGTATTCGGCGAGACCGACGAAGAAACTGCGCTCAAGTGCGCTGCCGTCGAGCGCGGCGGCCTCACTCCGCTCCTTTGCGTCGGCGAGCTTCTCGATCAGCGTGAAGCAGGGAACGCCGAGTCAGTCGTAGTGCAGCAGCTTCGCGCAGGATTTTCGCAGATGACGCAGCTCGCGACGCGCGACGTATTGGTTGCATACGAACCGGTGTGGGCGATCGGCACAGGGAAGACCGCAACACCGGAAGACGCGACTGCGATGCACTCGGTGATACGAAAGGAGCTGAGCGCTCTCTGCGGCGATCGCGGCAGAATCACACCGATTCTTTACGGTGGCAGCGTGACATCAGCCAACGCTCAGACACTGCTCGGCGCGCCACAGGTCGACGGATTACTCGTCGGTGGCGCTAGCCTCGATGCGGGCTCATGGCTGGCGGTCGCGCGCGCCTGAGAACGGATTCGACACAGAGACCACAGAGACCACAGAGACCACAGAGCAAGCGGGATCGAAACTTTCCCGAAGACAAATGCATTCTGAACTCGCTAATCTTCTTTATTGGGGTTTCGAGCGGTGCCCATGCTCAGACATCGTTGCTTTCCCTCAAGATTCGCACATCGTAATTCCGCAGCTTAACCCCAAAAGAAGAAATTCTTTTCCACCAGGACTTGGCGCGGGATCGAAGCCAGAATGTCGTTTCTGTGATCTCTGTGGTCTCTGTGTCAAAAAGCAGTTCCGCGGAAAGCTTGACTCGATAGTTCGCTTCCCGTGATATTGAAGGTTGCGGTCGTTCCTCCAACAACGCGAAATGCTCTATAACGTTCTCCTAGTAATTCTTGTGATCGACGCGCTCGTCCTGATCGCGGCGATCCTTCTTCAGTCAGGCAAGGGCAGTGGCCTCGCCGCCAACTTCGGCGGCGCAAGCTCGTCGCCCGACGCCTTCATTGGAATCCGCCAGGCCGGAACGATTCTCACCAAGGCAACGTGGTGGGGCGCCGGGATCTTCCTGGGACTCGCGTTCGTACTTCAGATCATGTCGACTCGCGCGCAGGTTCCGAAGTCGGTCCTCGAAGACACCTTCGGAAATCAGGCGCCAGCGCCCGCAGCGCCTGCCACGCAGGCTCCGGTGACCGCCGCTCCTGTACCGCTTTCGCCGGCTCCTGGCGCAGCGGGGACA
>JADGQR010000280.1 GCA_017881685.1 Gemmatimonadaceae bacterium
ACAGTGGCCGGCCGTTTCGTTTCCGGCGAGATTAACCCGATATGTCCAGAGCATCACTGACCCGCAGAGTCGCGTTTGCGGCGGCACACAGATACCGTCGTCCCGAATGGACCGATGAGCGCAACGAGGCCGTTTTCGGGGCGTGCGCCCGGCCCCACTATCACGGTCACAGCTACGTCTGTGACGTGACTGTGGAAGGCGAGATCGATCCGATTACTGGTTTCGTCGTCGACCTGGGCGAGCTCGACACGATTCTATCAGAAGAAGTTCACAGGAGGTTCGACCATCGGAACATCAATCTCGAGGTTCCGGAGTTCGCTGATGGATTACTTGTTCCGACCGGCGAGAATCTCGCTCGCTTCATCTTTGACCGGATTGCAGCTCGCTTACCAGATGCGAACCGGGTCACGAGAGTGACCGTCGCCGAAGACAAGACATTGAGCGCGACTTACACAGGATGACGATGCGACGAATCTTCCCTGCCGCACTGTTTTGCGTTACCGCAGCCTGCGCGACTTCGCCGAGCGTTGGCGTAACTCCAATGCGCAGTCCGTTGCAGCAGCTGCGATGGTCGATCGACTCATTGGTCAATCAGCCACAGTTCGCGCGTGCCAACCTCGGATTTCTCGTCGTCGATCCGAAAACGGGCGACACTCTTTACTCGCACAACGCAGGCAAGCTGTTCGTGCCCGCGTCGAACCAGAAGATTCTGACGAGCACGACATCACTGGTGCAGCTCGGTCCCGACTATCGGTTTCGCACGACGTTCGTAACTCACGGCAAGATCGCCAATGGCGTTCTCGACGGTGACCTGATCGTGATCGGCCGTGGTGATCCAACCGTCAGCGATCGCGTCAAGGGAAATGCTCAGGCATTCATGCAGAGCGTCGCCGATTCGATCGTCGCCCGAGGGATTCATCACATCACGGGATCCGTGCGGCCGGGAGGCAATGCATTTCCTGATTCCGTCTACGGATATGGATGGGAATGGGATGACCTGCGCGGAGAAAGTGCCGCCCCGGTTGATGAGCTGGAGTTCAACGAGGGCATGGTTACGCACACGGTGCAAATCGCCGGACGCGACACCGTAGTTCCGATAGCCACCACGTCACCGACGGCTGCCTACATCGGCGCTCTTACGCTCGGTCTGACGCGTCGCGGAGTGGTGATCGACAAGCAGGACGAAAGCATCGATCCGCTCGCTGCACCGGCCGACACGCTTTACTCGTTCTATTCGCTGCCTCTGAGAGACATTCTCAAGCCATTCCTCAAGCCTTCGCAGAACCAGACCGGCGAAGCGCTGATCAAGACACTCGGCTTGGAGAAGACCGGAGTCGGAACGGCTGACAGCGGCGCAGTTGTGATCAAGCGGCAACTGGCCGCATGGGGTGTCGACTCGACGTCTACAGTCATCTATGACGGCAGCGGCATGTCGAGACACGATCTCGTCACGCCGGAAGCGATCGTGAAGATACTGACAGCAATTCAGCGGGACACTGCATTTACCGCGTTCTACGATGCATTGCCAATCGCCGGCGTCGATGGAACGACTCGAACACGCATGGTTGGAACCGCCGCAGCGAACAACATTCACGCGAAGACGGGAACGCTCGAGTTCGTTCGATCGCTTTCGGGCTACGTGACGACTGCAGCCGGCGAGAAGCTCATCTTCAGCATGTTGTCTAATCACTATCCTGGTCACGTCAGCGACGTGACGAAGCTCCAGGATGCGATCGGAGTTCTGCTCGCCAACTATCGGGGAACGTCCGGCCAGTGATTTCTGTGGCCGAGGCGAGTGCGAGGATTCTGGCTGGGATCCAGCGGTCGCCGTCGGTGCGCGTTTCGACAGAGGATAGTCTCGGTAAAGTTCTGGCGGAGCCAGTTGTTGCCGGCATTACCTCGCCGCCGTGGGACAACTCGTCCATGGACGGCTACGCTGTCCGTTCCGCCGACATCGAGCGAGTGACGCTCCGAGTGGTCGAGACAATTGCCGCGGGAGCCTTCCCTTCCCGTGAGCTGGGAGAAGGCGAGGCGATGCGGATAATGACCGGTGCGCCAACGCCACTCAATGCCGACTCAGTCATACGAAAGGAAGACACCGACGAAGGTCTCGACATCGTGACGATCCGCGATTTGCGCGATTCCGCGAAGAACATCAGAAAGGCCGGCGAAGATTTCAACAAAGGCGACACGCTTTTTGACGCTGGCCAACTGATCGGTATCGCGCACCTCGGCGTACTCGCGGCTGCGGGCGTGCATTCCGTGAATGTCTTCCGGTCTCCCAGAGTTGCAATCGTCAGCTCCGGCGATGAGCTGGTCGAGCTCCGTGACTTCACGACGGAAATGGCGGGGACGAAGATCGTGTCCGCCAATTCTGTTACGCTCGCTGCCATGGTCCGCGAAGCCGGCGGCGAACCGGTGAACATCGGAATCGCGAGTGATGATCCTGAATCGATGCGCGAGAAGTTAGACCAGGCCGCAGGCTGCGATCTCATCATCACCTCGGCGGGGATTTCCGTCGGTGATCACGACCACGTACGCTCTGCTGTGACGGACATTGGCGGAACGGTCGACTTCTGGAAGGTTCGAATGCGTCCAGGTGCGCCGCTCGCTTTTGGATACATTCACGGCGTGCCGTGGATTGGGCTCTCGGGGAATCCAGTGTCTGCAATGGTGACGTTCGAGATTTTTGCAAGGCCAGCGATTCGGAAGATGCGTGGCCTTCAACGCCTGTTTCGGCGAACGATTGCCGTCACGCTGGGAGAGCCGTTCAAGCTTGCGGCATCGCTCATGCACTTCCTTCGAGTAGTGATCACACCAGATGACGGAAACAATTACGTCGCTCGGCTCGCAGGCTCTCAAAGCTCGGCTGTTCTGACAGCGATGGCGCGGGCAAATGCGTTGCTGGTTCTTCCCGGCGATCGGCTCAGCCTCGACGCGGGCGACAGATTCGTCGCGATTCCCCTCGGAGATGAGCACGAGAGCGCAGCAACACTGGTTCTCGGTTGATCAGAAATGCGCCGGACCTCGCCGATCTCGACGGACAGGAGCTGGTCGACGCGCTGGAATTACGCTTCAAGACGACGACCGGCGACGTCGAGGTCGGAAACAGAACGCTGTCTATTCTGCGGCCGAGCAACTCGGACGATCTCATTCGTGAAGAGGATTTCGTAAAGGACGAGCGTCTTCCCTACTGGGCCGACATCTGGCCGTCGTCGATTATCCTCGCACGCCATTTCATCGAGATATCGGAAAGCAAACGTCCGCGAAGCCCAGGACGCGGACTCGAGCTTGGATGCGGCGTCGGACTCGTGACGACGGCTGCCATGATTGCCGGCTACGACATGATTGCGTCGGATTACTACACGGACGCACTGGCGTTCACGCGCGCGAACGCATTTCGCAACACGGGAAAGTCTCCGCAGGCGCCGATGATCGACTGGCGGCATTTCCCGCGAGACGTGAAAGGACTCGACCTGATACTCGCGTCGGACGTTCTCTACGAGAAGGAATACGCGCGGCTGCTACCGGGAAT
>JADGQR010000281.1 GCA_017881685.1 Gemmatimonadaceae bacterium
AAGTTGTGCCCGTACCAGGGCATGAACGCGACGGTGACATTCGCGCCCAGCGCGAGCTGCCCGAACTCCGTCGCCGCACCGTCAGCCAGCACATCGCCCTGCTTGACCTTCTGGCCGAGTTTGACGATCGGACGCTGGTTGATCGCCGTGTCCTGGTTCGTGCGCCAGTACTTCTTGATCCGGTACCGATCCTGCTGCGTGAGCCGCGCGAGCGGCGCAGTGGAATCGTCGTCCTTGCTGCGTCCCGTGCCGGCGTCGACGATGATCTCGTCCGCCGTCACGCGCGTAACCGTGCCCCCGCGCAGCGCGATCACGACCGCGCCTGAATCGCGCGCCACCACTTCCTCGAGGCCCGTGCCGACGACCGGCGTGCGGGGATTGAGGAGCGGCACCGCCTGCCGTTGCATGTTCGAGCCCATCAGCGCGCGGTTGGCGTCGTCGTGCTCGAGGAATGGAATGAGCGCCGCCGCGATCGAAACGAGTTGTTCCGGTGCGACGTCCATAAAGTCAATGCGACTCGGCGCGACCAGCGGGAAATCGCCCTTGTCGCGGCACAGCACAAGCTCGTCGACGAACGTGCCGTCGGGGTTGAGCTTCGCGTTCGCCTGCGCGATGGTGGCGTTCTCTTCCTTGTTCGCGTCGAGCCACGCAATCTCATCCCGACTCACCTTGCCGTTGCGCACGACGCGGTATGGCGTCTCGACGAAGCCGAGATCGTTGACCTGCGCATAGCACGCCAGCGACGTGATGAGTCCGATGTTCGGACCTTCCGGCGTCTCGATGGGACACATCCGGCCGTACTGCGAGTAGTGCACGTCGCGCACTTCGAAGCCGGCGCGCTCGCGCGTGAGACCACCGGGTCCCAGCGCCGACAACCGCCGCTTGTGCGTGAGTTCCGCGAGCGGATTCGTCTGGTCCATGAACTGCGACAACTGTGACGATCCAAAGAACGCCTGAATGACCGCGGACACCGTCCGCGCATTCACGAGGTCATCGAGCGAAATCTTGTCGATGTCCTGCGTGATGCTCATGCGCTCCTTCACGAGCCGCGCCATGCGCGACAAGCCGACGGAGAACTGATTCGCGATCAGCTCGCCCACCGAGCGAATGCGCCGGTTGCCGAGATGGTCGATGTCGTCCGTATAGCCCCGGCCCTCGTGCAACTCGACGAGATACTTCACGATGTGCGTGAAGTCGTTCGTCGTCAGCACGGTGACATCCGCGGGCGTCGTGAGATTCAGGCGCTGGTTGATCTTGTACCGTCCCACGCGACCGAGGTCGTAACGTTTCGGCGAGAAGAACAACCGCTCGATCGCCTGCTTGGCGGTCTCCTTGTTCGGCGCATCGCCGGGGCGCAGGAGTGAATAGATCTGCTCGAGCGCTTTGCCCTCGCCGATCTCCGCATCCGTCTTCCAGCCCTTCTTGTCGCGCTCTTTCTGATCGATGTGCGCGGGATCCGTGGGATCCTTCAGCAGGGTATTGCGAATGAGCTGGCTCTCGACGCGGCCCGACGCAGCGAAGACCGGTGCCTTGATGATCTCCGCCTTGCGGAGCTTCCGGAGCAGCGTGTCCGAAAGCGACTGGCCCTGCTCGGCGATCACTTCGCCCGTCTCCGGGTCGACGACGTCAACGGCGATCACCCGGCGCGCGGTGCGCTCCCCGCGCTCGATGGTGTCCATCTCATCGCGCAGGTCGATGTTCATGTACGAGCAGAACACCTTCACCTTGTCGATGCCCTGTCGGCGGAGACGGTGGAACACTTCCTCCGTGATTTCATCGCCTTCACGGACGAGCAGCTTGGCTTCCGCGCGCTCACGCTCGGCGCGCGCTTTCTTGGTTTTCGCCTTCGGCGCATCCTCCGCCGTGGCTTCCCCCGGCAGTTCGACGTTCTGCGCGAGAATGGCGCCGAGCAACTCGCGCGTTTCCGCGCGGCCCTCGCGCTTCTTCGTCAGATCGAGTTCGCGGACCGCGAAGAACAGGCGGAGAATATCCGAGTTGCTGCCATAGCCGAACGCGCGCAAGAGCGCCGTAGCGGGGAACTTCTTCTTCTTGTCGATATGGACGTAGATGACGTCGTGGATGTCGACGGTGAATTCGACCCACGAGCCGCGGAACGGAATGATGCGCGCCGAAATCAGCCGCTGGCCGTTCGGGTGCGTCGCTTCCTCGAACACCACGCCGGGCGACCGGTGGAGCTGGCTGACGATCACGCGTTCGGCGCCGTTGATGACGAACGTGCCGAGTGGCGTGAGAATCGGGAGCTCGCCGAGATAGACTTCCTTCTCGATGATGTTGCGCGGACGCTTGGTCCCGTTCACGTCCTCATTGATGATGAGGCGGAGCGTGGCCTTAAGCGGCGCGCTGTACGTCATGTCGCGCTCGATGCACTCCTCGACCGAATACTTCGGTTCGCCCAGCGTGTAGCGGACGAATTCGAGCGAGAAGTTCTCGTGCACGTCGGCGATCGGGAACAGATCTTTGAAGACCCGCTCCAATCCGACGTCCTCGCGGGCGTGGGCGGCTGCGTCGAGCTGCAGCAGCGCGTCGAACGCGCGCGTCTGGATGTCGAGGAGATGCGGCATCTGCATCCCCTGTTCCAGCTTACCGAATGAAATCTGCGTGATCATCTCGTCGTGCCCCCATGGAGCGCGAAAACGACCGCACGACCGAGTTGCCCCGGCTCAGAGAGCCGGAGCAACGCGGGTGCCAGTCGATGGTGAATCGGAAGTGTGTTGTGATGCAAGGCGAGTTGGCCGATGAAGAAGGGAAGAGGGAGCCGGGAAGAGGGAGCCGGGAACACGGTACAGGGGTGCGCGGGTTTTCTTCCGCTCCCTGTTCCCAGTTCCCAGTTCCCTGTCCCGTGTTCCCCGCCTTACTTCACTTCGACCGCAGCGCCTTCAGCTTCGAGCTTCGCCTTCATGGTGGCCGCCTCGTCCTTCGACACGCCGCTCTTCACCGTCTTCGGCGCGCCGTCAACGAGATCCTTGGCTTCCTTGAGCCCCAGCCCGGTAAGTTCGCGGACGACCTTGATGACCTGAATCTTCTTACCACCGATTTCCTTGAGGATGACTTCGAATTCGGTCTGCTCCTCAACGACCGCGGCGGCTGCACCGCCCGCTCCGCCACCCGCGGCAACCGCCGAAATGGTGACGTTGAACTTCGTCTTGAAAGCCTCGATCAGTTCCGACAGCTCCACGACCGACATGGTGCCGATCGCCTCGAGGATATCGTCTTTGCTCATTGTTGCATTCGCCATTGTCGCATTCTCCTAAGAATCCCCCAGGGTTTCCTGGGGCGTGTGTTTGTCAGGCAGACGCCTGGGGAATTGGGTTCGATCCGCTATCGGCACCGGCGCTACCACCGGCTTCCAACTGTGCCTTTCGTGCTTCGAGCGCCAGCGCGAACATCATCGGCACGCTGTTGAGCGCGCTGACGAACTGACTGAGCGCTTCCATGCGCGTCGGCAGCAGCGCGAGCCGCTTGACCAGCGCGGCGTCCGCGACCTGCCCTTCGTACAATCCACCCTTCACGGTCGGCCGCGCGTCGTTCTCCTTCGCGAAGTCGCTCAGCACGCGCGCGGCAACGATGCCGTCGGGCGCGATCACGACGCCGGTTGGGCCCTTGAGCCGCACGCCGACGAGACCGCTTTCATTCACGGCCCGCAAGGCGAGCGAATTCTTGATCACAACGTACCCAACGCCCGCGCGGCGAAGCCGGCGGCGGAGAACGGTCATGCGCTTCACGTTCAATCCCGTGAAGTCCGTGTAATAGATGGTGGTCGCTCCCTTCAGCTTCGCCTTGAGTCCGTCAACGAGCGCTTCTTTCTCTGATCGTTTCATCGCTCGGTTACCGGTAGGGGTTGGTGTCGACGCGAACCCCGGGGCCCATCGTGCTCGACACGGCCACCGTCTTCACGTACACGCCCTTCGCGGCACTCGGCCGCTGACGGACGATCTGATCCATGAACGCTGAAAAATTCTTCTCGAGTGCTTCGACCGTGAACGACACCTTGCCGATCGCGGCGTGCACCGTGCCCGCCTTGTCGACGCGGAATTCGATCTTGCCGCCTTTCGATTCGCGCACCGCGCGGCCCACGTCGAACGTCACCGTTCCCGCCTTGGGGTTCGGCATCAATCCGCGGGGACCCAGCACGCGACCCAGCGGGCCGAGCTGACCCATCTTGTCCGGCGTCGCAATCATTACATCGAAGTCCGTCCAGCCTTCCTTGATCTTCGCGAGGTATTCCGTCCCCACGAAGTCGGCGCCGGCGGCTTCGGCTTCCTTGGCCTTGTCGCCGTCCGCGATGACGAGCACGCGGAATGTCTTGCCGGTGCCGGCCGGTAGTACGACGGTGCCGCGAACGAGCTGATCCGAATGCTTGGGATCAACGCCGAGCCGTACCGCGATGTCGACCGTCTCGTCGAACTTCGCGAACGCCGTGCCCTTCACCAGCTCCAGCGCTTGACGCGCCTGATAGTGGACGGCGCGATCGACCTTCGTCGCTGCCGAGCGGAATTTCTTGCCGTGTGTGTGCATCAGTCGCGCACCTCGATGCCCATCGACCGCGCCGCACCGGCCACCATCTTCATAGCGGACTCGATGGTATCGCAGTTGAGGTCAGGCATCTTGATCTCCGCGATCTTGCGAACCTGCGCCTTGGTCACCGAGCCGACTTTCGTGCGGTTCGGCTGTCCGGATCCCTTCTCCACGCCCGCTTCCTTCTTCAATAGCACCGCGGCTGGCGGCGTCTTGAGGATGAAGGTGAACGACTTGTCGGCGTAAATCGTGAGCTCGACCGGAAGGATCGTGTCCTGGCCCTGAGTTCGAGAATTGAACTCCTTACAGAAGGCCATGATGTTGATCCCCTTCGGACCGAGCGCGGTACCGACGGGAGGGGCCGGATTCGCCTTGCCTGCAGGAATCTGCAGCTTGACGAAATCCACCGCCTTTTTTGCCATGCTCTCCTCACTTCACTGGCACTGTGATGCTGACGATGTCTCGCCAGCGATCTCCCACGCGATCATTAACGTCGCTGTGGTGGGCGACGACAATCTCAAATCGCCATTGGCGATTAGCGATTGTGGGAGTGGAGATCTGCGAAACGGGATTTTCGATTGGCGATCGGGGATTCATTGAGGATTGGCATTGGCGATTTCTCAAATCGCAATCGTCAATCGCAAATCCTCAATCCCGTCTCTTCAATCTGAAATCCCACAATCGCTAATCGCTAATATCCTTTCAGCTGCAAGTAATCGAGCTCAACCGAGGTCGGACGTCCAAACAACGAAACACTCACTCGAACTTTTCCTTTGTCGGCCATCACTTCCTCAACTGTTCCGTTGAAGTCGGTAAACGGCCCGTCCATGATCGCGACCGCCTGTCCAACGAGGAACGGAATCTCTTCCTTCGGTGCTTCCGGCTCCGCTTCGTCCACGACGCCGAGGAGGCGATTCACCTCTTCGGGGCGCAGCGGCTGCGGGGCACGATCTTTCCCAACGAACTTGATGACGCCCTGAATCGAGTTGACGGTGTGCAGCGACTCCTGGTTCAGCAGCATTTCCACCAAGACGTAGCCCGGATACACTTTCCGCTCGACCGTCACCTTCTTGCCGTTCTTGATCTCCACCGCCTCCTGCGTCGGAACGAGCACCTGACGGATCGATCGCTCCTCGGCCGCCGTGGTGTCCTGCTCGATGCGGCGTTGAATCAGCGAACGAACTTTGTTCTCGTGACCGGCGGTGGTCTGAATCGCGTACCAGCGATGGTCCACGTCAGCCTCCGAAGAGCGTAGGAAGCCACTTCACGAGCACGTTCTGCAAAATCACGTCGAGGATGCCGATCACCGCGCCCACGAGCAGCGAGAGGATCACGACGCCTCGCGACAGTTCCCAGATCTGTCCTTTGTCGGGCCACGTCACCCGCCGCATCTCGGCCACGACTTCGCCGAGGAACAGCCGGACACGTCCGACGGTTCCAACCGGAACGATCGCGTCGGACACTTACTTGGTCTCCTTATGGAGCTGATGCTTGTTGCAGCGTGGGCAGTACTTCTTCCACTCAGCGCGCTCAGGATGCGTGCGCCGGTTCTTGGTGGTGAAGTAGTTGCGATTCTTGCACTCGCCGCAGGCGAGGATGATTTTTTCGCGCGCCATAACTCGTAACCCGCTTCGTGATTCGTTGAACTCGCCAAGCTCGCGACCGGGATCGAACCGGTGACCTCACCCTTACCAAGGGTGTGCTCTGCCAACTGAGCTACACGAGCACTGAACCGCGCACTGTCACATCAGTCCGATCCCCTCGTCCGCCACATCCCGTCTTCTCGTCCTTACGTCCTTACGTCCTTTCGTCTTCTCGTCTTCTCGTCTTCTCGTCTTCTCGTCTTCTCGTCTTCTCGTCTTCTCGTCTTCTCGTCTTCTCGTCTTCTCACCTGAGAGCGGGA
>JADGQR010000282.1 GCA_017881685.1 Gemmatimonadaceae bacterium
ATCGTGCGCCTCGGCAGGCATGTGCGCCACGCGTAAGCGCACACACGTTGAGTGACGTACGGCACAACATCCCCAGCTCACCTTGTGCGATCAATGTCACGAGGGTCCATGACGTGTGTCATTGCTTCACGAGCGGACACGAAACATTCTTTTCTTTCTTCGATCTCCGCGGAGATCGACGTGGAGGCAAGCATGAGCGGTACTCAAATCATCGTCGCACTCCGACACCGGATCAGGAAGTCGTGGAAGAGATCGGCCGCGCCCTCGGCGTGACTGATCGGGAAGGCGAAGAACTGAAAGCCGGCGAGAAGGAAGCAGAACGCGATCGCCATCGCTGGGAGCTCGATCCTGCATCGGCCGAGGACTACGCCGAGCGTGAGTCGAGGCTCGGCGACGGTCCTTCTGAAGAAATACTGGCGATGACGCATTCACGCCACCAACCGAACAGCAGGTCGTCATGAATTCACAATCGACGGAACATCCGAAACCGAGGGTTCTCATCGTTTTCGCGTCATGGCATGGGCATGCGCGTGAAGTGGCTGAGAAGATGGGCGAAGTCGCGCTTGCGAATGGTGCGGACGCGGAGATTCGCGATGCATCGGAGACGAGAGGCGACGAGAAGTCGATCACCACCTACGACGGAGTTGTCGTTGTCGGATCGGTTCATTTCGCAGTCCATAGCCGCCCGCTCAGGCGATTCGTCCGGCGCGGACTACAGCACCTTTCGAGAGTACGCTCGGCGTTCGTATCCATCAGTGGGGCGGCGGCCGCACTCGATGGGCAAAAACAAGCGGAACGATATATTCAGCGGTTCCTGCATGCCACGGGCTGGAAACCGGACATGGTTTTCTCCTGCGCAGGAGCAGTCCGCTTCACGGCATACGATCCGATTACACGAGCGGCGATGAAGTTCGCCTCGCGCATCGCAGGGCGCGGAACCGATGTCTCGCGCGACTACGTCTACACAAACTGGCCGGCCGTTCACGCGTTTACGCACGACTTTCTCGACATGCTGGAACGCTCCAAAGCAATCGCGGGTTCGACCGTCGCGCTGGCGTAGCACCTCTTACCAGGGCTCGACCTCGTGCGATCTTCGTGACGCCATCGCGAAGAGATACGGCATCACCATTTGATAGGAGATCCGTATGTGGTGATGGATCTCTTTCGCGAGCTGCCGGGCGATACCTGCGAGCGCTATGGCTTCTGCAGTTCCCTTCCTTGCGAGCTGAGATGCGAGATCGACGGCCTTCTTGACTCGAAGAGCGAGTAACGCATGCTGAAGTGCGAGGTCGCGAACAACTCTCTGTTCGGGATTCGTGTGTTCGCGTACGGTAGTGTCGCTGGTGACAGCGGGCATGACGCGGCGAAGGAGCTCGAAATGAATCGAGATCATCGCTTCGATCTCGCCAACCATCGTCAAGAGATCGTTTGTGCGTGCATCTGAAACACTTGCCGCCGCTTTCCTGACACCGAGAATGGCGGGCCGAATCGACGTCCGGAGATGAGAATTCAATTCGTCGATCAGAATTGAAATGCTCTTGTCCGCCGGCTGGGTAGCGACCGATGCCGACGGTAGCAGCCTTTCTTCCAACGCGGCGACGTCGATGTGGGCAGCGGCGCAGGCGGCAGCCAGCGTTCGATTACAATCGAACCAGTAGTCGATCCCGCATTCTTCGAGCACATCTTCAGCGTTCGAGGTGTTTGCGATCACGGCGGAAATCGATCGATCTCGAAGTTGAGAGGTCATGATGCCCTCGCTAGACGTCGTGAGAGGCGATCCACGACGAAGCATTTCGTCAGAAATTCGGAGATCGCCGTGTTCACGACGGTTGCGTGCGTCAGGTACGGCAGATGTCCTGCGTCCGGAACCTCGTGCAACTCTGCGTGTGGAATGAGGGTCATCAATCTCGTCGCCGATGTAAAGGGAACGACATGGTCCGCTGTGCCGTGAATGATCAACACGGGAACATCGATTCGCGAAGCTTCGGTCTCCAGATTGCAATGCATCGCGGCAACCAGGCGCGCGTGTTTCTCGGTGTTCGAGCTGGAACTCGCTTCGCGGATGAGCTCCAGAGCCGCTGCGCGATCGAGATGCTTTCCACCGGCGAACCGCGCGCCCACACGCGGAGCGTGAGCTGAAAACCATTCGAGCAGCGGAAGCAGCGGCAGGATCGCTCGTGCCGGCATACGCGGCAATGAAGCAAACGTCGAGATCAGGATGAGTCCCGAGAGGCGCGGCCCAAGTGCAGCGGCGGCCTTGATGGCGACTGCTCCTCCGAATGAAGTCCCGAGGAGGACGGGCCGGTGGAAGCGCTCGGCGAATGTTTCTACGACGCTGGCAAATCGCGCAATCGGATCGAGACCTCGCGTTGCCTCCTCAGGAAGAGTAAGGAGATGCAGGTCATATGCTTTCGCAAGCGGCCGCAGTCTGGCGAACGCATCGCCAAACGTGCTGTATCCAGGAATGCAGATGAGACCGCGGGATGAATCAACGATGCCATTTGGAAAGCGAGAGGAGCGAAGGCGCGAGCCCCCGACCGTGTAATCCGCAGAGGGAAGGACGAATTCGGCACTGCTCAGCATTTGCTATCTCCGCTCAATCGCTCGACGCCGAAGGAAAGACCGAAGACCATCACCAACTCGACGATGAACAACAGAAACACGAGGCCGGGCCTGAAGACCAGCGCCTGAATCGCCGGTGAGAAAACGACCCAGGCCGCAGCCATGGCAGTAAGGAGCAAGCCGGCGCATATCCAAATGAAAACAGCGCCGATGAACGATTGCTCGTTCGTCGCTCTTTCAGACGTGTCCATCGGCATCCATCGGTGAGTGGCCGTATGCATAATGTCGTCTCCGGCCGTGACGATCTCAGGATCACGCGCCGGTTTCAGTGCCGCATGGACGAACGCTTTGTGACGGCTCTCACCGTTCGCAGCGCACACATCGGAGTGATGACTGATACAGCTCTGATCACCGATCTGGCTCTTTACTTACGCCATGAAGGGGCGACTGCCATTCATCATTGCGTCGGCGCTGTGCGCGCTGAGCTGTACGTCCTCCGTTCCGGCGGTGAAAGGTCAAATGGCTGCACTCATGCAGGTGAGCGCGCATTCGCGGTATTCCGCGAACCTCTCCGACGGAGATCCAGTTCGCGGCCGCGTTGCGTTCGTCAACCTCAGATGCCATGCATGCCATCGCGTCGCGGAGGATCCAAAATTGCCAGTTTATCCGGGTGCATGGGAAGGGCCGCTGCTGCATGACCTGGGCAAGGAACCTGCTGAGGCGGTCGCATGGAGAATCGTTACTCGTACGAGTCTCGATTCGGAAGCGAAGTTCGAAACACCGATGGCCGAGTCGGCTTCGGCGATGACCGATCGACAGCTCGTGGATCTTGTCGCTTACCTTCGAGATCCGCGCGCCGGCCGGGTGTCGCATTGACGCGGCCATGACCATCGTCACGCCTGAAGCGTGACATATGCCACGGGCGTCGTTCACCGCAGAGAATCTTCGTCACGGCTGCTGTCGCACTGCGGGGTTTCTCGGGTCTGCTG
>JADGQR010000283.1 GCA_017881685.1 Gemmatimonadaceae bacterium
CAGAGCGACAGCAAGAACAACTGGAAGATCAGAATGAGGCCTCCGGACCGGTGTTCAAGATTCGCGATGATCCGAGGATCACACCAATTGGACGGTTCCTCCGGAGGAGTTCTCTTGACGAGTTGCCGCAGCTCTGGAACGTGCTCACAGGCGAGATGTCTTTGGTGGGGCCGCGGCCCTTGCCCACGCGGGACGTGGGGAAGTTCCCCGAGCCGTGGCTGATGCGGCGGTTCAGTATAAGGCCGGGGCTTACGTGTCTCTGGCAGATCAGCGGGCGGAGCGACGTCGGATTCCAGCGGTGGATCGAGTTGGACCTAGAGTATATAGACAGTTGGTCACTGGGGCTGGACGCTATGCTCCTCCTGAAGACGATCCCGGCGGTTGTCCGTGGAAGAGGGGCTTCGTGAGCGCGAAACGGCTGCTGTGAATCGGATAGCTGCTAAAGGAGCAATCACGTTGCGGCATCTACGGAATCACGAGTCGCCTGTGAGTCCTAGCACTGACCTCGCTGTGCCGGAATCCCGTTTGATCCTGGGCACCCGCACGGATTGCACGAGCTATACCGACGCAACAACCAGAGTACTGGCTTGGGCAAGCTCGGCGGAATCTCGCTATGTCTGCGTCTCCAACGTACACGTGACGATGGAGTCCTACGACTCGCCTCGCTTTCATACGATCGTGAACGGAGCGGATCTGGTGACGCCTGACGGTGTGCCGCTGGTGTGGGCCTTGCGCTTGCTAGGCGTGCCCGCCGCAACGCGTGTCTACGGACCCACCCTGACTCTGCACATTCTCGAGCGCGCCGCTGCCGATGACATCGCTGTTGGATTCTTCGGCGCTACTCCAGAGGTACTGGAGCAGATGCTCGAGACGTGTAGGCAGCGGTTCCCGCGTCTCCGGATTGCCTACGCACATTCACCACCTTTCCGACCGTTGTCTGCACAAGAGGAAGTCGCGGTGGTGCGCGCTATCAATGAGTCGGGGGCGCGCATCGTCTTTGTGGGGTTGGGTTGCCCGAAGCAAGAAATCTGGATGGCGGCGAACAAGGGACGGGTACGATCGGTCATGCTCGGCGTCGGCGCCGCATTCGATTTCCTTGCTAGGTCGACACCTCAGGCACCGAGGTGGATGCAGCAGATTGGCCTCGAATGGCTGTTCCGGCTAGCAACGGAGCCGCGTCGCCTGTGGCGGCGGTATGCATACCACAATCCACGCTTCGTGGCGTTGTTCACCGCTCAACTCTTGCGATTCTTGATTGCATGACGACCAAACGGGAGCGATGCGCGCTCATCACCGGGATCACCGGCCAGGATGGTTCCTACCTGGCGGAGTTGCTCTTGGGAAAGGGATACGATGTCCACGGCGTGGTTCGCCGCTCATCGAGCTTCAACACTGCCCGAATCGACCACCTCTACGCCGATCCGCACGAGTCACCGGCGCTCCATCTTCATTATGGTGATCTCAGCGACGGGCGCGCCATCCGCACAATACTCGAGACGCACAGGCCACAAGAGATCTATAATCTTGGAGCACAGTCGCACGTTCGTGTCTCGTTCGATCAGCCAGAGTACACGGCCGATGTCGTGGGTCTCGGCACTCTGCGTCTTCTCGAGGCAGTACGCGAGCACTGCTCTCGCGCAAAGGAGCGCGTAAAGGTTTATCAGGCTGGCTCCTCCGAGATGTACGGGTCAGCGCCGCCGCCGCAGAATGAAGAGACACCATTTCATCCGCGGAGCCCGTACGCCGTCAGCAAAGTGGCGGCTCATTGGTATGCGCGGAATTATCGGGAGGCCTACGGCCTCTTCATAACCAACGGCATACTGTTCAACCACGAATCGCCGCGCCGCGGTGAGACGTTCGTGACGCGCAAGATCACGCGGGCCGTAGGACGCATCAAGCAGGGACTGCAAGAACGACTGTACCTCGGCAATTTGGATTCATTCCGTGATTGGGGTTTCGCGGGTGACTACGTCCAGGCGATGTGGTTGATGCTGCAGCAGGACGAACCTGGCGAGTTTGTGGTCGCAACGGGCCAATCACATTCCGTACGCGAGTTCGTCGAAGCTGCCTTTGCGTACGCTGGGCTCGACTGGCAGGCGTACGTCGATATTGACTCGCGCTACTTCAGGCCAAGTGAAGTGGATCATCTCGAGGGCGATGCGTCAAAGGCCTGCGACACGCTCGGCTGGAGGCCTACAACCTCTTTCACCGAGCTGGTACACATGATGGTGGATTCGGACTTGGAGCTGGCTCGGCACGAGCAAACTCTTTCCGAATCGGGTGTATCGAGACTCGGCACTGTCCAAAGCCTCGTATGAAATCCGGCGATCGTGTCTACGTGGCTGGGCATCGTGGTCTCGTTGGCTCAGCACTTACCCGCCGACTGCAGCGTGACGGATACGATCAACTCATCCTTAGAGAACGCGACGACCTCGATCTGCTAGACGCTCGGGCGGTCGATCGATTCATGAGCGTCGAGCGCCCGCAATACATATTCGTCGCGGCTGCGAAAGTCGGCGGCATTTTGGCAAACGACACGTGCCCGGCCGACTTCATCCGAGAGAATCTCGCGGTGCAGCTTCACCTCATCGATGCTGCGTACCGCCATGGAGTCGAAAAGCTGCTCTTTCTGGGGAGTTCGTGCATCTATCCAAAATTCTCTCCCCAGCCGATGAAGGAAGAACACCTGCTCACCGGCGAACTCGAGCCGACGAATGAGTCTTACGCTATAGCGAAGATCGCAGGCATCAAGTTGTGCCAAGCGTACAACCGTCAGTACGGAACCAACTTCATCAGCGTGATGCCGACTAATCTCTATGGCCCCGGCGACAACTTTGATCTGCACACAAGCCACGTGTTGCCAGCCATGATCCGAAAATTTCATGACGCCAAGCTAGCTAACTCCCCGCGAGTATCGCTCTGGGGGTCTGGCACACCACGGCGCGAGTTCCTTCACGTCGATGACCTCGCTGATGCGTGCGTGTTCCTTATGAACAGCTATGACGGATCGGCCATCGTCAACATCGGTTACGGATCAGATCTGAGCATCAGCGAGTTGGCCTATCTGATTCGTGAGGTCGTGGAGTACGAAGGGGAGATTTCTTTCGACACTTCCAAACCGGACGGCACACCGCGGAAACTCCTCGACAGCTCGCGTCTCTCACATCTAGGCTGGTCGCCTAAAATTGCGCTGCGCGACGGTGTCGAGCGCACTTACCGCTGGTACGAGTCCCAGATTGCAGGGAAAACGCCCGCCATGGTGGGAAGTTCCGCATGACGGCTACCACGAAGAAGGCACTGGTCTGTGGAGCCGGCGGCTTCATCGGTAGTCATCTAGTCCGTCGACTCAAGGCGGAAGGCTACTGGGTTCGCGGTGCAGACCAGAAGTGGCCAGAATTCTCCCCAACTGCCGCGGACGAGTATCTCCAGGTCGATCTCCGTGACCAAGCAGCGTGCGACTTGGCGCTGTCGCTGCAGTCGGGTCCCTTCGACGAGGTCTACCAACTGGCAGCAGACATGGGCGGGATGGGATTCATCCATTCTTCCGAGTGCGCGATCATGCGCAACAGCGCGCTAGTCAATATCAACATGATCGACGCGGCGGCGCATTTCGGCGTCAAGAGGTACTTCTTCTCATCATCGGTTTGCATTTACCGCGACATGAAGCCGGGCGAGCCGGAACTGTCAGAAGAGCAAGCTTACCCAGCGCTACCAGACAACGAGTATGGGTGGGAAAAACTCTACGCAGAACGAATGTCCCTCGCATACGAAAGACGATTTGGTATCGAGGTTCGGATTGCTCGCTTCCAGAATTGCTACGGGACTGAAGGAACTTGGATCGGCGGGCGTGAGAAGGCCCCCGCAGCGATCTGCCGGAAGGTGGCCGAAGCTCGCGATGGCGGTACGGTGGAGGTCTGGGGAGATGGTAGCGCGATCCGCTCGTACACGTATGTCGACGACATGGTGGACGGAATCTACCGACTCACTCACTCAGATCTTTCAGGACCGACGAATATCGGGTGCCCCGAGTACGTCTCCGTTGATGAGCTCGTCCGGATAGTTGCGGACGTCGGCGGGAAAAGGATTCACATCCGGCACGTGGACGGCCCCGTGGGTGTCCAATCCCGCAACTTCAGCAACGAACGAATCTACTCCACCGGATGGCGCGCCCGCTTCTCCTTACACGACGGGATCGCGCGCACATATCCTTGGGTAGAGGCTCAGGTCAGTGCGCTTGGAACGACGCCGGATCAGACGGCCACGCGCGCGCGGTTCCCGACGTGGTGACTTCTCTATATTCGATGCACAGTCATCGCTGCGGAAGGCGTCTGCCATCAAGTCCAGGCGAGACACCGAGCGCCTCGGCATGTAAGGAGCTCGTGAGGCCCTGTCTCCACATTGGATCACGAGCACGGTCGACGCGCAGGACCGAAGTTGGGACGGCGCGAACTTTCACCATAGAAACCGATGCGCTCCGGCGTACGCACTCAGATTGCCGTGTCGCGCGTACCGCTGACAATCGCAAATGAACAAGCTTACTACCAGATGGACTGAAGGCCCTCGCCGGCGAGACGGACCTTCGGTTGGAACTCTGTGGCGTTCAGCGGGACGAGACGAATCAAGTGCGCGAAGTACGATCGATGAATTTCTGATGTATTTCTCCTTACTGGCACTCTTGGTGTGCGCCGTTCAGGACACCGGACTGATCGGCGAGGCCGCCGTCATTGTCTGGCTTGCGGCCTTTGCAGTGTTGACCGCACTGAACCTCGGTGCTGCATTCGGCGTCTACATCGCATCTGTCGGGCTATTTGCGGTGCTGCGATACAAGGGATGGGGCACCGTGTTTGAACGTCCAGACAACTACGCGCTACTGATCCTACTTGGTGGCCTGGTGCTGCGTATCGCAGCGTCGCGCTCCGCTCGCCTCTGGAACAAGACAACGATCCTCGTGGGGGCGTTTATCGGATACGGAATCCTGGAGATGATGTGGTTTGGGCTCCTAACTCGCGGAAACTTTGCTTGGTATATGCGGATGTTCGGGCTTCCCTTCCTGATGTTCACGCTGCTCGAGCAGTGCGGCCTCGGGCCTCGAGAGTATCGGGCTCTCGTGCGTTCACTGCTTGTCCTCGGCGCATATATGAGCTTGATCTCGATAGCGGAACGCATTGGATGGCGAGAACTGATAATGCCGACCTGGATTACTGATCCTTCCGTGGCCGCTGTCGACCCGTCGTTCGGCGATAGTTCTGGGCGTTCAGGTGGCCTGCTGATGCAACCCGAGTGGAACGGACTAGCCCTGAGTCTCATCTACTGTCTTGCGATCGGTTCGGGGCGAGTGTTTGAAGGGACTGGCCTCCTGCTCGGCCGCACTGTCGCGGTGCTCTGTTTGATGGGAGTGTACTTCTCGTACACACGAGCAGCATGGTTGGGCTGCGTGGTCGCTTCGATGTTCTTCTTTGTGAGACCGGAGAGGGGAGCGTCACAGATGTTGCTGAGGCGGATCGGCGTCCTTGCCGCTGGCGCAACCCTCCTCGTTTCGCTGATAATCGCGCCTGACAATATGGCCCGTCAGCGCGCTGGTGATTCCGGCACGGTGTTCTATCGATTAAACTTGTGGACCGCTGGACTCGGGATGATAGCGCGGCGACCCCTCCTCGGTAGCGGATTCGGGACCTTTGGCGGCAACCTCGCGGACTATCAGGGCGTCATGACGGTTGGGTCCAAGATGAAGATCTTGGATGAGCCCGCGCACAACACTCCGTTAAGTGTGATGGCCGAAATGGGCGCGATCGGACTCTCGATGTATATGGCAATCTTAGGGTTGGTATTACTCAGAATGCGCGCGGCGGCGTTGTTGAAGTGGGGGAACGAGGGTGCCGCTTGGGTGACATTGTTTTTTGCGGTGTACGTTGTTGAAGTGCAGTTCGTAATCGCACACGAGCCGACAACAAATCAGATCTTCTTTGGGATCGCGGGAATCATCGCAGGATTTGCCATCCGCGCACCTTCCCTGCGTCCTCTCCCCGATGATCCAAGTAATCGGCCTTCTGCTACGGACACGGCTTTCCCGCAGAGCGCCGGAGTTCGGTTTCACACGGCGCTATCGTGATCCAAAGATGCCACGCCCCCGAATAGGACCTCTCGTGGACCAGATGTCACCCGCGTTCTTGACTTCAGTCACCCGACGGAATGGATCGCTCTCACACTTTCAACGGTGCTCGGGGAGACAGATGCGTGCCGGTGTTCGGTGAGGCGCACTAAAGCGACCTGACTCGTGTTGCGAACGAAGTGATGGGATCTCCTTCTCGCTTGTTTTCAACGAATCTCAGGAAGGTTGTTCGCGCATTTCCTTTCGAACGACGGAATCCTCGCGATGAACCGAAGTGCTGTATCGCTCGTGTGCCAAGGCCGTTACATAGGCGGCGCATATAGCATCCTAAGTCTGGCATCTCCTTCGCGTCCGTGCGCGTACGGCCTTCGCATGCCAGAAGCGAACACGTTCGCTTCCTCGTATCGCCCTTTGGCCTCGCGCCAATGCTCTAGGGCCGTCACGTGAGGACCGGGGAACCATCACAAACTGTCGACCGCGCCCCTCGAATGATGCGCGCAGCCGTCATCTCATACGCCGGTTTTGCTGGCGTATTCTTATCAAGCGTTGCGGTTTCTCGACTTCTCGGCGTCGAAGGCAAGGGAATCTTCAGCCTCTTCATTACCACGGTCAATGGATTAATGATCGCCGCTACGCTCGGACTTCCGCAGGGACATCTGTACCACTCGAGCAAGAACCAGGAGTGGCTTCGCCATTTCATGGCAAATGCGCGGCATCTGTCGCTATTAACCGGCGGAGTGGTGGCGTTAGCCTACTTTCTGGGCGGAAACGCGTTGGGCTTCGCGCAGGTCACGTCACTGGGGCCGGTCGGCCTGGTGGCCGGCCTAGTTACCGTCCCTCTCGGCGTCCTGCAGATGTATCAGCGGCAGTACCTCCTGGCCATGCATCGCTATGAGTTTGCCAAGGCAGCCGGTACGTTGTCGCTAACGCTCCCCCTTATCGGATATCTCGCCCTTTACGTCTCCAGCCACGCAAGTGTCAACTCATTCTTGGTCGTATACGTTGCGGCGCAACTTGTTAGCTTTGCGCTCTTCTCGATTCCCGCCCATCAGGTTGGACCGACCCAAGCGCGCTTTTCATTTGAACTCGCGCGGCGATCGTTGACATTCGGTGCGAGGCAATTCGCGAGTGACATCGCGCTCTACCTGCTG
>JADGQR010000284.1 GCA_017881685.1 Gemmatimonadaceae bacterium
AATCCGCGCGGGTACCGAACAAGCACGCTGAAACGCTCCCGACCGGAGATGACTTCTCCAGCGTCCGCGCCTCCTACTGCGGAGCTCAAGGCCGCCTGCACGTCGTCGTCGCTCATACCATAACGTGCCGCAGCGGTGCGATCGACATCGACATTGAGATATCGTCCTCCAACAGCACGCTCGGCAAACACAGAGTTCGTTCCCTTTACAGCCGGCAAAAGACCTTCTATCTGCTTTCCAATGCGATCGAGCTCTGCGAGGTCGGGCCCGAAGATCTTGATTCCGACGGGAGTCTTGATTCCAGTCGTGAGCATGTCGAGACGGTTCTTGATGGGCATCGACCACATGTTGGCTACGCCGGGAGTCTTAACCGTCGCGTTCGCCTCGCGCACGAGCGAGTCGTATGTCACTCCTGGCCGCCAGTCTTTTTGATCTTTCAAAGTCGCGATTGTCTCGATCATCGACATCGGTGCCATGTCGGTTGCTGATTCGGCGCGGCCGACCTTACCCAATACTGACTGAACTTCCGGAATTCGGGCGAGAGCAGCGTCGCGCTGCTGGAGAACGGATTTCGCCTCAGCGCTGCCTATGCCAGGGAAAAGTGACGGCATGTCCATAATGCTTCCCTCGTTGAGCGGAGGCATGAACTCGCTTCCGAGTCGCTTCGCTGGAATCACAGTCACGACAAGCAGGAGCACGGCGATCATTACCGTTGCCCACCGGTATCGCAGTACCAGCTCGATCGCGGGCCTGTAAGCCCGAATCAACGCTCTGTTCACCGGGTTCGACGATTCTGGCCGCACTCCTCGCTTGATGAACAGCCGCATCATCACTGGAACAACCGTTATCGAAAGCAACGCAGCCGATGCCATCGACAACGTTTTTGTCCATGCAAGCGGCTTGAACAATCGCCCTTCCTGTTCGCCGAGTGCGAATACTGGTACGAACGAGAGCGTGATTATGAGCAGCGAAACGAACAACGCCGGTCCTACTTCCTGTGCCGCCTCGGTCACGAGTCGCCAATGCGGGATATCCGTTTTGTCCCGCTCGTTTCGCTCGATGTGCTTGTGAAGATTTTCGACCATCACAATTGCGGCGTCGATCATCGCACCGATCGCAATCGCAATTCCGCCAAGCGACATGATGTTGGCCGTGATTCCAAGTGCGCGCATGGCAAGAAGAGCCATCAACACGCCGAGTGGCAGAGTCAGAATCGCAACGGCGCCACTTGCGAAATGCAGCAGGAATATCAGCGCGACAATCGCGACGATCACCGACTCTTCGACCAGCTTCTCCCGAAGGTTTGCAATTGCCCGGTCGATCAACCCTGACCGGTCGTAGCCTTCGACGAATGTCACGCCATGCGGAAGACCAGGCTCGAGAGCTCTGAGCCGCTCTTTCACGTTGTCGATGACAGCTTTCGGATTCTCACCGTACCGCATGACCACCCAGCCGGTCACGACTTCGCCCTTCCCGTTGAGATCCGAAATCCCTCGGCGCTGATCCGGACCGATTTGTACGTTCGCAACATCGCCGACAGTAATCGGTGTGCCTCCGGCAGGTGAGCCGATCGACACGGCGCGAATCTGGTCGAGTGAAGAAAAACGTCCACGTCCGCGCACGACGTATTCTGACCCGCCCATCTCGAGCACTCTCGCTCCCACATCGGCATTGGAGCCGCGAACTGCTGCAACGACCGTTGATAGAGGAATGTTGTACGCCAAAAGACGCGCCGGATCTACTTCGACCTGGTATTGTTTTTCGAATCCGCCGAACGAAGCGATCTCGGCGACTCCGTGCACGGCCGTCAGTGCCGGCTTCACAGTCCAATCCTGAATTGCGCGCAGCTCGGCCAGGTTGAGGCGGCCTGTCGTGTCGGCGAGTATGTACTGCATCACCCAGCCAACACCGGTAGCATCGGGACCAAGCGTCGTCATCGCACCCTGAGGCAGCTTGCGAGCCGCGCCGTTGAGATACTCGAGTACCCGTGACCTCGCCCAATACAGATCTGTTCCGTCTTCAAATACCACGTACACAGCCGACAGCCCGAACTGGCTCATGCCGCGCACGAACTTGATCTTCGGAACCTTCAGCAACTCGGTCTCGAGAGGGTAAGTGACCTGGTCCTCGACGAGCTGAGGCGGCTGTCCGGGCCAGTCGGTCATCACGATCACCTGAGCATCTGACAAGTCGGGGATTGCATCGACCGGCGTATTGATAGCGCTCCAGACTCCCGCGATCGTTACGATCACCACGGCGCCGAGCACGATACGCGTGTGCCCTACAGACCATTCGATGATTTTTTTCAGCACCTCTACTTCCTCGATGCTGAAGGAAGCTGCAATCCCTTGATGTCGGCGCCTTTGTCGTCGACCGAGCCGGGAAGCACGTTCATCCCAGGCATGTCACGCATCGCGCCTGCAGGGCCTTGTCCGATCATGCTCCGCATCACTTCGCCGATGTTCGATTCGGAGTCGAGCAGGAATTGCGCGCTCGTCACGACGATCGCTCCCGCGTCGACACCGGAAAGAATCTCCACGACGCCGGCTGAACGGCGCCCGGTTTTTACGTCGTGAGGCATTAGCGAGCCGTCTTTCATTCTTACGAAGATGTAGGTCTTTTCGCCGGTCTCGATCAAGGCGGGAGCGGGTACCGACAAGGCCGATGCTTGCGGCACGGCGAGAACAACGGTGGCGAACATTCCGGGTTTGAGTCTGCTGCCGGGGTTCTGCAGAACCACGCGCGCTCTTATCGTCCGCGTCTGCTCGGTGAGAGTGGGGTAGACATAGCTGACGCGTCCCGTGATTCGTTCTCCGGGAAAGGCATTTATCTCGACGCTCGCTGCTGCGCCGAGCCGCGCACTCGCCGCGTCTGCTTCGCGGAGCTCGACGATCGCCCATACTATCGAAAGGTCCGCGACTGTCATGAGTGGAGCGCCGGCCACAATCGACTGACCCTGCACGACATTTTTCTCGGTCACGACTCCGTTGACCGGCGAGAACAAAGTGACAGTGCGACTCGCGTGTCCGGATCGCAAAATCGCGTCGATCTCGGCGTCGCTGACGTCCCATAAGCGCAGACGTTGTCTCGCCGCAGCCGGCAGGTTGACGGAGCTTGCGCCGATACCGGGGACAGATGATCCGCTCGACGCACGGCCGAGACGCGAAGCAAGCACGAGCTCCTGCTCCGCTGCGTAGAGATCGGGCGAGTATAACGCTGCGACCGCTTGACCTCTTCGGACGCTCTGACCCGTTGAGTTGACGAAGAGTCGTTCGACGAAACCGCTGAACTTCGGAGTGATTTGCGCGATCCGCGTCTCGTCCGTGGCAATCGAGGCAGGTGCTCGAACTAGCCTCTCGAGCACACGAACCTTGACCGTGTCGAACGTCACGCCGAAGTCGCGTATCTGTGATGCCGTAAGACGCACGCCGCCGCCGGCGGATGACATATCCATTCCAGCCATGTCGGTGCTCGAGACCTTCGAGCTGGCAACGGCAGCTTGCTTCCGGTCAGTGCCGCGTTTGCCTGATAGCAACATCCATCCCGCCAGAGCAATCGCAGCGAGCAAGGCAATGGCCAACCAGGCGCGTTTGCCGTTCGCGCGCGGCGATTCGTTTTTTCCAGTTGGCTGATTCATCGCAGTGTCTCCTGTCCGACCATGCTGTCAAGCTCCGCTACCTTCTGCGCGAAGTCTGTCAGCGATCGGTCGTAGCCCACTTCCATGTCGAGCAAAGTGCGTTGTGTATCGAGCACGACTGTCAGATCGCCAGTTCCACTCTGGTAAGCATTCACCGACGCGGCGAGCGATGCGCGTGCCTGGGGGACGAGTGCCTTTACATACAACGCGAGCTGGGTCCTGGCTCTGCTCACATCACTGTAAAGCCGTGCAACCTCGGAGCGCACGAGCGCTTCGCTTGCACGCCGCTCGGAATCTCCGGTGACGACGTCGGCCTCTGCAGCGCGCACCAGCGCGCTCTGCTTTGTTGCGCGCTGAAGCGGGATAGGTAAGGAGACAATGAATGAAACCATGTCCGGCCGCGCCACCGAACGGTTGTCCGCGCCGGTCATCGTTCCGGACCGTTGACCGTATTGCAACGAGAATTCGACGTCAGGGAGATGTTCGCGGCGAGCCAGCTCCAGCTGTGTCGTCGCAATTGTGTTCATCACGATCTGCCTTCGAATCTGCGGACTCTGCTTCACTGCCAGCGCCTGAAGCTGGTCCAGCGGAAGCAAAGGTCCGTTGGCAACCGGTGCGCCGAGTGTCTGCGATGAAAAGCGGATTGTCGATGGGTTTGCGTCGACCGCAGCATGCACGAGAGTCGATGGAATCGTCGCAGTCTCGAGGAGGGGGGGCGCAGCGCCCAATAGTGAGCCGATTCGCTCGACAAGAGCACGGCGTCGCTCGATGAGCTCGTTTGCCGAGTCGTTGAGACGGGTTGCTTCGAGCGTGGCGCGGAGAACGTCCTGTTGTACTCCACGACCCGCCGAGTATCGAAGATTCGCCGCCTTGATGACCGTGGAGGCGAGGCTGTCGGTGCGATTTGCCGTCCCGAGCGCCGCATCGATGTACGCAGCTTCGTAGTATGCAGTTTTCACGTCGCGGATCACGGCCAGGCGGACGCTGTCTGTCACTATTGACTGTTCATCCGCTTCCAGCTCAGCGATTCTCCGCGCGAGACGAAGTTTGCCAGGGTAGGGAATTGTCTGGCTGACGCCGATCATTTTCATCGTCATGTCTTCGTCCGAAAGGCTGAAGTTGTTCACCGGGACATTTACGAGTCCGGCCATCAGCATCGGATCAGGCCGGGCACCTGCAGGCGCGACGCGGGCGCGCATCGCCGTGGCGCGATTCTCTGCCGCTGCAAGATCGGGGTTTGCGGCAATCGTTCTCGCGACGAGCGAGTCGAGACTCGTTGCTTCAGATTCTTGTGCGCGTGCTTCTGCCGGGTAGACAATGAGCACTGCCGCAATTGATCCGCAACAAACGACGCGAATCACGAACCGATGGTACGCATTGAAATTCAATGCGCACGCTCTCATGCGAATCTTCATTTTCCTGTTCCAGTTGTCGTAGAAGCACGCCGCGAAGGCGGCGGGGTCGAGGCAGCTGCGGCTGGTTGCCGCGCTCAGTGCTCGACTTTATTCGGAGACTGGAATCAGGCTCGCGGAGGGGGAAGCTCGGGAAGGAGTGTGCGCGAAGCCGGCTGCGAAACGCTGTGAGAAGCGGGGCGCTCAGGAACTGCGCGGTCTGCACCGTTGCACCGGGACTGACCGTCGAAGCACGCAGAGCTGCAAGCAGCCATCAGGATGCACTCGTGTGACGCACTTGGTGTGCAGGGCTGTCCGGCTTTCGACCGATGCGAGACATCAGTGCCCGTCATTCCTTGCATGGAAGACGGCGAACCGCCGGGCATTACCCCCAAACGGCAAGCGGTACCGGCGGCTCCCAACTGAGGAAGGAACCCGGCCAATGCCGTCAGAAGAAAAATTGTCCGAACGAGTCGAATCATCTTATGGAATATAGCATCGTTAAATGCTCTGCTGTTTATCTGACGAATCATACGG
>JADGQR010000043.1 GCA_017881685.1 Gemmatimonadaceae bacterium
CATTCAGCTGGGTCGATCTTCGATATGCTGTCGAACTGCTCGATTTCCATTGGAAATGGAATCTACAGCTAGCGACCTTTCAGGGTGCGACCAAGCAGCGGAAGCGGATCTCGAAGCATGTCCACCGCGCACTGAAACCCCGCACCGAGCTCCGTGACGATCCGCGGCACCTCGGCCACGCCTGTACGACGAACGTGCCAACCCGCGCTCTTCATCAGCAAGCGCGGATTCATGTACGTCACGCCAACGCGATAAGACGGATAATCGAGTGGCGCTATGTCTTCCTTCAGCGCGAGTCGCACAGCGATCGTCGCGAGATCGAGTCCGCAGCGGTCCGCAAACCGAAAGTACGCCGGAAATCGCGGATTGATCTCGATCACCTTCTGCTCACCTGTCCGGCTGTCGCGTTTGACTTCGACTTCCGCAGGGCCTCTCCATTTCCAGTGCTCGAAGAATGGATTTACCAGTTCGACGATTGCCTCATCACGGGTGCTTCTGCTCACTACGGTCAGACCACCAGTTGTCGGCCACTGTCGTTTTTTCATTGTTGTGAAGGGAGCTACAAGACGACTCTCACGTGAGTAGAGGAGCACAGCGGTGTTCATCGTCTCCGGACCACCGGGCACGAACTCCTGGATCACCGCGTCGCCGTAGCTGGCCCGGCAGGCAGCGATTGCATCGTCGAGCTCGCCTCGAGTGTTCACGTAGCGAACGCCGCGTGCCGCACCGACGTTCGCTCTCGGCTTCACAACCAGGGTGAGTGCCGGATTTCCTGACAGTGCTGTTACGGCGTCCGCATACGAGTGTATTTGCGCGCAGGCGATGCCGAGCGCCTCAAGACTGGCCATCGATGCGAATTTGTCGTCTGCAACCGCGATCGCGTTCTGATCGGGAACGTTTAGAGCCGTCATCGCGTCCAATCGCTCGCGCAGCACAGCGCTTCCGAGTGTCGACTGCGCGCCCAGGGGAAGCAGCACGTCGGGGCGAATGCGATCGACTACGTCGAGCAACGAAGCCGCGTAGGCGTCGGCAGTGCCGTTTGCCAGAATGTGATGGGCACTGATGAACCGCGACTTCACTCCATACGGCATGTCCACGACATCTGCCGAGCTGACGTCGTAGCCCGCGCGAACCAGCGAGCGCGCGGCTGACAGGCCCGCGTCGCTGTTCGCGTTGGTCATCAGCACGCGCGTTCGGCTCACGTCAGCGGCCCTGTAATGCGGCAGCGTTCGATCGCGACGCCGGCTCGAGGGCGCTGATCATTCGCTCGATTCTCATGCTGCGTATGGGAACCAGTCGCTTGAGACCAGCGCGTTGCAGCTTCGAGCGGCCGCGAATCCATATCACCGACTGCTCGATGGAGCAGCCGCGTCGCAGCTTCACGTCATACAGCATCCTGCCGAAGTACAACCGCCGGTCAGCAGATTCGATCGCGCGATTCATCACGTGATTGAGCAGCAGGAAATACGTGTCGGTCGTTCGCGCCCTCTCCGTGGAAGTCCCGACCATCAGTGCGTGCGACACTCCGCATCTTCGCAGCACGAAGTGTACGCCGAGCACTCCTGAAGCGTCGCGTGCGACAGTGAGGTCGGCGTGGTCGCCAAGCCTGCGAAAAGCTTCCGACAGGAATGAGTCGGCGAACGGAAGCGAGATGCCATTCAATCTGCGATAGTGCGCATCGAGCACCTCGTGCAGATCGGCCGACAACATTTCCGGATCCGTCACTCGCTCGACGACGATGCCATCCCGCTTTGCGCCATTGTTTTGGTTGCGGATGGCTTTCTCCGTCGCGGGGTGGACTTTCTTCAGATCGCGCCTGAAGTCCGCAAACGCATTCCACCGGATGTCGATGTAGGTCGTCGGTACGTCGGGGGTCGCGACAAAGCGTGCGCGTGAAAGCGCGTGGACGAACATGCCGGGCTTTGTATTTCTGAGCATCACGCTCGCCTTCAGGAGCTCCGCGCGCTCGACGATTCGGCAGATGAGTGCCTCCGCGATTTCTTCAACCTGAAGCGCGGACAGCGAAGGATCGAATATGAATGGCGGCGAAAATCCGAATCGCGATCCGACGACGATTGCCGGTGTCGCACCGAATCCGGTCGCCCGAGCCACGCCCGATGCGCGTCCGTAGAATGCCTTGTCGAGCGATGCCGACTCATTCCCAAGACGAATCTGGCACGCCGCGGCGCCGAGGAGCGTTCCGTTGACCCGTGCGAGCAAATAGAGAAAGCCGGTCTGCTCTAGTGTGCAGGCCTCGACTGTGCTCAACCAGGCGTGACCGTATAGGACGTCATCCCCGGCGAGACGGTCCCATTCTGCAGGGTCGATCTTTGATATGCTGTCGAACTGCTCGAGTTGCATCAACGGCCTTGCAATGCCGCCGCGTTCGATCGCGATACAGGCTCGAGCGCGCGAATCATTCGCGTGACTCTGATGTTGCGTATCGGTGTGATTCGCTTGAGACCGGCACGATGGAGCTTCGAGCGGCCACGAATCCAGAGCATCGAATCTTCGATCGAGCAGCCGCGCCGCATCTTCACCGCGTACACGAGTCTTCCGTAGTACAACCGCCTGTCCCCAGACTCAATCGCCCGAGCCATCATGTGATCGAGCATCAGGAAATACGTGTCCGTCGTTCTCGCTCTTTCTGTCGCAGTCCCGACTATCATGGCGTGAAGCACTCCGCCTCGTCGCAATCCGAACATCGCGCCGAGCACGCGCGAGCCGTCGCTGGCGACGATCAACTCGGCGCCATCCCCAAGTTTGCGGAGCACCTCCGGCAAGAGCGCGTGGCTAAAGGGAATTGGAACACCATTCAACCTTCGATGGTGCTGATCGAGCACTTCGTACACTTCGGCAGACACGAGCGCAGGATCGGTTATACGCTCGATGACAATGCCTTCGCGCTTTGCTCGGCTGATCTGGTGGCGTATCCCCTTCACAGTCGCGCGATGCACATTCCTGAGGTCGCGAATGAATTCCGCGAACGTATTCCACCGGATGTCGATGTATGTCGTGGGCAGCTCGGGAGTTGGCAGAAAGCCTTCGCGAGACAGCACCTTTGCAACCGTCTCGCGCCTTGCATTTCTGACCATCACGCTGGCCTTTAGAACCTCAGCGCGCTCCACGAGCCGGCGAACCAATGCCTGCGCAATTTCTTCAGCATGAGAATCGGACAGTGCGGGATCAAGAAGGAATGGCGGCGAAAAACCGAATCGCGATCCGACGACGATCGCGGGCGCCGCGCCCAAGCCGACCGCACGCGCCAGGCCCGACACGCGTCCATAGAACGATGTGTCGAGCGAAGCCGAGTCATCCCTGAGATGAATTCTGCACGCCGCGGCGCCGAGCAGCTTTCCCCTTTCCCGAACGAGCAGATAGAAAAAGTCAGCCTTCTCGAACGGGCACATCTCAACGACGCTCAGCCAGGCGTGGCTGTAGAGTACGTCATCCCCCGCGATGCGGTCCCATTCTGCGGCGTCGATCTTTGACAGACTATCGAACTGCTGGACTTCCATGACAACTCAATCGACGTGTAGAAGGTTACCGCACCAGATCTCTCACTGCGGCTGCAAGCATTCTAACCTTTGATGCGTCGGACGAAGTACGCGCGTCGGCATTCAAGCTTGCAGATAGTTGAGTTAGCTCAACTTTCCGTCGCGCGGAAGGCGCGGCCTCGGCCTTCGCCAAAGTATTTCGGACGGCCGCGATCCTCGCTTTCGAGAGACCATTGCTTCGCTCGAGCTGGTCCACGTATGCGCGCGCCAGCGCAAAGCTCGCCGGCCACACCAGCTTCGGCTGTCCCTGCGTATTGAGATAATCGAAGTGAATGCTCTTCGCCGCATCGATCTCATTCTGTGAGATGAACGCGCTCGGCTGAAGCTCAAACACGTCGAGACCGCGCAGAATCTCGGAGCTCACGATCACGCCGTTGTACCAGTACGCCGACCACGAGCCGCCGAGTGCAAGTCTCGTTGAATCGATCGGGCCGCGATCGAAATACGCGATCTCCTTCGGATGCCCAGCGTCGGTCCAGTCGAATACCGAAATACCGCCCTGATACCAGGACTGAACCATGACGTCGCGGCCGGGAATCGGAATCAGCGAGCCGTTGTGGGCTACGCAGTTTTCCTGCGGTGTCTGCGGCGCCGGCAGCTTGTAGTAGCCCTGGAAATTCATCTTGCCGTTCACGATCGTGAAGAGCGCGTCGGCTCCCCACTCTCTCCGGTCGGTGACGCGGCACTTCGGCTGTGACCCGCCGCCCCATTCGTCGGAGAAGAGAATCTTCGTTCCGTCGTTATTGAATGTGGCCGAGTGCCAGAAGGAGAAGTTGGAATCGGATGCGGCAGCGATGCGGACGGGATTCGATGGATTGCTGATGTCGAGCAGCAATCCATATCCTCGGCACGCGCCGCCGGCTCGACCGATCGCCGGATAGACAGTGATGTCGTGACACTGAGTCGGACCGGCATCCGCGGGGTCCTGCGGTCCGCGCTGCGCGGTGAGAATGTCTGAAATGGTTGCGCGCAATGCTGCGCTGTCGGCTGCCGTCGGCGCACCGGTTCCGTGCCGGGCATTGACGATGCTATCGAGCAATGGCTTGACTGTCGTTGCAGGAACTACGCTCTCGTGTCCGTAGACATTGGAGACGAATCCACCTTTCGCACGCGCGTCTGCTATCGCCTTCGCCGCGGCAGCGACGTCTTCCGCGGTTTCCGCGTGTTTTGCAACTGGTGTCAGGTTATTGAAGATTCGTGGCGAGTTGACGATCGCCGCCAGCTCCGGATGCGCGAGCGGAACCTTGATGACCTCGATGCGAAAGAGGGCCGAGTTAGGATCGTTGGCGGCAGAAATGCAGCCGGGCAGCTCGTTCGGCGAGCGAACTCTCGACGCGCCGGAGACGTAGACGTAAACGTTGGCCTTGTCTTTCGGATCGACGAGCAGCGTGTGAGTGTGCGAGCCACGACAGGTCTGGACGTTCGCAACGTTCTTTGGGTGCGCAATGTCGGAGATGTCGAACACGCGAATTCCGCGGAGCCGTTCCTTGCTGACAGTGTCGGCGACGCCCTGCCCTCCGCAGTCGATGCGGGCAGTCAGGCTTTCTCCCGAAACGAAGAGAAGATTTCCGTAGACGGAAACGTCGCTCTGCGACGCCGGGCAGAAGTACGCCGTCTTGAGCGTCGGCTTGAGCGGGTTGGAGATGTCCCAGACCTGGTATCCGTTGTAGCTGCCCTGAATTGCGTAGTTGCCTTTGAAGGCAAGGTCAGAGCTCGTCTCGCCGGCGAATTTTTCGGACGGC
>JADGQR010000285.1 GCA_017881685.1 Gemmatimonadaceae bacterium
GAATATCCGTGACTCCACTCGAAATTGTCGAGGAGAGACCACACGTAGTATCCCTTGACGGGTGCGCCCTCGCGGATCGCCTGAGCGACAGCGGCGAGATTGCCTCGAAGGCAGTCCACACGAAGCGGATCTTCAACGGCACCATTTATCGTCACCGGCGGATCGTAGAACGCGGATCCGTTTTCGGTGACGAAAAGTGGAACGTCGCCGTATCGTTCCTTCACCCAGACGAGAACGTGCCTGAGAGCGTCGGGAAACACCTCCCAGCCCGTCTCCATGTAAACATGATCGGGCTGGTGAACTTTTCTAGCACGAACGGGGATGCTGCTTTCGTCGTGTTTCGTAACGCCGCGCGTGTAGTAGTTGATGCCAAGGAAATCGACCGTCTCGCGGATGAGCTGCATGTCTTCGTCAGGCCATTCCTGCCACGCGTCACCGAACATCTCGGCCAGCTCGGATGGGTAAGAGCCGAGCATGACTGGATCGAGATACTGGCGATTCATGTAGGCGTCGGCGCGTGCGGTCGCAGCCAGATCCTCAGGCGAATCGGACGCGGGATACTGGGGCTCGACATTCACGACGAGGCCAATCTGCGCGTTCTTCGTATGCGCGTTCGCACGAAACGCCTGCACACCACGGCCGTGCGCGCGAAGAATGTTGTGAGAAACGACCGCGGCTTCGTACGGGCTCCTGTGACCAGGCGCGAGCGTGCCGTGCATGTAGCCGCCATCCATGATCACCCACGGCTCGTTGATCGTCGCCCACATCGGAACTCGATCGCCAAGCTTGTCGAACATCGCGGTCGCGTAATCGGCGAACCATTCAGAGATGTCGCGGTTCTGCCATCCGCCACGGTCTTCGAGAGCCGCAGGCAGATCCCAATGGAAGAGCGTCGCGTTCGGCTTGATGCCCTTCTCGAGAAGAGCGTCCACGAGTCGCGAATAGAAGTCGAGACCCGCCTGATTGACGGCGCCCGTGCCCGTCGGAATCACGCGACTCCACGATATGCTGAATCT
The DNA here is from genome assembly GCA_017881685.1 of Gemmatimonadaceae bacterium. GTDB lineage: Bacteria > Gemmatimonadota > Gemmatimonadetes > Gemmatimonadales > Gemmatimonadaceae > UBA4720. The sequence continues at coordinate 1,017 of JADGQR010000285.1, forward strand.
GTAGGCATTCAGGCCAAGAGCACTCATCAGATTGACGTCGGACTCGTATCGCCGATAGTGATCACACGCGACGTCGCCGGTATCGCCGTCCGTCGTCCTCCCAATCGTATGCGCGAAGCGATGCCAGTTGCTCGGCGCCGCTCCATCGGCAAGCGGGGAGCCTTCTATCTGGTAGGCAGAGGTCGCAGCGCCCCAGAGAAAGCCTTCAGGAAATCTGAACGAATCACTCATTTAGGAATCGAGGAACGATGGCCAGCGTAAGACTTGAGGGCATTCGGAAAATCTACCCAGACCAGGCCGCAACTGTGGCCGTTCACGGGGTGAATCTCGATGTCGCGGATGGAGAATTCGTCGTACTGGTGGGCCCGTCAGGGTGCGGAAAGAGCACCACACTCAGGATGATTGCAGGCCTCGAGTCGATCACATCGGGCAAACTCTTCATCGACGACCGCGAGGTGAACGACGTTCCGCCAAAGGACCGCGACATCGCGATGGTGTTTCAAAGCTACGCGCTGTACCCGCACATGACCGTCCGCGATAACCTCGCGTTCGCGCTGAAGCTTCGAAATACTCCAAAGTCAGAGATCGACGAGCGCGTCAATCTCGCCGCGAAGACACTCGGCATCGAAAGCTTCATGGATCGCACGCCGCGACAGTTGTCTGGCGGACAGCGCCAGCGCGTCGCACTGGGCCGAGCGATCGTGAGACAGCCGAAAGTCTTTCTGTTCGATGAGCCGCTATCGAACCTCGACGCGCAGCTCCGCGTTCAGATGCGACGCGAGATCGCGCGTCTGCATCAGGAGCTCAAGGCGACGATGATCTACGTCACGCACGATCAGGTCGAAGCCATGACTCTCGGCGACAGAATCGTGGTGATGAACAAGGGACACGTCCAGCAGATCGATACGCCGATGGCGCTCTACGATCATCCGGCGAACAGATTCGTCGCGGGCTTTATCGGAAGTCCGGCAATGAACTTCATCACCGGAACCATCTCCACTCAGGAGCCACTCGAGTTCATCGCCGGCGAGGGAGCGTTCACCCTACGAATTCCGCCAGATCTTGCCGTGCGCGTGCAGAACATCAAGGGGAAGCCGGTAATTCTGGGAATCCGGCCTGAAGATGTCTCGGTTGCGCCACCAGCCGGGCCCGCGTTGTTCGCAGGCGAGTCAACTATCGTCGATCCACCCGTGCTCGCTCCTGCCCGCCTGGACATCGTCGAGGCGCTCGGAAACGAAGTATTCGTCTACGCGACAGTCGGTCCGTTCACGATTACGGCGCGCGTTTCACCGCAGCCGCTGCCCGCGCCGGGAGAGCCGGTAACGATGGCGTTCGATCTGGCGAAGGCTCACTTCTTCGACGAAGGAACCGGAGACAGGGCCGGCCGGGGATGAGACGAAAGTCAGCGGCTCGCGACCGAATGAACCGGCGCCTTGAGCGGAATCAGTTTTCCGTCATCTGCGCCGGCTTTGCGTAGCCAGTCGGAGATCTCGGCTTTCCGTGATGCCGGAACGACCGCACCAGCACCCTGGATTGTTTTCTCTATGTGAAGCTCGTTGCCCTTCTGCGAGTATGTAACCGTAAGACGCCCGACTGGACCATCGAGCTTCACATCGGCCGGAAGCGTCGCGACCCAGCCGGCAGGCATCTTGATTCGCACATCGACGTGTGTTCTCGACGTCTGAGCGAACCACTTCGTATCGAAGGGCAGTTTTCTGTCCTTCTCCTCGTCGAGCATATCGGCCAGGCCAGGATATGAGCTTGTTGGACGAATCGGATTGATGAGCAGACTCAAGTCCCCTGCTTTCGAGACCATCTTCGATTTCGTCACGTGCGTGCTGATCTTCGCTGGCACATGGAGATTCTTTCCATCGAACGCAATAAGGCTGTCCGTTTCCGGTCTTTCGAGGAATTGGCTCGCGAGTGCGCGACCTACAAGCCTGCGCCGGCTCGAATCGGGGGCCGTCTGAAACAGCATGCGGATTCCCGGCGCGTAGTCGCCGGTCCAGCTGTTCTCGACGTTTCCGCTGAAGTTTCCGTCTTCGCCCAGTGTTCCCGTGATGATGGTTTCTTCCGCTGTTTCGGATTCTGACGACTTTGGCAGAATGATCTGATCTCCACCTTTTTCGTTGACGAGTATCGCGAGGCTTCCCTGCTCCGAGCGGGGCAGGCTGCCGAACGGAAAGGTCCCCGCCGTGAGGTCAGTGTAGCTGGCCACATTCCCGACTTTGACTTCCGCGATCATGTGATTGAACTGACTCAGTGATGGCGCGTCCTTGTTTGCGTTGCCACCGATGTTGAGAAGAACCGGATGGCCAGTGACACCGATTTTTTTCATCGCCGCAAGAAACAGCATCGCCTTGTCCTTGCAGTCTCCGAATCCTGCGCGCACCACCGTTTCGGCGCTCCGTGGGACGTAGCCGCCGCGGCCCAACTCAATTGCGACATAGCGGATGTCCTGCGAAACCCATTTGTGAATTGCGGCAATCGAGTCA
>JADGQR010000286.1 GCA_017881685.1 Gemmatimonadaceae bacterium
CATTCGTGGCGACGACAGGAAGGCCAACTTCTGCGGCGAGCTTGAACACTCTGCGGTTCAGCTCCGCCTGATTCTCGGTATTGTGCGCCTGAACTTCGAGGTAGTACGAGTCCTTGAATGTGTTCGCATACCACGCTGCTGTCTCTCTTGCCGCGTCCCAGTTGTCGCCGAGCAGGTTGACCGCGATCTCGCCTGCCATGCAGGCGGATGAGACGATTATTCCCTCGCTGTAGCGGGCGAGAAGCTCGCGATCTACGCGCGGTCTCGAGTAGAACCCTTCCGTGTACCCAAGCGACGAAAGCTTGATGAGGTTCTTGTATCCGATTTCGTTCTTGGCGAGAAGGACGAGGTGGTAGTATGGCTTCCGTGACCCTTCGCGCTCCTTGACGAGGCGGCTGCCCGGCGCGACGTACGCCTCCATTCCGATCAGAGGCTTGATTCCGGCCTTGCGCGCTTTTTCCTGGAATTCCCAGGCCGCGTGCATGTTGCCGTGATCGGTTATTGCCAGCGCCGGCTGCTCGAACTCCTTCGCCCGCGCAATCAGGTCATCAATTCGATTGGCGCCGTCGAGAAGCGAGTATTCGGAGTGGCAGTGGAGATGAACGAAGGACACCATTCATAATATGCGGGGCGGCACGGAGACGATAGCGGTACGGCGTCTTGCGCAACCGCCCCGGTTGATACGGGTTAATACCCGAATTCACTCAGTGAGTCGTGATGACGATCGCTCCGCCTATTGGCTCCGAGCCGACATCGCGAAGCACGGTCGCAGCGCGTACGGCGTCGAGATACTGCATGCCGATTATTCCCGATGCCGTGAGGGTGGTGAGGCTCTCCATGCTGCCGAGCTTGATACCGTCGAGGTATACGAGGATTGCCTGGGAAGTGATCGAACCGCCGCCAATTGATCCTGTCGCCGGTGACTGAAGCCAACGTGGCCGAAGGCGCCGTATGAGATCGTATGCCGACTGAGCGCCAGTCGTCGCCTGGATTTCTGCCGCGGTGATTCTGTCTGGAGAGCTTTCTGTCACCGTTGCAGGGGTACCAGTCCCAGATGACGCGCAACCCTGGCTGGCCAGCACTGCGGTAGCGAGCACGCAAGCTGCAATTACAGAGCGTATCAAGTACACCTCCATAGTATGTTGGTGCGGAAATCGGACAAAGTCGCTCGCCGCTACCATAGCGTCGCAAAGGGCCGGGCGCTACTATGTGGCCCTCGTCAACTGTCTCCCGTCGAGGTACACAGGAGCAGCCACTTACACTGGCAGACGTTTCCCAACAGGAGGCGCCGATGTCGATCCGTGTGGCCGCCTTCTGGAGGATGCGAAAGGCGGTCGCTGTCGTTGTTTTCGCATTTGAGAGCGCTTATCCGGTGGTCGCGACATCGCAATCGGGAAGCGTATCCGGCCGCGTTGTTGACTCGACCGGCGCATCAGTCGTGGGTGCGCAAGTGGTCATCGATCACTCGAACATCGAGTCCGTTACTGGCGAAAACGGGGAATTCCGCCTGGACGGCGTCTCTGCAGGAACAATGACGATCAAGACCCGCCGCCTTGGCTTCTCGCCCGACTCATTGACTGTTGTGCTCGGCGCGCGAGATGTCGGCGGATTGCTGGTGCGTCTCAATCCGATTCCTGCAGTCCGTCTTCGACCTGTACTCGTTCGCGCGAGCGGGGTGAAATTCTCGGGACGGCTGGCCGGTTACTACCAGCGGCTCGATCGCAAAGCGAGTGGATATTTCATCACTCGCAATGAAATCGATCGCGACAATCCGCGTACACTGACTCAGCTGCTGCAGAGCGTTCCGGGAATGAGCGCGTTCAGGGGTCGGAGCAATGCCTCGAGCGTGCGGATGCGGGGACGTAACTGCTGGCCGCTCGTATGGCTCGACGGATCACCTATGCCTTCGGCGGATGTCGACCTTGACGGAATTCCGCCCAACACGATTCAGGGGATCGAGCTTTACCTCGGGTCGACGACAGCACCGTTGCGTTATACGAATGCGAGAGACGTTTCAAGCTGCGGCACGATCCTGCTCTGGTCGCGAGGTCCTGATACTGATCCAGTCGGTCCGAGTACCGATCGTCCTCTCGGTATCGAGACGCTGATTGCGTCTCACGCAGTATTCACGGCCGAGCAGGTGGATCGGCCCGCGCAGCTCGATTCGGCGAAGTCGTTGAACATTTCTTATCCGCCATCTCTTTTTGCGGAGCGTGTGTCGGGTCAGGTAGTTGCGGAGTTCGTCGTTGGTCCCACAGGTCGTCTCGAGATTGACACGTTTGGAATCGTGTCGTCGACGAACCGGTTATTCAGCGAGGCTGTGAAGCAGGCAGTGGAGAGCGCCGTGTTCAAACCGGCGATGCTGAAGGGCCAGGCTGTGCGACAGCTGGTGCATCAGCCTTTCTCGTTCGCCTCGGGCGGTCACTCAACAGCGAACTGAGCCCGCGCGCAAAGGTCGATTGCGCGCATGACTGACGACGCGTGTCGGACAAAAGAGGACGCCGATTACACCGTTTCGTTCATGGTGTTCCACGTTCTTACAAACTTCTTGCATAATAAGTGGAAACACCTAGATTAGCCCGACCGAATGAAGGTACCTCGGTAAGGCGCTTTTCAGTGTTTTGTTCAGCCTGATTCAGGATTATCCAGCGGGTTTCTCCGCTTCGGGCCGTGCCGGTTTCTTTGCGTAAGAGACTTGCCGATGCCTTCAATACGCAGTTCCGGTAGCTCGGCCGAACCGTAGCATCCTGTTTCTTACCGCCAGACCGGGAGGTAACTGAACCGCCATCAAGCAAATCCGCCGTCGCGTCCTCGCGGCCAAGTCACTCTCACCACAGTTGCTCGAGCAATTCAAGCAGTCGCACTCGCAGGTTCTCGTAAACCTTCCTGAGGTACGCATGACCAAACTATTACGTTCGACAAAGCTGCTGCGATGGGCGATTGCGGCATTAGCCGTTGTCGCACCTGCAGCGGTGCAGGGACAGGGAGCAACTCTAAGCGGACGAGTTCAGTCCGAGCAGGGGCAGCCGCTAGCTGGCGCCAACGTGCTGATTCCAGAGTTGAATATTTCGACAGGAACGAATCAGGCTGGTGTCTTCTCGGTTCAGATTCCCGCCGCACGCATTCGCACCCAGCCGGTGACGCTTCGCATTCGTGCGATCGGTTACGTGCCGCAGTCACGACAGGTCTCGCTGACCGCCGGTAATCAGACGCTCAACTTCGATCTGAAGAAAGACGTAACGCAGCTGAGTGAAGTCGTCGTCACAGGTGTGACCGCGGCGACGGAAGCGATCAAGCTGCCGTTTACTGTTACAAAGATCGATGAGTCGCAGATGCCGGTTTCGGGCTCGAACCCGATCGCGCAGCTCCAGGGCAAAGTTCCTGGCGCGCTCATCGTCAGTGCAACTGGCCGTCCCGGCACGTCACCATCGGTCGTTCTGCGTGGACCAGTGTCGCTCAATGCGACTGGCCGCAGTCAGGGCCCGCTCTATCTGCTCGATGGAGTTCCGCTTCAGGGCTCGCTGCCTGACATCAATCCGAACGACATCGAGAGTGTCGAGATCGTGAAGGGTGCTGCCGCCGCATCGCTCTACGGAGCACGCGCCGGCGCCGGCGTCATCAACATCACGACCAAGACAGGAAAGAATGCTCCCGCCGGCGTGAAGTTCGGATTCCGCACCGAAGCTGGTGCAGGCGACATCGAGGGATCTTTCCCGCTGGCAAAGACCAGTTCCCTCGCGATGGATCCGACGATGAGTCTCTTCTGCACGAAGGAAACGGCGGGCGGCTCGCCGTGCGCGCGCTACATCGACTGGGATCAGGAAGTTCAGCGTATCAACAACTCCGGCGAAGATTTCTCGCTTCCGCCGCAACTGTTCCTTCGCGACTTCGGAATTGCGAGCGCGCCGAACTATCAGCAGCTCACGGGACAGTTCCTGGTTACGCCGTGGCCGCACAACCGTGATCCTGTAGGCCAGCTCGTCACGCCGTCTGCGTACTCGAACAGCACGCTCGACATGCGTGGAAAAGTTGGCGGCACGGGCGTATATGCCAGCGTCGCGAATCTGTCGCAGGAAGGCGCCATCCGCGCTCTTCCCGGTTTCAATCGCAATTCTGCGCGTATCAACGTCGACCAGCGTTTCGGCGATCGTGTCAGCGGCAACGTCAACACGTATTACAGCGAGAGCATCGATCACGGTGCGCAGCTCGACGAGACGGGTTCAGGTGGTGTGTGGTTCAACATCACGCGTGCGCCGTACATGTCAGACCTGACCGCCACCGACAACCTCGGCCGCGTAGTAGTTCGCAGCACACCGCTGTCGCAAGGTGACCAGAACGGCAACCCACTCTATCCGCTCATCTACAACAAGCGCGCAGATCGCAACACGCGCTTCGTGGGTGGATCGACATTGCGCTACACGCCGCTCGACTGGCTCAACATCGACGGCTCGATTGGCTACGATCGCCAGACGAACATTTACCAGCAGATGCGCGATCGCGGCTGGCGCGTGACGAGCTCGAACCCGACGACGTCGTCCGGTTTCATCGGAAATGGAAATCAGGACAACGAGTCTCTCACGACTACTTTGAGCGCTGCAGCAAACCACACTTTCTTCGGCGATCTCGTCAGCACGTGGACGAACCGCTTCGTGTATGGTGATCAGACGCTTCGCAGCCAGGACCTGAGCGGAGTCGGACTGGTCGTGGCCGGCCTCGAGTCGGCAAATGCCGCGACGATCAACTACGCCATTTCCTCGCAGAAGCAGCAGATTCGCGACATGGGAATGTTCAGCGGCGTCGATCTCGAGTACAAGGATCGCTACATCCTCGGCGGACTCATCCGCCGCGACGGAAGCTCGCTCTTCGGAGCAGGCAACCGCTGGCAGACATTCGGGCGTGCGTCAGGAGCATGGATTGTGTCCCGCGAGCCGTGGTGGCCCGCGCCGAACGCGCTCAGTCTGTTCAAGCTTCGCGCGTCACGCGGAAGCACGGGCCAGCGCCCGAGTTTCAACGCTCAGTATGAGGCGTTCAGCATCGGAACGGGTGGAACGCTCACTCCGTCGACTCTCGGTAACAAGAATCTTCGTCCCGAAATCAATACCGAGACCGAAGTTGGAACGGATCTCGAGTTCTTCGGTCGCATTGGCCTGAACGTCTCGTACGCGAAGGCAATTATCAACGATCAGATTCTGCCGGTGAAGCCGCCGACAGCATCAGGCTTCCAGAGCCAGTGGCAGAATGCTGGCGAAATCACGAACCAGACGTGGGAAGCGACGTTGAACATCCCGATTATCACGAACAAGTCCGTGAACTGGAGCTCGCGCATCATCTGGGATCAGACGCGCTCGGTAATCACGCGTCTCGACGTTCCGGAATTTGTTGGAACGATCACCGCAGCGAACGCGTTTGACATCTTCAAGTTCCGTCAGGGAGAGAGAATCGGAACGATGTATGGTTTCGATTTCGTCAAGACCTGCAGCCAGCTTCCCGGCACCTTCTCGGGCCAGTGCTCGATGAGTGGCAGCGATCTGACGGCGGCCTATCGTCCCAACAACGAGGGGTACATCGTCTGGGTCGGCGCGGGCAATCAGCTGACCGAAGGAATTACCAAGAATCTCTGGACGACGAACACCGGTCTCGGCAACGGTCCGTGGGGCAACAACGCGAACTGGGGCATGCCGATCACGTTGCGTGATTCGACGAGCAACATTGCATTCGTGGCTCTCGGCAACGGACTTCCGAAGTATCACTGGGGTCTGTCGCAGAACCTCGACTGGAAGCGTATCAATGTTTACGGCCTGCTCGACGCCTCGATGGGTCAGAAGCTGTGGAACATCGCTTACCACTGGTCGCTTGGAGATTTCCAGAGCGCGGCCATCAACCAGACAGGTCAGTCGGTCGAGACGGCCAAGCCGCTTGGATACTTCTGGCGTCGCGGTCCGTCGTCGTCGCCGGGCGGAAACGCCGGCATCGGCGGATTCTACGATGCGCTCAACCCGAGCAGCTACTCGGTTGAAGACGCGAGCTACATCAAGCTTCGCGAAGTCAATCTGAGCTTCCGAGTTGGGTCGATTGGCGGAAAGGGTGACTGGAAACTCGGCCTGGTTGGCCGAAACCTGAAGACGTGGACGGACTTCCGCGGCTTCGATCCAGAAGCAGGCAATTCGACCGGACCGCTCAACTCGTCGGCGCTAACGCCGGTCGCGGGTTATCGGTTCCCGAATCTGCGCACCTACACGTTCCAGCTGTCCAGCTCTTTCTAACGCATTCACATTCGGGTGGAGGCGGGCTTCGATGAGAAGCTCGCTTCTACCTCCCCACTTCTGTTAGTGAGGTATTTGATGTATCACCGAACATCGGTCAGGTACTTGTCGGCCGTGGTGATTGCGACGCTGGGCATAACCGCCTGCATCGACAACCCGCTCGACGTACCAAACACGAACAACCCCGACGTGAGCCGCGTTTATTCTTCGCCGGCGAACGTCGAGACCACAGTTTCACAGCTGTTCAAGAATCTTTACAACGGTCAATACGGAAGCGCAGACGACATCTGGACGCAGACTCTGTCCATGTCGTTCGAGAGTCATTCCCAGCTTGGAAATTTCGGAATGGGAACTCGCGCAGCGATACCGCGGAATCCGATCGATAACTCGATTGGAAACGTCGTGAGTGTCGGCAACTTCCGTGATTTCGATTTCCTGAGTCGTAACGCCAAGAGTGCCGCGAACACCATCGCGGCGGTCAACGGCTTCAATGCAAAGTCGCTCTCGATCGGTTCGCCGGCTCGAGATGCCCGCGCAAAGTCGTTCGCGTATTTCTCGCTTGGCTATGCGCTTGGAAATCTTGCGATGCTGTACGACTCCGCAGCGATCATCACACCGGCCCAGGCATCGGATTTCATTCCCGACATGTCTGATGCAAAGACGGTTGGTGCTGCTGCGCTTGCCGATCTCGATTCAGCGCTTGCAATTGCAAACAGCGCAAACGCGACGAATGGAGCCAACGGCTGGCCGATCCCCACCGACTGGTTGTCGACCACAAACACGATCGACAAGCCGTCGTGGATCAGGATCGTCCGCTCGTACAAGGCAAAAATTCGCGCCGGCGTGCCGCGTACGCCGGCTGATCGCGCTGCTATCAGCTGGACGAGCGTGATCGACGATGCGACGAACGGCATTCAGGCTGATTTCAATGTCAACGCCAACACGACAACGGGCTGGAGCTCAGCGATCATCGCGCAGCTTCGCACGTCCAGTGGCTGGAGCCAGATGACGCCGTTCATTCTTGGAATGGCCGACAGCACCGGCGGATACGATGCCTGGCTTGCAACGCCGCTCACGC
>JADGQR010000287.1 GCA_017881685.1 Gemmatimonadaceae bacterium
CGGGACTGATGGCGTGGCTGTTCGGAGCGCCTGGATCGATTCACATCGGGGCGAGCGGCGTGATTTTCGGCTATCTCGGTTTTCTCATGCTGAGTGGTTGGTTCGCGCGCAGCTTTGCGAGCATCGCGCTGAGCATCGTCGTGATGTTTCTCTGGGGCGGAATGGTCATTGGCGTGATGCCAGGCGCAACGGGCATCAGCTGGCAGGCGCACCTCGGCGGGTTGATCGCCGGCGTTTACGCGGCGCGGAGCTATCGGACTTCGCGCGCGCTGCGAGCTTCGTAGATAGTCAGCAGACGCGCGTCAAGAACTGAGAGCCACAGACTTTCCAGTCGTGGCCGATTCCTCGGCCGCGAGGACTGCCAATACGGAAGTTTTTCCGTCAGCAAGCGTGACCAGAGGCGTTGCCCTGTTTCGAACGCAGTCTTCGAAGTGAATCCATTGATCGCGATATGACGTGCGATAGTCGCCAGCCTTGTGCATGCGAGGGAGCGCCCGAGGAAATTCGCGCGCAAAATGGGCGAGCCGCCCAAGCCGGGCACGAGGCGAGCTCGGCATCGTCATTGTCTCATAGAACTCGATTCCCTCGAACCGAATCAACGACACCTTGAGTCGTCCGCTCTTGCCGGAGATCTCGATTTCGATCTCATGGCTCGCGCGCTCGGACAAGACTGCAGAAGTCAGCACGCCGTTGTTCATTCGGCCCGAGACAACTGCGGCTTCGTCTTCCCACCGGCCATCGACGGCGATCGCAAACAACTCTGCGATCTCGCTTCGCAGCAGATAGCGCCAGAGATCGAAGTGGTCCATTGCGATCTCGACGAGCGCACCGCCGCCAGTAGATCGGTATCGCCTCCACTCATGCAGCTTGTCGTCACGGCGAGGGCTATTCCAGACGCAGCGGATGGACTGGATTACACCCAGGCGACCGCTGTCGACGATGTCACGCGCTTCGCGAACAAGACGGTGCCACCGCATATGAAATCCGACCATCACCACGCGGTCCGATCGATTCGCTCTCTCGACCAGAGAATCGCATTCGCTTGCAGACAGGCCGATCGGCGGCTCGATCCAGACGTGTTTCCCGGCGTCCAGTGCGGCGATCGCCGTGCTCGCCTGAAGCGCAGGTGGAAGACACACAGCGATTGCGTCCAACCCCGGATCGCTCAGCAGGCCAGCGACGTTGTCGTACATGCGCGCCGGTCTAAAGCGGCGCTTCACGTACGTCAGTCGAGCGGTATCGATATCTGCAACTGCTGCAACTTCGATCTGGCCGAGTTCTGCAAGGGCGGGCATGTGCTTCTCAACGGAGACTTCACCGCACCCGGCGAAACCGATGCGCAATCTGCGACTCATTCGTTGACTGCGATCGCACGCGCTTCGATAGGCCTCAAGGCGGACGGCTCTGACATGCGGCGGTACAAGTCGAGAGTCGCTTCAGCAACCTGTGACCAGCGATTTTCGTGAGCGAGGGTCTGCCGGCCGCGGCGCCCCATCGCTGCGAGCTCGTCCTTGTCGGACAAACCACGGCAAATCGCTTCCGCGAGTCGCGACGAGTCGCGGGGCGGGACTACGAACCCCGATCGATTGCGCTCGACGTATGACGGAAGACCTCCCACGCGAGTCACAGCGACGGGCAGCCCGTAACTCTGCGCGAGAATCACAACGCCGCTCGTGCCGACGCTTGTGTACGGAGCCACGACCATGTCGGCCGCCCGTAAGTAGTTTGGCACTTCTCTTTCCGGAACAAAGCGCGGGCGGAAGAGAACGCTCTCTTCCAACTGCAGCTTTGCAGTCTGGTTCCGGAACCGCTCAGTCTCGATGAGAGGCTCACCTGCGATTACGAGTAGTGCGCGCGGGAATTGTCCCACGACGGCCGGCATTGCGGCGATTGCGTACTCGATGCCCTTGTAGGCCTTGATCAGGCCAAAAACGAGAAGGACCAGTCTGTCGCGGTCGATTCCGATCGCATCACGACTAGCAGCAATGTCGGCTTCGGTTATCGGCTGCTGAATTGACGCCCCGTGCGCAATGACGTGAACGCGCGATCCGAATCCCGGATACCGCTCTGCGAATCTCTCCGCTTCACTCTTTGTGTGAACAACGACAGCGTCAGTCGCATTCAGCATCCATTCATAGCGAAGCGCCGCCAGGCGTCGCACTCGCGGGTCTGGTGGCGGGTCGTGTGCTGTATAGACAATCGTCCATCCTTTTCTTTTCAATGCGTGAAACAGTGTTCCATCGAAGAGCGCGAGGGGAGCCCACTGCGCGTGCAGCACACCTGGCGCGCCGTTGCGCAGCGAGAGCCACGTTCGCGCGAGGCCGGCCGGATACGAACACACCTTGATCGCCCGCCTCAGGATCCGACGGTGGCGCACCAATCTTAACCGCCGTCCTCGCAGCAGCGGAAAAAAGAAGAAATCGCGAGTATGCGAGTCGCTGTCTTCGCGCGCCTCGAACAACGGCCGCGATGACACGACCTGCACATCGACCCCCAGCTTGCGCATGGCGTCGCCAATGCCGCCCAGGTAATTCGGCAGAAAGTGACCTGGGTCGTACATCACGACTCTCATTGTCGTGCCGACACGATCATCTTGAGTCCACCCTTTGGCCGCAGCGTGACGTTTGGTTGGGGAATTACTCTTGCCGCGGGGGGAAGCGTGAATTGGTAACGGCGCGCGATCGTTGCAATAATAAGCAGTCCTTCCATCCAGGCGAGCTCTTCACCGATACATTGTCGCCGGCCCGCCCCAAAGGGGAAATAGGCAAGTTTCGGGCGTGCACGGACCGATTCCGCGTCGAACCTCGCGGGGTCGAAACGCTCGGGCTCGGGGAAGTAGAGTGGGTTTCTATGTGATACCCATTGCGATAGATAGATACGCGAATATTCGGGAATTCGAGGGCCGCTCGGAAGCACGTCCGCGCCTTTCGCAACGCGAACAATCAGCCATGCGGGCGGATATAATCTCATTGCTTCCGCCAACACCATTCGGCAGTACACCAGGTTCCCCGAATCGGCCGGAGAAGCGTCGCATCCCGGAGAAACCTCGTTGATCTCCGCGAGCACGCTCGCCATCGCCTGCGGATGTCGCGCAAGAAGATACCAGACCCACGTCAATGCCTCAGCGAGAGTCTCGTAGCCGCCGACAGCGATGGTGCGAACCTCATCGCAGATTTGCTCGTCGGTCATTCTCGAGCCGTCGTCGTATCTCGCGTGAGCGAGCATGCCAAGCATGTCGGAAACCGGCACGTCGCGCCGCTCCGAAAGCGCCCGACGCGTGATGGAGTCGATCTGGCTGTCCGCCCGAGCGTGTCGCCTGTTCCGGGTACTTGGCCAATCCAGCGAGATCGGCGAAACGCTCTCTAGAAGGTACTCCTGGTATTGGCGACGGATAGCGATGGCTCGCTCGAAAGCGAGGTTCTCGGAGGCCGAGCGATCCCCAAAAAGCACGCGCGTGATAATCCGCTGCGTAACGCCGAGCATCTCGAGGTTGATGTCGAGCAGATCGTCGGTGGGCCAGCCGTTTATCATCTCATCGATCCCGATGGCAATGCACCGGCCAAAGTGGCTCATCACTTCGTCGTGAAACACAGGGTGCAGGAGGCGCCGCTGCCGGAGATGTTCTCCGCCCATGGTAGTGACAACGCCGGTTCCGAAGAATCTCTTCGCGCGCTGCGCGATCAAGCGCGGCGTTTTCTCGTAGTTGTCGGCGTTCGACACGAGCACATGACGGATGTCAGCCGGGTTGCTCAGGAGGTAGGTCGGGGCGCCAAGCTGGAGCCGCACTACCTCGCCGTATCTCCCTGCTGCGCGAGAGAGAAAGCCAAGCTTGTCATGCAGAAACGAAAGCGCGTTGCCGACGAACGGGAGTCCGGGTGGCCCGGGAATCGGCGGGTGCTCAGGCAAGCAGCGGGAGTGTATGCATCGCGCCAAACTAAGCCCCGTGCGGGAAGCTGGCAAAAATGGTTTCACCGTCAACTGCACATCAGCCGGTTCAGTGAAGATCTTGCGGGCGACACGGGCTCTTCTACGAGTTGAGTCTTGAGAGATGAGAAGCAAACTCACCGTCTCACTGCTCAATAACTCCCGCCTGAAAACCTGAATCTTATTACTCATTTGGGTTTGACTCTCCAGAACAAGCAACGTCGGATATCTTATCGAAATGATCGTCCATCTTCTCGACGGTACTTATGAGCTCTTTCGTCATTTCTACGGAATTCGGCGCGGAGTAAAAGTCGATCCACC
>JADGQR010000288.1 GCA_017881685.1 Gemmatimonadaceae bacterium
CTCCCCGTGCAACTGCGTCGGTCGCTCACGTGGGACCAAGGGCGAGAGATGGCCGAGCATGGGCCGTTCACCGTCGCCACCGGCGTGCAGGTGTATTTCTGTGATCCGCACAGTCCGTGGCAGCGCGCGACGAGTGAGAATAGCAACGGCCTGCTCCGGCAGTATTTTCCTAAGGGCACGGACCTTTCGGGGTACACACAGGCTCAGCTCGATGAGGTCGCGGCGGAACTGAACGGGCGGCCTCGACAAACGCTCGGCTGGAAGACACCATCAGAAGCGTTCGCCCACGTTGTTGCGATGACCGCGTGAAATCGCCCTGAGATCAGTGGACGGTGGGCTAAGCTACTGCGGCTGCTCGCTCCAACGCGATCGGACTGGCGATTGCACAGCCGCTCAAACGACTCCGCAAAGGGGATGACGTCAGGGAGAAGACCAGTGCGACCGAATGGTCGTCCGGGAGTTGGGTTTAGGGAAGTTGTCACTTATCAGCAGGTCGACTCGCTCAGACAATGCCGTGTACGCGGCACCACTCCACAGATTCCTGAATTCCCGCATGGAGCGATATCGAAGGACTGACGCCAAGGACCTTCGCGGCTCTGTCACCGACGTACTGGGCTTTCCGGCGAAGGAGCTTCAGCTCGCTCGGCGTCGGATACAACGCCGTCACGACCTTCGCACTCGTCATCGCCAACCGCGTGGTTCCAGTCGATCGCCGATATAGTGCCTTGATCGACCCAACTTGCGCTGCGCTCCTCATCATCCCAGCTACAAACGCGGTCGCGCGGAACACGGCGATATTCGGCGTCACGCGATCGGGCATCTCGAGAGCATCTCCGAGCCGCTCGATGTACCCATTCCACGTCACGTGGTCGGGTCCGTTGACGTTCAGCACGTGCGCACCCGATTCGACATCAGCAGTCGCGGCCGCAATCACCAGTCGGGTCACGTCACGTGCGTGAACGAGGTTGCAAGTGCCCGCACCGGCACGGCCCAAGTTGCGCCACTTTCCCTTGGTGATCCGCTCGACGTAGCGCACGGTCCAGAAATCGGCGAACGGACCGTAGACGATGCTGGGCCGGAATATGAACAGTTGTGGCGCCGAGTGAACGGCCGCCTCGAGCAGGAGACGCTCCATTTCTGCTTTGCCATTGCTGTAGCCGTCGTTCGGCGAAGGACGAGAATCCTCCGCGATCGGCCCTGTGAGATCTCCATAGACGGCAGCGGAACTGAACTGGATGAACCGGCGGACTCCCGCGCGAGTGGCCGCTGCATACAGGCCGCGAACCAACTCCCGTTCGAGAGCCGAAGGCGGCATCGTCGCATTAACGACAACGTCGGCGCCGGCCAACAGCGCGGGAAGCGCCTCCCCGTCCCCGATATCGACCTTGGCGATGCTGACACCGCGTCTCGCCAGACGCACCGCCGATGACCAATTTCGGACGCACGCTACCTGTTCAATGTTCGTCTGCTCTGAAAGCACTTCGCAAATCCATCCACCGATGCCGCCACCGCCGCCAAACACTATGATTCGCATCATGTCTCCTAGGCTCGGCCGACCGCGACCGGATACCGTGCCGCATGCGTGTATGCCTGATCGAGTATCTCGATGACCGGCTGTGAGGACACTGCGTCGCAGATTGGCGCTTCTCGCCCTTCACTTGCCGCAATGAAGTTCAGAATCAGTGCCTCGGCATGGGTGGCGTCACCGGGCGCTCCGCTCTTGATGCGGTTCTTCGTTCCACCGGGGGAAGTTCTGACCCAATAGTTATTGGCATCGTATACATCGAACCCAAGCTCTGCTCGCTCGAACTGAAGATGTGCAGTATTGCGTTGCGAGTAATACCGACTGAGACGAATAGATACCGCTGCACCTGACGCTCGCAGTTCGATTTGTGCGAGGCCCTCCGGACCATTGAATCCGTCGTGGATCGCGGACGTCAGTTCCCATGTCGGTGAAAGCAGATAGTGATACAGATCTACCACGTGAACACCAAAATCCATGAGAGTGCCTGTCCGTTCGGCGCCCGGTGAAAAAGCGGCGCCGGACTCGAAGGGCCAGGCGAGTTTCGTCCCTTCGAAATGCGAGGCGGCTTGCAGGGCGCCCCATTCTCCATCAAGGATGCGGTGTCGAAGGTCGCGAACCATCGCGTAGAGCCTGCGCGTCTGGTTGATGGCAATGATGCGGTTCGCCGTTGCGGCGGCGGTAATCAGCCGCCTTCCATCCGCGGGCGAAACGACAAACGGCTTTTCGATGAGCACATGCGCTCCGCGCCCAAGTGCTTCGTGTGCCACAGGCGAGTGAAACGCGTTCGGCGTGGCGATGATGGTGAGGTGTAGCTCGTCTTCCACCTCGGCTAGCGTGCGCGCATGCTGTCCATCAACAGTGGCCGCAACGGTTGCTCCGACCTCCGGCCTGGGGCCGACCAGCCACACGCGATCGAACCTGGTTCGAAGCTTGGACAACGCCGGCAGATAGAACGCGCGAGCAATCGCACCACAACCCACCAACGCGATATTAAGAGACATGACTACTTGACGACTTTCACTATACAGATGCTGCCGAGCCACCCGAGCGCTTTGGAATCGGCCAGAACAGGCTCGGGTGTCAGATACCAGAAGCGCGACAATCGCGGAAATAGTCGATTGAATGGAGAAAGATCAAAGCCTGCTTGCGCGGTCTTCATATAGGTCATTCCGATTGTTTCGAGGGCCCGCAGACAATTTCAATACGAGAAAGGTACTCGTCAGCCCCCTTGTCGAGGAAGGCCTCGACGGCCGCCTTCTGTTCCACGTGCATTTGCCTATCCAGCGCAGCGCGCTCGCTCAGACTGACTGACTCGTTCTTGATGACATGGATAGGATCCGGCTTAATGCGCGTCGCTCAGCATACTCGCCGTGCGGGCGTAGCTTCTTCAACAGGTTCCAGGCGCCGGGAAATCGAAGTTTCGTCCGGATCCGCCCGATTTCTTCATTCGGCGCAATCTGGATCCTCGGGACGCGATACCGGGTGTCACTGGCGCGGATGTCCCTCGACTCCGTCGTAAACGCGAGTTCCACACCGGCGCCTGCCAGATACGCCTCCTCCCGTTCGGAGAAATCGATGTCGGGAAGGCCGTTCGGGTAGGCAAAGTACTTGACGTCGCGCCCGAGAAGCGTAGCCAAGTCGGCAATCGAACGAACAATCTCTTCTTCGCTGCGATCGTCGCACTCGTTCTTGAGAATCGGATGTGATATCGTGTGGGCACCGATAGTCACAAGTCCAGATTTCGCCAGCGCTCTCAGTTCCTCTACAGTCACATTCTGCGGGCGCGACTGATGTCCAGCAGTACGGCACCGCCGGAGGATGGACTCGACGTCGCAAAGCGGCATCGCTTTGCATATCGAGGTAGTGCTGAACGGCGCCAAGGCCATGGGTGGCACATTCAGCACGACAGCCGCCGCCGCCCTCACGGCGCGTTCGTCGCACCCCTGAAGCTCCTGAAACCAAAAGTTCGTTCTCTCGGCGCACACGCTCGGAGACACAAACAGCGTCGCGGGAATCCGGTGTCGCTTCAGCACCGGAAGGATGACGTCGTAGAACGATCGATGACCATCGTCGACGGTGATATGGCAGCCGTGACGAATGCCGCTGCCAGAGTACAACTCGCTCACATACTCAGCGGGAAGCAGACGATACTGCCCTTGCAGCCACTTCACGAGATCGTCAAACCACCGGCCGTCCGACACCTCGTGGAAGGTTAGAACGCTATTCATACCGATAGATCTCGTTGAGCCGCGCCACGTATCTCGCCGGATCGTGATGTTCGAACACGAAGCGTTTCGCGTTCTTGCTGAGGCGCTCCCTCATTGAGGGATCGGACGCTACCATCTCGACGGCTCCGGCAAGTTCGTCCGCCGAATGAGTGCAAAGCAGAATACCATTCTCCCCGCTAGTCACAACCTCGCCCATCGAACCGACGTTCGTCGTGATCGGCACGAGTCCGAAGGCCATGCTCTCGAGCAGCGCCATTGGAAGCCCCTCGAATAGCGACGGCAGCACAAAGATGTCGCACTTTCGCAGAAGTGTCGTCTTATCGTGTCCCGAGACAACGCCGGCGAACGCAAAGTCAGGTCCAAGAATGTCCTGAAGCCGCGCGACGTATCGCGCCTCGTCCGGGCCGGTACCGGCGAGCACAAACTTCACCGGACATCCGCGGTCGTGAAGGATTTTGAGCGCGTCACAGATGACGTCGAGGCCCTTGCCCGGTGCGATTCGTCCTATAAACAGCAGGGTGAGCGGCCCCGTTGAAGCATAGTCTCGGCTGAACGGCCGCGCGTGTTCGAGGTCCACGCAATTCGGCAGGACGTTGATGTTCGCTCTGCGCGAGACTTGCTGGAACAACGCCGCTTCTCGCGCGCCGAG
>JADGQR010000005.1 GCA_017881685.1 Gemmatimonadaceae bacterium
GGCTGTGGTATTGTAGAGCGAATGAACGATTATCTCTCTACTCCGCGGATTTACGAACGCCTCAGGGCAGAGCGTGAGGCGCTCGTTTCATGCGTCGAGCGCGTCCCGATCGACATGCGCGATCGCCGCCCAGAGCCAAACCGATGGTCGATCGCTGAAGTGCTCGAGCATCTCACGCGCATAGAAACCGGAGTGACGAAGCTGCTGATGCTCCGCGGTCAGAGTCCTCCGCCTGCTGATTCGCCGCCACCGGAAGCATCGAGCGTCATGGGACCGGAGCTCGGCGCCGTCGTAAGAGATCGCAGCAAGCGCATCGAAGCACCTGAACGAGTTCAGCCGGCCGGCGGACTCTCGGCTCAGGATGCACTGGCACATCTCTCCACCACACGAGCAGGCCTTCTCGCAGCATTCGAGTCAGCGAATCCCGAGGCGCTCGATCGATTGACGCATCCGCATCCCATCTTCGGCCCGCTCACACTGCGAAGCTGGGTCGCTCTCGCCGCCGATCACGAGGCACGACACGCACAGCAGATTGCGGAGATCGCACAGCAGCTCGGTGCGAGGTGACGTTTTCTCCTGAGCAACAGATCTCTCCGGAATAATGATGAACGTCAGCGATATCAAGACGCTCTATCGATACAACGAATGGGCAAACGAGCGCCTCTTCACTGCGATCGCAAAACTCTCCGATGAGGATATCGCTCGCGATCTTGGCGGAAGCCTCCCATCGCTTCGGCACGTTGTAGCGCACATCGTTTCGACCGAGTGGTCATGGCTCGAACGCTGGCATGGAATGAGTCCAGCCGCGCGGCCCGGCTGGATCGACGCTGACCTTGCTTCCATCATGGTGCAGTCACGCGAAATCGAAGCGAAGCGAACGCTTTATCTCGATAGCCTGTCTGACGGCGCGCTCGCATCACCACTCTCGTTTACATACCTGAGCGGCAAGCCTGACCAGCATATCCTTCAGGACCTGCTCGTTCACGTCGCAAATCATTCCACGTATCACCGCGGCCAGATAACGCTCATGTTCCGGCAGCTGGGTCATGCTCCACCGTCTACGGATTTTGTCCTCTTCAAGTCCGAGAACCGGTAGTCGATAACACATGACAGATGCAGCGATCGGTCATGTCTCCGACACGGCCTTTCTTGTAGCTCAGTACAGAGCGGCAGAATCGGTGCGGCCGGCGCCCGAAACCATTGACGGACAGAATCATGCGAAAAATCATCGTGTTCAATCAGATCTCGCTGGACGGCTACTTTACCGGATCGAACGGGGACTTGAGCTGGGCCCACAAAAGCCGCGACGACCGCGAATGGAACGACTTCGTCTCAGGCAACGCCGGCGGCGAAGGCATGCTGCTGTTCGGCAGAGTCACATACGAGATGATGGTGAGCTACTGGCCCACACCCATGGCCGCGAAGAACGACCCTGAAGTGGCGGAGGGAATGAACAGCCGCGCCAAGATCGTGTTTTCGCGCTCACTCAAACACTCGAACTGGAACAATACGAAGATCGTCGCCGATCTCCTCCCGGGAATACGAGAGATGAAGAAAGAACCGGGCAGCGACCTCGTCATTCTCGGCAGCGGCACAATCGTCTCCCAGCTGGCGCAGCAAAACCTGATCGACATCTATCAGATTGTCGTAAATCCTATCGCCCTCGGCAAAGGAAGGACGATGTTCGAGGGACTCGATCGACCGCTCGATCTGCACCAGACAGAAAGTCGAACTTTTTCAAACGGAAATACACTTCTCACCTATGAAGCGATTCGATGAAGCAATCTGTAACCCACGGCGGTAACCAGTGACCCCAATGCGGATCGATCCACCAACCGTCGAAGCAATTCGCGCCAACCGCGTGCGACTCGGCGATCTCGTTGTGACCACACCAATCCGACAGCTCGTCGACGACGCAGTAGCCGAGGCAGTCGGCGCATCGACGCAGGTCTGGCTCAAGGAAGAGCTCTTTCAGCGAACGGGAAGCTTCAAACCGCGAGGAGCGTTGTCGGTGATGCTCGATCTCGATGCCGAGGCATTGAAACGCGGTGTCACCGGCGTCTCCGCCGGGAACCACGCGATCTCACTCGGCTACTCTGCCAGGATTCTCGGAACGACGGCGAAGGTAGTGATGCCGAAGACCGCCAATGCGTTCCGGCTGCAGCTTTGCCGCGAGCTCGGCGTCGACGTTCAGCTCGTCGACAACGTGACCGAAGCTTTTGAAAAAGTGCGAGACATCGAAGCGAACGAGGGACGAACCTTCGTGCATCCATATGAGAGTCCGAAGACTGCGCTCGGAACGGCATCGGTCGGCATGGAGTTCATCGATCAGATGCGCGACGCAGGCGCTTCGCTCGACGCAGTGATCGTCGCGGCCGGTGGTGGCGGGCTCACGGGCGGTGTCGCGTGCGCCGTGAAGCAGATGAGTCCTGATACGGAGGTCTATGTCGTCGAGCCGGAAGGCGCGGACACGATGTACCGGAGTTTCAAGGAGGGCTCGCCCCAGTCGCTCGACGCGGTGCGGACAATCGCGGACTCACTCGGCGCTCCGCGATGCGAGCCGTACTCATTTGCGCTCAACAAGATGTTCGTCGACGAAGTGGTGCTGGTCAACGACGATCAGATCCGCGATGCGATGCGATTGTTGTTCAGATCTGCAAAACTGGTCGTAGAGCCAGCCGGTGCCGCTGCTCTCGCTGCATTGATGTATCCACTACGCTCGAGACTCGAGGGAAAGAGCGTCGGGATTGTCGTCTGCGGCGGGAATATCGATGCCGAGTCTTTCGCGAAACAGATTCTTCCGAATACAGCGCCTTCCTGAGATTTCGTTGCCGCCACTCCAACGACCTTTCGACGCGGATCTGGCGAAAACAGCGAGCAATCCGCTCAGTGCAGTGAGGCGAGGAACTCGGCGAGGTAGTCGTGCCACACTGCGGGTACGGAATGCGTTCCGTGCCCGCGTGTTTTTTCGCTGATGGGAATCAAAACGTAGCGCGCGTGCGGAACGCGAGGGATCAGCTTCTCCATCAGCCCAAGCTCCGGCGGATTGACGAAATCGTCCGCCGAGTTGATTGCGAGCACAGGAATCGTGATCGACTCGAGCCGCGCAGAGGGATCGTAGTCCCGCGACGCCTCGAACGCGTATATCACATCGTTAGCGTCGTGTGTGCTTGCTTGCCTGTCGATATAGGCAAGAATGGCTGAGTCTGCGGCAGCTCTGGTCGGCGCCTGGCGCTGTTGCACGAGCGGGGCCGACGTCATGATGAAGAGATTCCCCATCGCGGCACGGAGTCCCGTCAAAGGCTGGGTGGTGTAATCGCCGCCTTTCCATTCGGGATCCCGCTCGATGTTGTCGACGATCATCTCTCGCAGCATGCGATTTCGGCCGGCGATCGCGGTTGGCGCACACGCGAGCGGCACGAGAGCATCGACAAATCCGATGTAGCGCTCGCCCCAGACCCACGCGTGCATGCAGCCCATGGAGGTTCCCATCACGAGCCGCAGGTGACTGACGCCAAGACCATTGAGCAGCAGGGCCTGCTGCGCGTCGACCATGTCGTCGTAGTTGTACCTCGGGAACTTCATGCGAAGCCCGTCACTCGGCTTGCTCGATTTGCCGTGTCCGATCCCATCCGGAAGAATCACATAGTACCTCGTCGTATCGAGCAGCTCGCCTCGCGCGAACAACGGCGACATCGGCGTGACGAGTCCAGTGCCGCTGCCCGTCGTACCGTGAAGCATCAGCACTGCGTTTCGAACTACTCCATTCGCATCCTTTCTTGGAGTGCCGAGCGTCGTGTAGTGGATGCGAAGGGATGGGAGAGACTCTCCGCTTTCGAACCGGAAGTTGCTGATCGTGTAGTCTCCCTCGACGCGCTGGGCATGAGCCACGGAGGAGAGGGTGAAAGATGCAACGGTGAGAAAGCGGAGAGTTTTCATCATCCCCTATTCTAGTTCGATTTCTCCAGCAGGCGATCCAGCGCCGCGTAGCTCTCGTTCACTCCACCCTCCATCCCCGAGGCGAGCATTCCATCACGCTCCTGGGTTGTGTGGAACAGCGAGCGCGCGATGATCTTAGTGCGGCCGTCTCCAGGGTCGACGAACTCTGTCGTCTCGATGATGACGTGCCCGGGCATTCCGTCCCATTCGAAGGTCCCGACAATCGAGGTGAATCTCGCGATCCGAAGGTTTGCTGATCATGGCGCGTTCGGCTGTGACGCAAGTCCCAACTGATTTTTCATGTATCCAGTTCCGCGCTCAGCTTGGGCTCGGCCGGTGCGCTCGCGCCAAGCAGCCGCGCGACGATCTTGTCACCGTGATAGCGGCCATTTTCGATGAACACTTTGTTCGCGTCAAAGCCCGCGACGACGACGCCAGCGATGAAGATTCCAGGAATCGCCGTCTCGAGAGTGCTCGGATCGTGCTCGGGAATTCCCGTGATCGAATTGATTGGAACGCCGGCATCCCGCAGCAGGTCAACATTCGGTGCAAAGCCGGTCATCACGTAGACGAAAGTCGCGGGGAGCTTTTCCTCACCCGAAGGTCCGGTGATCGTCACACCATCGGTCGCGATCGATTTCACGCGACTTTCCCATCGTGTTGCAATCGCACCTTCTTTGGCGCGATTAACGAAGTCGGGAAGTACCCACGGTTTGATCTTCTTGTCGAATGTCGGACCGAAGTGCACGAGTGTCACGCGGGCACCCGATCGCCAGAGATCGAGTGCAGCTTCCGCTGCCGAATTTCCTCCGCCGACGACTACCACATCCTGATCGAACGCTTCGTGTCCTTCACGATAGACATGCGAGACGTGCGGCAAATCCTCGCCGGGAACGCGAAGGTAATTCGGGGATCCGAAATATCCGGTAGCGACGACTACTGCCTTTGCCTGCGTCGTACGTGTCGCGCCGTCACGCGTGGTCGAATGAACGACAAATCCTTCGCCGGATTTCTCAATCGACGTCACCCGCTCGTACTGCCGCAGATTGATTCCGAAGTGCTTCACAATTGCGCGATAGTAGGCAAGCGCATCGCGCCGCGATGGCTTTTCGGTCGCCACGACGAATGGAATTCCACCGAGTGACAGCTTCTCGGCCGTTGAAAAGAAGCGGACGTAACTCGGGTAATGCGTGATCGTGCTGACGACGGCCTGAGCCTCGATGACAACAGCACTCAAGCCTGCACGCTGTGCCGATATCGCGGTCGCCAGACCGCACGGTCCACCGCCAATCACAACCAGATCGAGCACCGCTTCTTTCTCAGTCACTTCAACCTCTGAATTGTCCGTTTCACCAACAAAGATGGCGAAACTCCTCGTTGAACATCATACGTAGGTATGGAAGACTCTTGACGCGCGCTCGATTCTCCTCGATTGTCGCTCTCGACCAGACGCAAAGGAATCTTATGTGGAAATGGATCGGCGGTATTCTGCTCGCGGTGGTAGTCCTCGTTATGGGAGCCGCCTGGTGGGGGTTTCACAAGATTTCGAGTGGGTTCGAACCCGATGGCTCGGTGAAGGTCACGATCGCCGCAACACCCGCCAGAGTCTTCTCCTCGCTATCGGACGCCGACTCCGCCGCGACATGGATGGCCGGCGGCAGCACTGTATATACAGGCAAGCACGGAACTCTCGTTCCCGGTGACTCGATCCGAATCTCCATGCGCGCGGTCGGGGGAATGAGCGGTCGGCCAGTGACGTGGAAGATCGCCGAAGTGGTACCGGGACAGGTGGTTGTCCGGCAGCTCGACAGCCCGGACCCGAGGCACAAGTTCACCGTTGTTCGCCGCGATTCAGTCGCTCAAGTCGGTGACTCGACCGTCGTTATCAGCAAAACCGCACCAAGTACCGCACTCACCGAAACGAGCGCGCAAATGGTGTTGTCGATGTTCAGGGTTCAATCGAAGCTCGAGCTGCTGAGTCTCAAGGCGCGACTCGAGGGCCGCTCGAGAAGTCGCCCGATTCGCTGACAAACTCCGGGGGACCGGCGATCTAACCTTCTTCGAGCCATCCCCCGGAGAATCCAGCGCGCTCCAATCCTCGCCTCACATGAGGCGAGCGCTTCAACAGATTCCAGATCAGGCCGCTGCGATAATTCTCGAGCATCAGCGCGACAGCACCCTCATCGATCGCAAACGTGTGCGATGCTGTCCACACCCGGTCGCCTGCCGAGTACGTCGCATTGAAACAAGGCGCACATTCCGTCTCGTCGGAGGACGCAAACGAAGTGCGCTCCATGTGCCGCATCGCCGGAAGCACGATCTCCGGAGCAAATGGAAGCGACGCAGCGGCAGCGAGCGGAGAGATCGTTCCGTCGTCCGGACCAAAAGGAACGCCTCGCGCACGATACCCGTAAAACCGTCCCTTGGCCGGGCCAGCGCTCGCGCTCACTCCCCAGCAGTTCTCTCCATAACCCGCAAGCCCTCGCGGATTTCTCATCGCATACTCGCGCTGCACGTACGTCGCTCGGCGACTGTTCTCGAAATAGTCGGTATCTCGTCCGCGCATGTACGTGTCAGCTATGCCGCGGAAGTCGATCCACGCATGCGCCATCTGGTGAATGAACAGCGGACCAGCGTAAAGAAGCTCGTAACCGTATATGGATTTCCATTTGTACGATGCAAGCCACCCGTCGTACGCTGACGCCGAGACCGAGTAGGTCGGAGAGCCGAGTGCGAGGATGTAGAGCAGGAGAGCTTCGTTGTAGCCGCGCCAGTCGTATCGGAGAAATCCCTTCTCCGGCGTCCAGCCGTGAGAGATTACCGGAGCACGCGGCGAAGCCCACGACCAGTCGGCGTTGAGATAGAGATTCTCTCCAAGCGTTCGTATCTCCTGCTCCTCCTCCTTGCCTGCGTCATCAAAGTATTGAGATGCCGCGAGTGCTCCGGCGAAGAGAAGCGCTGAATCGATTGTCGATATCTCGCACTTCCCCGCTCTCTCTCCGGTGTCCGGATGAAGGAAGTGGTAGAAGAATCCGTGTTCGCTTGATTCCGGGCTCGATGTAAGAAAGCGCAGAGCTTTGAGTGTTCGTCGTGCTGCTTCAGCTCTGCTGATACCGCCGCGTTCTGCGGCGACCAGATTGGCTGCGAGGCCAAAGCCCGTTCCTGCGATGCTCGACCTGGAGCCGACAGTATTGCTGTCAGCTACAAGTCCGCTGGAACCATTTGATTCACGATCGAAATATTCGAGCGAACGCCGGTGGAAGCGCTCAACCGTCGCTTCCACCTCGTGTGTATTCCGGGTAACATCTACAATCATTGACACGATATCTAACCTGATTATGACCGACACAGTATCAGACTTCATCAACGCCGCGTGTGTTCCACTTTCGGCCCATTCGTCCGGATCACTCAACGCGGCCGAGTCAATACTGGCGGCTCATCCTGAGATCGCAACTGCGAACATCGTTACGGCCGCGATACTCGGCGACGATGCAGCCGTTCGTGAATTCATCGCGCATGACGGGAGTCTCGCGGTTACGAAGAGCGGGCCGCGCGATTGGGATCCGCTCGTCTACCTCTGTTTTTCACAATACCTGAAATTCGATGCGAACCGCTCCGATGGGTTCGTTCGTGCGGCAACCGCGTTGCTCGATGCCGGCGCAGGCGCTAACACCGGCTGGTTCGAGAAGAGCCATCAACCAGAACCGGAGTGGGAGAGTGTGATCTACGGCGCGGCTGGAGTCGCCCATCACGCTCCGCTAACGCGACTGCTTCTCGAGAGAGGGGCGAATCCAAACGACGGTGAAACGCCATATCACGCTGCCGAGACGTTCGATAACGCCGCTCTTCAGGTTCTTCTGTACAGTGGCAAGCTCAACGAACAAAGTCTCGCGACGCTTCTGCTCCGAAAAACCGACTGGCACGATTACGACGGCATCAAAATGCTTCTCGATAGCGGGATTAACCCGAATCTGGAGACCCATTGGGGAAAGACCGCGCTTCACAATGCAGCGCTCAGCGACAACCACATCGAGATTTTCAAGTTGCTTCTCGATCATGGCGCGAATCCCTTGTTGATCGCAGGGAATCCCGACAGGGGCCGTTCGAACCTCATCTCGAAATCCGTCGTTCAGATAGTTGCACATCGAGGTCGTGGCGATGTTTTGAATCTGTTTCGGGAGCGCGGGTTTTCAATTGAGCTGTCCGGTGGTGAAGCTCTTCTCGCAGCATGCGCTCTCGATGACAAGGACGCGATTCAGAGAGATATTTCCGCCGAGCCAGGGATCGTAGACGCAGTCATTGCAAACGGAGGCGCGATCCTCGGAATGTTCGCCGGTAACGGCAACGATCGGGGAGTGGAGAGACTTCTCGATCTCGGAGTTCCGGTCGATGCGCTGTGGCAGGAAGGCGACGGGTACTTTGGCATCGCGAGGAACAGCACTGCACTGCACGCGGCATCGTGGCGCGCGAGGCACTCAGTCGTGAAGCTCCTGCTGTGGAGAGGCGCCCGCGTTGATGCGCGCGACGGAAAGGATCAAACGCCGCTTCAGCTGGCGATTCGTGCCGGGACGGATTCCTACTGGAAGGAACGGCGTACTACCGAGTCTATCGAAGCACTGTTGAGCGCAGGTGCGTCGCCCGGTGACGTTCAGACTCCAACGGACTGGAGCGATGCCGACTCGCTGTTGAGTCAGTACTGGGCGTGACGGACGCTTTTAGTGTGACGCGGCTGAGGCGCTGAACATGTCGATCTGCGGTGGCCGCAGAGGCATGCCCAGTGTCTGAATCACTGACGGAATCCAGCCTTCCCGGTCCATCGGATCGAGTCGAAGAACTCCAACTCCGAACGTTTCGACCAACTCGTCGATGTTCTCTTCGATTTCCATCTGAAAGCTGCGACTCACAGCGCGAGTTCCGTCAAAGGATGGTGCGTCGAGAACAGGAACCTTGAACAGGAAGTTGTAGGTCGGAATCCAGCTCCTTACCAAAGCGTCCATCTCCGGTCTGCGGCCGATACGGGCAACCAGATATGCATAGTTGTCGAGGACCGATCGATCGCAGATGACGACTTCATAACTCGCAGCAGCCGCGAGCTCTTCGGCCATCTGCGTGTGAAGGATCCACGCCTGTGCGTCGGGAGTCGTCTGTTCGTTGATCGGCAGAGGACAACGTCGCGCGACTTCCTTCACGAGCTCAACGCTGAGGTCGAGGCGTTTGAGCTGAGCTGCGAGCTCGTAGCAGAGTGTGGTCTTCCCCACTCCGTGCGTTCCGACAAACGCGACTTTGAGGCGACGGCGTCCAAGCCCGTCCAGTGGAAGAAATTCGCGCGCGATTGTCATGGCCGCTGAGATTAACTGTCCAAACGGTCAGCGGTCAACGAGGGCTTATCCTGTCGAGCCTGAACGGGGAGATGTCGAAGCGTGGTTTGTGACCCATGAGCAGGTCAGCCTGCAGCTCGCCTATCGCACTCGAGAACTTGAACCCATGCCCCGAACAGGGGCTCGAGATGAGCACATGGGCGTATGCGGGGTGAAAATCGATCAGAAAATCGTGATCCGGCGTATTCGTAAAGACGCAGGTGGCGTTCTCCCGAACCGGCGCACCGGCAAGTCCAGGCACCACGGGCCTCAGCGCTGCTCTCAACGGCTCGACCTCGTCGTCATCCACCGAGCGTCTCACGCGCTCGACATCGGACACGACTTCGCCACTGTGCATAACCGACGCCTTCACCCCACGCGGCAATCTGGGGAAGCCGTAACAGATGTGGTCGGCCTTGTACTCGTACGCGTAGATGGGAAATCGCGCACTATCGTACATTGCGCTTTCTTCGGGCTCCAGCCAGAAGACAACCTGTCGCTCGATTGTCAAAGGGAGCTCGAGGTCGCGAAGCAGGTGCCCGTTCCATGGTCCCGCGGCGATGACGAGAAAGTCGGCGTAATAATCGCCCATCTTCGTTGTCACGCGAACACCATCGCCATCGGGTGCCCAGCTCAATACTGCTTCGTCGTAATGAGTGTCTGCTCCTGCGGCGCGAGCCAGATCGACATGTGCCTCGACACACGCTTCAGGGTCGAGAAACCCTGCGCGGGGATCGACCACTGCCACCAGATCGTCAGCGAGCTCGAACGCTCCATAACGTGCGTGCGTCTCCGCCGCGTTGAGCGTCTCGTATGGAAGATTGTGCTCTGTCGCGCTGCGAATCGTTCCACGAACGATCGCGCCATCAGCCGGCCCGATCATCAACCCGCCGTTGATCGTCATCAACGACTTCCCTGATTCCTTCTCCAGCTCGGACCACAGGTCGTA